>CAVDNW010000004.1:0-123565 GCA_963610435.1 Oscillospiraceae bacterium | reverse complement strand
ACTCTAAAGCTCTACGCCTTACACGACAAGCGTCTACGCATTTAACGGAAGAGCCCAAAATTTTCGGCAAGGCTCTCTTTGCAGTATTGACAGTAGTTGCAGTGGCCATTGTCTTGTTTGTGATATGGATCTACACCCACGAGTAGGCGTGAGGTGGTAAAAAGCCGAAAAGTCCCGGCTTCCCTTTTCCTTGGGAAGCCGGGACTTTTCGGCTTGAATTGTCCGGTGGTTGCGATTGTCTGTTACAGAAATTGCCACGGGACTGACAATTTGTTATCCAAAACGTTGGAGAAAACAATTATTATTGCTATTTTTGCATTCAAGTTCTGTCACAGCCCTGTCCGTTTCAGGGGTGGCAGGATATTACAAATAACACATAGTGAAATGAAAGTTTTAAAGTTTGGCGGAACATCTGTAGGTTCCGTGAAGAGTATTTTGAGTCTGAAACACATTGTGGAGAGCGAGGCGCGGCGACAGCCGATTGTTGTGGTCGTCAGTGCGCTCGGCGGTATCACCGACAAGCTTATCTCCACAGCGCAGCAAGCTGTAGCCGGTAACGACGCATGGAAGACATCGTTCGAAGAGATGGTGGACCGCCATCACAAGATGATAGATACGATCATCACCAATACCATAGACCGTGAAGATTTGTTTAACAAGGTCGACGCCTTGTTCGAGCAGTTGCGTTCCATTTATTTTGGCGTGTTCCTCATTCGCGACTTGAGCCGTAAGACGCAGGATGCCATCGTTAGCTACGGCGAGCGTCTTAGCTCCAACATAGTATCGTCATTGGTGCGTGGTTCGATGTGGATGGACTCCCGCGAGTTTATCAAGACCGAGTGCTTCCACGGAAAGAACACCCTCGACAGCGTGCTCACTGGCACACTGGTGCGCGCCGCTTTTGAGGAGATGCCCCGCGTGACCATCTTGCCTGGCTTCATCTCTTGCGATCGTGATACGGGTGAGACCACCAATCTCGGACGTGGCGGCTCTGACTACACAGCCTCCATTATTGCAGCTGCACTCAATGCCGATGTGCTCGAGATATGGACCGATGTTGACGGGTTCATGACCGCAGACCCCAAGGTTATCCGCTCGGCTTACACTATCGACGAGCTGAGCTATGTGGAAGCCATGGAGCTCTGCAATTTTGGAGCTAAGGTCATCTATCCGCCCACCATCTATCCGGTGTGCATCAAGAATATCCCCATTTGGGTGAAGAATACGTTCAATCCCGAGGGACGTGGTACCATCATAAAGGGGAAGGTGGAGAACGACACTAAGGCCATCAAGGGCATTTCATCGATTAAGGGAACGACGCTCATCACGGTGTCGGGACTTTCGATGGTGGGTGTCATCGGTGTGAACCGTCGCATCTTCACCGCTTTGGCCGACCATGGCATCAGTGTGTTTCTTGTGTCGCAGGCATCATCGGAGAACAGCACCTCCATTGGTGTTCGTGATGAAGATGCTGACCAGGCGGTAAGCGTACTCAACAAGGAGTTTGAGACAGAGATAGAGGACGGAGCTATGTTCCCCATGCACGCTGAGAGCCAGCTGGCTACCATAGCTATTGTGGGCGAGAACATGAAGCATACGCCAGGCATCGCCGGAAAACTGTTTGGCACGTTGGGACGAAGCGGCATATCTGTCATTGCGTGTGCGCAGGGAGCCTCGGAGACCAACATCTCGTTCGTCGTAGACTCACGTTACCTTCGCAAGTCGCTCAATGTCATTCACGACTCGTTCTTCCTTTCTGAATACAAGGTGCTCAATCTCTTCATCTGTGGAGTAGGCACCGTGGGAGGCAAGCTCATCGAGCAAATCAAACAGCAATACGAACAACTGAAGGAGCATAACCGCCTTAAATTGAATGTGGTGGGTATTGCCAGCAGCAAGAACGCCATTTTCTCGCGTGACGGCATCGATCTCAACAACTATCGTGAACAGTTGAAGGCTTCGGACCCCAGCACGCCCGAGAAGCTGCGCGACAACATCCTCGGTATGAACATCTTCAACTCCGTCTTTGTCGATTGCACAGCCTCGAAAGACATTGCCGCCCTTTATGCCTCCTTCCTCGAGCACAACGTTAGCGTGGTGGCGGCCAACAAGATAGCGGCCAGCTCCAGTTATGAGAATTACGCCTATCTCAAGGAGACCGCCATGCGGCGTGGCGTGAAATTCCTGTTTGAGACCAATGTGGGCGCGGGTCTGCCCATCATCGGAACTATCAACGACCTGCGCAACTCAGGTGACAAGATTCTGAAGATTGAGGCAGTGCTCAGCGGTACGCTCAACTTCATTTTCAATGCTATCGCTGCTGACGTGCCTTTCTCCGAGACGGTTCGTCTGGCCAAGGAGTATGGCTACTCTGAACCTGATCCGCGTGTGGACTTGAGCGGCACCGATGTCATCCGCAAGCTTGTCATTCTGACGCGCGAGGCGGGCTATCATGTCGAGCAGGAAGGTGTGGAGAAGCACCTCTTCGTCCCCGACGAGTATTTCAAGGGTTCGATGGATGAATTCTGGAAACGGTTGCCACAGCTCGACGCCGATTTCGAGCACCGCCGCCGTCAGTTGGAGGCCGAGGGCAAGCGTTGGCGTTTTGTGGCTACGATGGATGGCGGAAAGACCAGTGTGGAGCTGAAAGCTGTGGCAAGTACCCACCCGTTCTACAATCTTGAAGGCAGCAACAACATCATTCTGCTCACCACTGAACGCTACAAGGATTATCCCATGCAGATACAGGGATACGGAGCGGGGGCCAGCGTCACCGCTGCAGGTGTGTTTGCCAACATCATGTCAATAGCCAACGTTTAGCGTATGAAGCATATCATCATCTTGGGCGACGGCATGGCAGACCATGCGGTAGCCCGTTTGGGAGGACGGACATTGTTGCAATATGCTGACACTCCCTACATGGATATGTTGGCGCGCAAGGGGCAGACGGGTAGGCTGATGACCATCCCCGACGGATTTTTGCCAGGGTCAGAGGTTGCCAACAGCACTATCTTGGGCTACGACCAGCGACAGGTGTACGAGGGACGTGGCCCGCTTGAGGCCGCCAGCATAGGCTATGACCTAAGTCCCGACGATCTTGCGTTGCGTTGCAACATCATAGAACTGGAGGACGGTGTTATCAAAAACCATCATGGCGGGCATTTGACCACTGCCGAGGGTGATGTGCTTATCCGTTATCTGGACGACAAGCTGGGCAACGAACGGGTGCATTTTGTCACAGGCATTCAGTATCGGCATCTGCTCGTGGTACGCGGGGGGAACAAGCACATCGTGTGTGCGCCACCCCATGACCATCCAAACGAGCCATGGGCCGACCTTCTGGTGCAACCCGAGGAGGAGTGGGCTGACCGTAAGGATGATAGCCATGGCTGCACCGACGGTTTGACTGGCCAGCAGACTGCCGACCTGCTCAACGACCTCATATCCCGGAGCCAGGAATTGCTTGCTGCCCATCCCTTCAACCAGAACCGCACGGAGAAGGCCAACAGTATTTGGCCGTGGGGCGGGGGATACCGTCCGTCGATGAAGACACTGCAAGAGACTTATCCGCAGATTCATACAGGGTCGTGCATCTCGGCCGTCGACCTGATACGCGGCATAGGCAGTTATGCAGGGCTGGATGTGGTGAAGGTGGCCGGCGCCACAGGCTTGTCTGATACTAATTATGAGGGTAAGGCCGAGGCTGCCATTGACGCGCTGAGAAAGCAGGATTTCGTGTTTCTCCATCTAGAGGCCAGCGATGAGGCAGGCCATGATGGCGATCTCGACTTGAAATTGCGCACCATCGAGTATCTGGACCACCGCATTGTGGAACCCATCTATAATGAGGTGAAGACATGGGACGAGCCGGTCTGCATCGCCGTGATGCCTGATCATCCCACTCCCGTGGAGGTTCGTACCCATGTGAAGGAACCCGTGCCGTTTCTCATATGGTATCCGGGCATTGAGCCCGATGAGGTGCAGGTCTACGACGAGGTGGCGTGTGTCAGCGGATCCTACGGATTGTTGCACTTGACGGAATTTATGAATAAGTTTATGGAAATAGGATAAAACACGATTACCATGATGTACTACAGTACCAATGGCCAAGCCCCCAAGGCCACGTTGCGTGAGGCAGTGGAGCGTGGGCTTGCCCCCGACAAGGGCTTGTACATGCCCGAATGCATCCAGAAATTGCCCAGCGACTTTTTTGAGCATATCGACCAGTTGACGTTTCAGGAACTTTCGCTCGAGGTGGCACGCACTTTCTTCGGCGGCGACGTGGACGACGCGTCGCTCCGTCGCATTGTTTACGATACGCTTTCCTTTGAGACGCCTCTCCATCCTGTGGAGGATGACATTTACAGTCTGGAACTCTTCCATGGCCCAACGTTGGCGTTCAAGGATGTGGGTGCCCGGTTCATGGCTCGCCTTCTGCAATATTTCATCGGCAAGGACCGCGCGAGCCAGCCTTCAGCCGCAGGCGATGTGAACGTGCTGGTGGCCACCAGTGGCGACACGGGGTCGGCCGTGGCCAATGGCTTCTTGGGTGTGAAGGGCATCCATGTATATGTGCTCTATCCCAAGGGCAAGGTGAGCCGGATTCAGGAGAGCCAGTTCACCACGCTGGGGCAGAACATCACGGCGCTGGAAGTGGACGGCGTGTTCGACGACTGTCAGGCGCTGGTCAAGCAGGCGTTCATGGATCCTGAGCTCAATGAGCACATGACGCTCACCTCAGCCAACTCCATCAATGTAGCCCGCTTCCTGCCACAGGCGTTCTATTATTTCAATGCATACGCACAGTTGAAACGCATGAAGGCTGTGGCAACGCCGTCCAATATGGTCGTGTGTGTGCCGAGTGGCAACTTCGGCAACATCACTGCGGGCTTGTTTGCCAAGCGCATGGGACTGCCCGTAAAGTCGTTTGTGGCGGCCAACAATGCCAACGACATCTTCTTCCAGTATCTGCAGACAGGTGAATATCATCCTCAGCCCAGTCGGCAGACGCTGGCCAACGCCATGGATGTAGGTGCCCCCAGCAACTTCGCACGTATACTGGATCTCTATTCTGACAGTTGGGCAGACATCAAAGGAGACATAAGCGGTGCTACTTACAGCGATGATCTCATCCGTGAGTCCATGCGCTTGTGCCATGAGACCACAGGCTATGTGCTCGATCCCCATGGCGCATGTGGATGGCGTGCACTCAAGGAGCAGCTGAAGCCCGGTGAGGTGGGTGTGTTTTTGGAAACGGCGCACCCGGCTAAGTTCAAGGAGAAGGTGGACGATATTCTCGGCACCGCCATTGCCATCCCCGAGCGCTTGCAAGCCTTTATGCGGGGCAAGAAGCAAAGCGAGGCCATGGCCAATGACTTTGCGGCCTTCAAGTCGTTCCTGATGGCGCGATAGGTGGTCGGACATCCCGATTTTCAAAATATAAAAGTGCCTCCTTTTGCAGCGGCTCATGAGTGCTGCAAAAGGAGGCGCTTTCATGTGATGGAAGGGCGTGGGCAAGCGACAGTCACAACTCGGCCAAGAGGGTCTTGATGTAGTTGCGCTCCCAGTCGTCTGTGTTATAGCGTTGGCTACCGACTTTGAGAATGTCGACATCGATTCGTACGATTCCCTTCTCGCGTTCGTGTGGGGTGGAGCCGAGGCGGTGCTCCAGGTCCTTTAGCGCCTTGTGTAGGGTAGGGTAGTCCATGTCGGTTTCTCCTTCTGCCAAGCAGTTGAGATAAAGGCAGTCTTGGTGTTTGTTGCCTATGGGCTCCGTCCATAGCGATGGACTGAACCGGATGGCGCCTACAGTGTGGCGCAACAAGTCTTTCGCCGCTTCGATATGGCGCTGCGGATCCTTGTTGCTTCCTAAGCAGAGAATTACTTTAGGCATGGTTCACTGATTCTTTTCATGTTCATGGACTGTTATTTCAGCATGGTTTCGTTGATGGTTCTGGTGTTCCTGCCTTCACGTTTGATGCATGAATCAGGACACATCCGCAAAGTTATGAAAAATTAAGAGAAGAACGTCCGTTTCGTGTTAAAAAATGGACTGCTTGATGTCTACCATCGAAACGAGTAGTCTGTTTGTCCTTGAAATTCTGAAAAATCCAATACTTCTATGGCTGGCCATCTGGAGAAGAAAAAGCAGTTTTTGTTCGATTAAATTCTGTTGAAATGGTGGAAAACGGTCAATTTGTCCGTTATTGTTTGAAAAAAAGCATCATTTCGTACCACAATTGATGCCTAATTGAGGTGTGATTAGTATCTAATCGAGGTGCGAATGGATACTAATCGAAGTACGATTCGATACCTTTTTCAGAAACGATAGGGCCTCAGAAAATGTTCTTGGGGTTTATTTTGATTTATCGTTCCGATTATCAGCAGTTTATGTAAAATCCTCGAAAAATCATATATTTGGGGCAAAAATAGTCGCGAATGCTTTCAAGCGATTCTCCGGAGGCGGTTTGTCCTGATATTTTACGTCCCTTTATGTTCACTCTTTGCTATATCACGTCTTCTGATGTTTTTAAATCCTGTAGTTTGCAGAGATCTCTATCATTTGACCACTGATAGCTCTTTGTTTTTCATGTATTTGTTTTCTATTTGTGCAAGAGTATATGTTTTTTTTGCAAGAATGCGTTTTTATTTGGAAATTTAAGAATAATTGGCTAACTTTGCAAAACATTAATGTTTTCTGGTGAAATGTTTTCTGGTGAAAGGAGCAGGTTATTAGCAAGATGAAGTACGGATTTATCAAAGTGGCCTCGGCCGTGCCATCCGTGAAGGTGGCCGATTGTGTGTATAACACAAAGGAGATAGAGACAATGATAGCCCAGGCAGAAGGGCGTGGGGTTGAGATTATTGTGTTCCCCGAGCTGTGCGTCACGGGCTATACGTGCCAAGACCTCTTCCGTGAACAGATACTCCTGGATGCAGCAGAGAGTTGCGTGATGGCTTTGCTCGATTTCACCCGCCAGTTGGGCATCATCTGCATTGTGGGTGCTCCTGTTGTAGCGGGTGACCTGTTGCTCAACTGTGGCATCGTAATCCAGAAAGGCAAAATCCTGGGTGTCATCCCCAAGACCTATCTCCCCAATTACAATGAGTTTTACGAGAAGCGCTGGTTTGCCTCCTTGCAAGACCTGCGCGAGATGCAGGTCCGCTATGCAGGTCGCGTAGTGACGGTGACGCCTGCCCCGCAGCTTTTCCGCACCGGCGACGGAGCCGTCTTCGGCGTTGAGATATGTGAGGACGTGTGGGCTCCGACGCCTCCCAGCAACCATTTGGCCCTGGCTGGTGCCGACATCATCTTCAACCTGTCGGCTTCAGACGAGCTCCTCGGCAAGCACGATTACCTGACCAGTCTCCTCTCGCAGCAGAGCGCCCGCACGATGAGCGCTTACGTCTATAGCTCGGCAGGCTTCGGCGAGAGCACACAGGATGTGGTTTATGGAGGCAACGCGCTGATATACGAGAACGGCCGTACCCTGGCCGAGGGAAAGCGGTTCTCACTCGAAGGACAAGTCGTAGAGGCTCAGATTGATGTGGAGAGCCTTAGGGCCGACCGCCGCAACAACACCACGTTCGTCAACGCGCAACGTCGCATGATCGGAGAAGACATTCGTTTTGTCGAAGCCGAGCCCGCGCTGTTGCGCGATTTTGTTTTGGAACGTCACGTCGAACCGCAGCCGTTCACCCCTTCCGACGAGAATATGCGCCCCGCGTGCGAGGAGATACTCAGCATACAGGTGATGGGACTGGCCAAGCGCCTTGTCCACACTCACGCCAAGAATGTGGTTGTGGGCATCAGCGGGGGACTCGACTCCACGTTGGCATTACTGGTATGCGTAAAGACATTCGACAAGTTGAAGCGAGACCGCAAGGGTATCGTCGGCGTGACCATGCCAGGCTTCGGTACCACCGACCGCACCTACAACAACGCAATAAGCTTGATGAAGAACCTCGGCGTCACCATTCGTGAAATCAGCATTGCCAAGAGTGTGACGCAGCATTTCGAAGACATTGGGCACGACATGAGCGTACACGACGTGACCTATGAGAACGGCCAGGCGCGCGAGCGCACGCAGATACTCATGGACCTGAGCAACCAGTTGGGAGGCATGGTCATCGGCACGGGCGACCTCTCGGAGCTAGCGCTCGGCTGGGCCACTTACAACGGTGACCACATGTCGATGTACGGCGTCAATGCCTCAGTGCCCAAAACACTCATCAAGGATCTCGTGCGTCATGTGGCACAGACCGTGGATGATGCTTCGGCCTCTGTCTTGCGCGATATCATCGACACTCCGATATCGCCTGAGCTGATACCAGCCGATGAGAATGGACAGATCAAGCAGAAGACAGAAGACCTCGTCGGTCCCTATGAACTTCACGACTTCTTTCTCTACCATTTCCTCCGCCATGGTTTCAGTCCGCGCAAAATCTTCCTGCTGGCGCAGAAAGCCTTTGGCAACAACAACGGCAACGACACTTCGGTCGGTCGCTACAGCGATGACACCATCATACATTGGTTGGGCGTGTTCTGCCGACGGTTCTTCAATCAGCAGTTCAAACGCTCCTGCCTGCCTGACGGACCCAAGGTTGGGTCGGTGAGCCTCAGTCCTCGAGGCGACTGGCGTATGCCGTCCGACGCGGTGTCGGCATTGTGGTTGCAGGAGGTTGAGGCTCTGAAAACGCAGGGATAAAGATAATGTCACGTCTCTCGGAAGTTTCACAGGTTTGTAACACCCTGTATGCACAACTTTAGCTAATTTTGCAAACATTCACAAAGAACGGGGATAGTCCCCACATTTATAATCTAAATTATTCAAACTTATGCAGAAAAGATTGCTTATTCTGGTTGCATTGATGGTTTGCTTCATCACATCAATGACAGCTCAGATTACAACTTCTGGTTTGAGTGGTAAGGTAACCGCCGATAATGAAGACGTCATCGGCGCTACCGTCGAGGCTGTTCACACGCCCTCGGGAACCAAGTACCAGGCTGTGACCAACAACAAAGGTGTGTTTACCATCAACGGTATGCGCCCTGGCGGTCCTTACACGATCAAGGTGAGCTACCTTGGCTATCAGCCTAAGGAAGTCACCGGAGTCAAGCTGGAGCTTGCTCAGACCTACAATCTGCCAGTTGTGCTCAGTGAGGCGACCAACGAGCTGAAAGAGGTCGTGGTTGCTGCAAAGGCAACTAAGTTCACCACAGAGCAGACAGGTGCATCGACCAACATCGACAATGCGATGATTGCCAACATGCCTACGGTCAATCGTTCTATCAGCGAGCTGACCCGTCTCTCTCCTTACGGCGGCAACGGAATGACATTCGCCGGATCCGACGGCCGTACCGCCAACTTTACGGTCGATGGTGCTAACTTCAACAACGACTTCGGTCTGTCGTCAAATCTTCCCGGTGGCGGCAACCCCATCTCTATGGATGCCATCCAGGAGGTTCAGGTGGTCATCTCCCCGTTCGACGTGCGCCAGACAAACTTCATCGGTGGTGGACTGAACGCCATCACCAAGAGTGGTTCCAATACCTTCAAGGGTACCGCTTATATCTATCATCAGAATGAGAACATGCGCGGAGATGCAGTCGATGGAACGACCATTGCCACGGCGCGCGCCAAGGACCGTTCCACAACGTATGGCATGACGCTCGGTGGCCCGATTATCAAGAACAAGTTGTTCTTCTTCGTCAATGCCGAGTATATCAAAACTCCTACCGAGGCCGTTACCTGGCGTGCTTCAGAGGACGGTGTGGGCAACTCGGAGGCTGGCCTGTCCTATGCTTCTGTGGCCGACATGGAGCGCGTGAGAGAGTTCACCATCAAGAAGTATGGCTACGACCCGGGATCTTACACCAGCTTTCCTGCTGACAAGAGCAACACCAAGTTGTTGGCTCGCATCGACTGGAATATCAACGATATGCACAAGCTGGCCTTCCGCTACAACTATACCAACAACGACAACTGGACAGCGCCTAACGCTTCGTCAATGGACGGCGGCACCCGCTCGCCCTATTCGCGCACATCTCTGTATAGCATGGCGTTCTCCAACTCCATGTATTCACAGAACAACAAGGTGCACTCTTTCTCGCTTGACCTGAACAGCCGTTTCTCTAACAACCTGTCCAACCAGTTCCTCGCCACCTTCACCAAGAAGGACGATGTGCGCGGTACCAACTCTTCGGAGTTCCCGTTCATCGATATTCAGGACGGTTCGGGCCAGAACGTGCAGTACATGTCGCTGGGCTATGAGCTCTTCACGTGGAACAACGCAGTGCACAACAACACTTGGAACATCAAGGATGACCTTACCTATTACTTGGGTAACCACAAGATCATGGGTGGTGTCAACTACGAGCACCAAATGGCCGACAACCAGTATATGCGTAACGGCACAGGTTATTATCGCTATGCCAGCGTCGACGACTATATCAACGGTGCGGCTCCCGAGGTGGTCTGCCTTACTTACGGCTACAACGGCAATACCAGCCCTACGGCCCGTGTGCAGTATAGCAAGGTGGGTATCTATGGACAGGACGAATGGCAGGCTACCGACAATTTCAAGTTGACCTATGGTCTGCGCATCGACAACATCTTCTTCAACAATGGCGACTTGATGACAAACAACGCCATTAAGCAGCTCGACTACAATGGCCGCCACATCGATACCGGAAAGTGGCCCAGCTCAAGCCTTACCTTCTCCCCGCGTGTCGGCTTTACCTGGGACGTGATGAAAGACAGAAGCCTCATCGTTCGTGGCGGTACCGGTCTTTTCTCCGGTCGTCTTCCTCTTGTGTTCTTCACTAACATGCCTACCAACTCAGGTATGGTGCAGTATCAGATGCAACTCGGCTCTAGCACCAACTTCAACAAGTTGCCTGCTGCCGTGCTCAGCTATGCTGCCGACAAAGGCTACACGTCTGTTGCCGACATACTTGCCGGTGAGTTCAGCGGCGGTCTTGTGACGGATGCTACCGGCCGTGCCAGCATTTCTGCCCTTTACAACAAGCTCGCCTCTATGGGCTATCCCACGACCATTACGCCTGAGGAAGGTACGGTGCCCAGCTCCATCTCTGCTGTTGACCGCAATTTCAAGATGCCGCAGGTGTGGAAGAGCTCTATCGCTGTCGACTACTCTGTTCCTGTCAACTTCCCTTTGACGGTTACTGCCGAAGCTATCTTCAACAAGACGGTCAATGCCGCTTCTATCTCCGACTGGAGCATGCGCGATCCCGAGAGCTTCGCCCGCTGGAACGGAGCCGACAACCGTCCCATCTATCCTTCAGGCTTCCGTACATCCACCAAAGCCTTCGTGCTTGAGAACACTAGCCGTGGCTATGGCTGGTCTGCTATGCTGCAGGTGAAGGCCGAGCCCACCAAGTGGCTGAGCCTGTCGGCTGCCTACACGCATCAGGTCAACAAGGAGGTTACTTCGCTGCCCGGCTCGGCTGCAGAGTCGGCCTTCACTTATGTGCCTACAGTGTATGGACCTAACCGCATCAAGTTGCACAATAGCATCAATACCACTCCCGACCGTTTCTTCCTCTCGGCCACTGCCCACGATCGCAGCGGTAACCACTATAGCCTTGTCTATGAGACTTGGCGCGGCGGTTACAACTACTCTTACATGTTGGCAAATGACATGAACGGTGACGGTTATAGCTATGACGCTCTCTACATTCCCACCGACCAGGAAGTGGCAACCAACCAGTTCCGTTTCACTTCGGTAGATGACCAAAAGCGTTTCATGGACTATGTGCACGCTAATAGCTATCTGAAGAAACACCAGGGCGAGTATGCTGAAGCCTACAGCGTCTACAACCCATGGGTGCACCGCATCGATGTGAGCTACAAGCATGATTTCAAGCTCAATGTCGGCAAGACCAAACACACACTGCAGCTCTCATTCGACGTGAAGAACCTCCTGAATCTCTTCAACGACAAGTGGGGTGTGTCTAAATACATGAACCCGTCGCTCAATGAGGGACGTATCCTTAAGTACGACCACACAGACGCTGAGGGCTATCCTGTGTTCTCTACGCCTTCCGCAGTCACCGGCAGCACGAAGACCTTTGTTTATTATCCTGCCGTTGGCCAGTGCTGGTATGCCTCTGTGGGAATCAAGTATATGTTCAACTAATCAAGGTATCTTTAAGTTCGATTTTTTATGAAACTGAAATATTCTTTAGGCTTCGTCCTGGGCGCACTTCTTACAGTGGGTTGCTCGGATGACAACACAATCGGTACGCTTAGCGAGATCTCTCTCAGCAAGACATACCTGACCATCCCTGACAAGGGTGGTAATGACACGGTGACCATTACTGCTGCCGCCGACTGGGAGTTTGCGAAGTCTGTCTCCATTGGAAAGGATGAAAACAAGAAAGACATTCTTGCTGAATTGCCCACATGGCTGACATCTTCCACGTTGTCAGGAAAGGCTGGCGAGACACAAGTGGTCTTCCATGCTGATTCCACAGGCAGCGGCCGTGAGCAGGTTCTGCAAATCGCCGTAGGCAGTAAGGTGCAGTATCTCGTGGTGCGCCAGGGGTCTCTGGAAGCCGAGACTGCCACTTGTGCTGAGGTGCTTGCCGGTCCTGATGGTAAGACCTATCGCGTGGGTGGTATGGTGACCGACATTGCCAACACCACTAATGGCAATTTCTATATCAACGACGGCACGGGCCAGGTTTATATCTATGGTACGCTCGATGCCGATGGTAAGGACAAGAACTTCTCCAGCCTGGGTATTGAGAAGGGCGACTATGTTACCGTGGAAGGTCCCAAGACTACTTATGGCAGTACGGTGGAACTTGTCAACGTGACGGTTGTCAAGATTTCCAAGTCGCTTGTGAAGGTGGTAGAGGCTCCTACGGATGCCATTCCGGCAGCTGGTGGCGAGTACAAGCTGAAGGTGGCCTACAAGGGCAGCGGTGTCTATCCGGAGATCTCCGCATCCGGCCAAGACTGGCTGCATCTCGACAAGACACAGTTTATTGCTGGTGTGGCTTCGAAGATCGAGCCCAATCCAGCAGATACTGTAATCTTTACTTTCCGTGCCAACAACAACACCGGGGGTGCCCGCTCTACTGAAATCACCTTTACATCGAGCACATCGAGCAATTCTTCGAGCGTGAACGTGCAGGTGGCACAGGCTGGATTGTCTGGTACCAAGGCTGTTCCGTTCACAGTGGAAGAGGCCATTGCGTATGTGAAGACTCTTGGTTCGAACACTTCTGCCACGCAGGTCTACATCAAGGGTATCGTATCGAAGTTTGTTGATAATGGCCAGTTCGGTTCCCAGTATGGCAACGGTTCGTTCTGGATCTCTTCTGACGGCACTTACAACGATGACCATTCCAAGGACTTTGAGGTCTATCGCGCTTATTGGTTCGACAATAAGAAATGGGCTGACGGCAATGGCGAACTGGCTCCCGGTGCCGAGGTGGTGATATGCGCCACGGTGAAGGCTTATGGTAGCGTTGCCGAGACTGACAAGGGATATGTGTACAGTGTCAACGGTGTGACCACCGATGCCAATGGTATCGGTACCGCGGCCTCGCCGTTCAATGCTTTGGGAGCTGTTGCTGCTGCTAATGCGGGCACTGGTGCCAATGTGTATGTTTCCGGCAAGATTTCAAAGGTTGCCAGCGCGTTCAACGCAAGTTATGGCAATGCTTCGTTCTATATGTCGGATGACGGTACCTATGCCGATGACAAGGCAAAGGACTTCGAGGCTTACCGTGTGCTCTATCTTGGCAACCGCAAGTGGGCTGAGGGCGATGCTCAGGTTGCAGTCGGTGACCAAGTGACTATTTATGGTCCTTTGACAGTCTACAACGGCACTGCCGAAACTGCTTCAGGCAAGGCATACATCGTAAACTTGAATGGCCGAACCGAGTAGGTTTTACTTGTCAATAACTATTCGTGGGGTGTGTTCTCATATAGAGGACACACCTCTTTTTTGTATTTTCCGCGGTTCTTTTTCCTTTTAATTTTTTGTGTTGCTACTGCATGTTTTTAGCCAAATGTAGACAAGAGGTAATGGCTTTTAGTTGCATTACGTAATAAAGGTTGTTGCTCTTTGCCCTTGGCAGTAGTCTCTAGGCAAGATTATTGCATGAGCTTGCGGAAGATGGTGGAATGTGAAAGAAAAGAGGCGGATTGTTCTTTATTGCTTCCTATTTGTGTTATCTTTGCAGATGTATAGGGTCTGCCCCTATTTCCAGACCATAGCGAACCAATAAACATTCAGCAAGATGATTATAGACTTCGAAGAGATTTCCGAAGTTCGCCAAATGAACTTCAAGGGAGGAAAGGGACCGCTGGACACACGCAACTATGTGGACGACAAAGTGAAAATTATGTATTCGACACTCCGCCCAGGTGCGTCGACGGGGTACCACATCCACGAGCAGAACTGCGAAATCATTTTTGTGATTAGCGGCGTGGCCACATTCCATTATGACGGAAAGATTGAAACTTGTCGTGCGGGTCAGTGCCACTACTGTCCTGAGGGCCATAACCATTACATGGAAAACAACACCGACCATGACCTGGTCTATTTTGCTGTGGTGCCCGAACACCATCTGTGACGAGCATCGGCTTTTGTGTTGCTGGTCATTAAACGGATGTGCAGATTAACTTTGAGACTTGTCTTTGGCACTGGGCTTCAGTTGAGATTGTCCACATGTTTGCCGTCTATGGCGCGTTGAGCGATGCTTGCTACAGTGGCTAGCCAATGCGCATCCCTGGCAGGGGCCAGAATGTCGGAGGCTGTTGTAGATGCGCCAAGCGGCATAAGTAACTGCCAGGGCCACGAAGATGGCGGTGAGGATGCTTTGTGTCAACATGTTGTTCTCTTTATGATGAGGTAGAGCGAAAACAATGCCAAACTGTAAAGACAAGAATAAAAGTTTGCGAGTGTGACTTATTTTAAGTAACTTTGTCAAATAGAATTACAAGTTAATGATTATGGCTGATACAAACAATCATTTGGTCATTATGGCCGGTGGCGTGGGCAGCAGGTTCTGGCCCATGAGTACAGAGGAGACACCCAAGCAGTTTATTGATGTGCTGGGAGCGGGCCGCACGCTCTTGCAGATGACGCGAGATCGTTTCAAGGGCATCTGTCCTGCAGAGAATATATGGGTTGTGACCAACAAACGTTATGCAGAGTTGGTCAGGCAGCAATTGCCCGACATACCCGTGGACAACATCCTCTTGGAGCCTTGCCGCCGTAATACGGCTCCGTGCATTGCCTATGTGTCGTGGCGTATTAAGAAACAGGCTCCCCAGGCTAATATCGTGGTAACACCAAGCGACCATGTGGTGACCGACGTGATAGAGTTCCAGCGTGTAGTCAGCCAGTGTCTGAAATTTACCAAAGAGACCGACTCCATTGTCACCCTGGGCATGAAACCCAGTCGTCCTGAGACGGGATATGGCTACATTCAGGCTGACCTGTCGACCAACTCTTTGCGCAATAAGGAAATTTTTCGTGTCGACCAGTTCCGTGAGAAGCCCGACTTGGCGACGGCCCAGCGTTATGTCCAGGAGAACAACTTTTTCTGGAATGCCGGCATCTTCATTTGGCGCGTAGAGACCATTGTCAATGCGCTCCGCATGTATGCGCCGCGTATCAACCGTATTTTCGAGCGATTGCAAGACAAGATGGGAACACTCGAGGAGCAACAAATCATTGATGAAGTGTATCCTGACTGTGACAATATTTCCATCGACTACGCTGTGATGGAGAAGGCTGAGGAAATTTTTGTCTGTCCTGCTGATTTCGGCTGGAGTGATTTGGGTACGTGGGGGGCTTTGCGTCTGCAGAGCCAACGCGACATGTATGGCAATGCGCTCATCGGCGACAATATCAAGGTGTATGAGAGCCACAATTGCATGGTACACGTCACGCAGGGACGTAAGACGGTTATCCAAGGTCTCGACGGCTACATCGTGGCTGAACACGACGGAAAATTGCTCATTTGCAAATTGTCTGAGGAGCAGCGTATCAAGCAGTTTAGCGAATAAGTAAAATCTGAATTAAAGATATTATGCAACAACAAGATAGTCGTAAGGTAGCTCTGATTACTGGTATTACCGGACAAGACGGCAGTTACCTTGCAGAGTTTTTGATTTCGAAAGGCTATGAGGTGCATGGACTTTTGCGCCGTTCGTCATCGTTCAACACAGGGCGCATAGAGCACCTTTATCTTGACGAGTGGGTGCGCGACATGAAGAAGCAACGCCTTATTAATCTCCATTGGGCTGATATGACGGATTCATCGTCGCTCATCCGCGTCATCAATGAAATCCGTCCCACTGAAATCTACAACCTGGCTGCACAGAGCCATGTCAAGGTGTCATTCGACGTGCCTGAGTATACTGCTGATACAGATGCCGTAGGAGTGTTGCGCTTGTTGGAGGCCGTCCGCATTTGTCAATTGGAGCACGAGTGCCGCATCTACCAGGCTTCTACCTCCGAGCTTTTTGGCAAGGTGCAGGAGGTGCCCCAGCGGGAGACTACACCGTTCTACCCCCGTAGTCCTTATTCGGTAGCTAAACTCTATGGCTTCTGGATTATGAAGAACTATCGTGAGTCGTATGACATGTATTGCTGCAATGGTATCCTTTTCAATCATGAGAGCGAACGTCGTGGAGAGAATTTTGTGACGCGCAAGATTACTTTGGCGGCCTGTCGTATCGCGCAGGGTTATCAAGACAAACTCTATCTGGGCAATCTGGGTGCCCGCCGTGACTGGGGATATGCCCGCGACTATGTGGAGTGTATGTGGCTCATCCTGCAACAACCCGAGCCTGATGACTTTGTCATTGCCACAGGTGAGATGCATACCGTACGCGAGTTTGCCACGCTGGCATTCCGTGAGGTAGGCATCGAACTAGAATGGCGGGGTGAGGGTGTCGACGAGAAAGGTTGCGACAAGTCCACGGGACGTGTGCTTGTGGAGGTGGATCCTAAATATTTCCGGCCGGCCGAGGTAGAGCAATTGCTGGGCGATCCCACGAAAGCCAAGCAGACATTGGGCTGGAATCCACGCAAGACTTCCTTTGAGGAGCTCGTCCATATCATGGTGGAGCACGACATGAAGTTCGTACGCAAGCTTTATCTCAAGGCTCAGCTGCCCGAATAGGGTGGGGCGAACGTTCAAGTAACTTTTGTATTATGCCTTTGGATCAGAATAGTAAAATTTATGTGGCAGGTCATCATGGACTAGTCGGTTCTGCCATTTGGAACAACTTGGAACAAAGAGGTTATCACAATCTTGTCGGACGTACTCATCACGAGCTTGACCTGACCGACCGTCAGGCTGTGAGAGACTTTTTTGACAGCGAACATCCCGATGCTGTCGTGCTTGCGGCTGCCTTTGTAGGTGGCATCATGGCTAATTCGCTCTATCGAGCCGACTTCATCATGCAGAACATGAAGATACAGTGTAATGTGATAGAGGAAGCCTACCTGCATCATGTCAAGAAACTTCTGTTCCTCGGATCCACGTGCATCTATCCGAAGAACGCACCCCAGCCGATGAAGGAGAGTGCCTTGCTCACCTCTGCACTCGAGTATACCAATGAGGAGTATGCCATCGCCAAGATTGCCGGGCTGAAGATGTGCGAGAGCTATAACCTGCAGTATGGCACCAACTATATTGCGGTGATGCCCACCAATCTCTATGGCCCCAACGACAATTTTCATTTGGAAAACTCGCACGTCCTGCCTGCCATGATGCGCAAGGTCTATCTCTCCAAGCTCATCCATGACGGCAACTGGGATGCCATCCGTGTCGATATGGACAAGCGCCCAGTCAATCCGCCGGCCAAGTTGCAGGCTCTCATCGGTGCCGGCAACGTCGATGGAGCTAACGACCGTAGTCGTATCTTGAAGGCTCTGGCCTTTTATGGTATCGAGGACAATAAGGTGACACTGTGGGGTGACGGCAGTCCGCTGCGCGAGTTCCTGTGGAGCGAGGATATGGCCGATGCCAGTGTGCATGTGTTGTTGAATGTCGATTTCAAGGACATCATTGGCATAGAGAAATATTCGTCGGTATTCTATGGTGTGAAGGCCGATGGTGAGGTCAACCGCAACAACTCAGAAGGAAGAGGAGGCGCCATCCCCTCGCTGGGAGAGATACGCAACTGCCACATCAATGTGGGGACAGGAGTGGAGCTTTCCATCAAGGAACTAGCAGAACGGGTTGTGCGTGTGGTAGGCTTCACCGGGCAAATCAGTTGGGATTGCTCGAAGCCCAACGGTACACCGCGCAAGCTTATCGACGTGGGCAAGCTACATCGCCTCGGGTGGCATCACAAGGTGGAGATTGATGAGGGAATCGGGAGACTCTATGAGTGGTACCATGCCTCGTTGGACGTTTAGTTCGCTTTCTACTGATATTTTTCTGAAATCATATAAGCCCAGACGGGTGTTCGCTGGTCAGTCAGTGGCCGACGTGTGCCTGTCTGGGCTTTAGTGTTTTCATTTCACACGGTAGAGAGTGATGCGGCTGTTTAGTCCCGAGGGCATTGCTGTCCATTCGGCATAGGAGGTCTTTTGGTAGTTGATGTTTACGACATTGATTTCTTCCATCTTTCGCCATGGGTATCCTTCTTTGTCCAGTTGTGCGATGCGGTTGGCCGGCAAGTTGGTAACTTCAATGCGTATGCGGTTGAGGCCGGGTCTGAGTAGGTCAGTGAATTGCAAGGTGAATGGTGCTGACCACGCACAACCGATGAGCGTGTCGTTGATATAGACGCGTGCGCTCTCACGCACATCGCCTAGGTCGATGGCCCAATGATAGTTTCCTTGAAGTTCTTTTTTGCTCATTTTCACTTGACACTCGTATATGCCTGTTCCCATGAGCGATCGCAAGGTGTCGTTCAAGTTTTCCCAAGTTCGTGGTTGTCCGATGGCCAGGTGCCTGTCATAGGCGGGGGTCGATTCCTTGAAGGAGAGGGTCCATCCTGTATCGAGTGTCTTGCGGTAGTTGTCTGCGGGCTTCGTCATGCGTTTGGGTAGGCTGGCCAGTGTTTCGGTGAGACTGTCTGTTTTTTGCGAGAATGTTTGCAAAATCAGCGACTCGCCCGAACGCAGGCTCACCCTGATAGAGTCGTTCTTGGATGTGGCCTTATAGCGTTGCCCGTTCAGCGGGTCAAACCAAATGGCCTCTTTGAAAGGCACTGCCAAGGTCGTTATGGTATCGACATCTTGTCCCGACAGGTTGGCAATGAAATAATGGAAGCCTAGGCCGTTGGCCCTTCGGATGAGTCTTAGGCCGTGGTGTGTCTTCATTTCCTCTGCTTTCGCCACACGTGTCATGGCCTCTGCATCTGTCCCTATGATGATGGTTGCGCCCTGCTGGCTCAGGCTGTCGATGTGTTGACGCACTGCGTTAGTGAGCAGATTGTCCTTGCTGGGCAGTATGAGGGCCTTGTAGCGTGTGCCTGCAGCTGTTTGGAGCATGCCGTCTACGTAACGTGTCTGTAGCAGAAAGCGCTCGCTGATGTAGTCGCAGTCATATCCGAGACGGTCTATCTCGTCAATGGTCTTTGTAAACTCGGGTGCTTGCTGTCCCATGGTGTGTATGGCAAACTGCATGAGCCGCTTGCCGTGGCTTTGCTTGTTCCACAAGTCGCGCACGGGCACGAAGACCAGGAAGTCGTTGTCGGGTGTGCCCCATTGCAGGAAACTCTGGCAGCGTGTGATGTATTGCATGAGATAAGGGGCGTCGCGCCAGATGGTGTTGGTTGGACTCATGTCTACGCTGGCATAGAACTTCCAGCCTGGCCATGTGTCATCCTTGGGCGAGTAGGCTGTTCCGTGGAAGAACATGTGATTGACGCCTCCCACAAACATCAGGTCCATGTCGGGCTTCATCTGTGAAAGCGAGGTTCTGAAATGTTCGGTCAGCCATGTGAACGTCTCGCTTGATGTAAAGGTCTTCCCGTTGATGTGGGCAGCCGATGAGGCCCACTTGTACATGGAGAAATCGGAGTCGTTTTTGCGTGTGAAGCCGGCATCGGTGCGCAGTCCCTTGATGCCGAAGTTGGAGAGGCCGAACCCTTCAATCTCGGGGATGTCAACAGCCGAGTAACAATCGATAAGGTTTGCAGGTGAACCGTGTGCTTGATTGCGGGTGATGGCACCGTGACGGTGTGCCCAGGCCGTCCAGGTCTGTGTGAAATTCTCGAGCAGTAGGTCGCTCAATGTCTCCCGATAGTCGGCCACAACGGATTGGTCGCCATCTACCAGTTTGTCGAAGTTTGCTTCCAGCGAGTAGCCGCGCCGCTGTTCAAACTCCTTGAAAAGATTGGTGGTGTAGTCGGCTTCTGCTACCTCATAACTGTCGTTGAAGAAGGTGTGAGGGTAAGGCGTATGCGTGCGTTCGAATGCTTCTGAGATGTGCTGGAGGTAGTGGATGACGGCCTGTTGGTCAAAGTGGTCCACCACGAGTCCCGCTCCGCCGGGTGCTGCTCGTTTCACACGCATCACGCCATATTTCTGGTAGAGGGCGATGATGCGCCAGATGCCCTTTTTAGGTAGTTTGCCCGACAGACTGAGGGCGGTCAGAGTCGTGCCTTCCTGTTGTCGATTGACCTTGAATGCCCCTTTCGCTGATGAGGCTGTGAGGTTGAGGTACTGTCCGTTGGAGAAAGCGTAAATGCCCACCAGCCGACAGTTGGCAGCCTTCTTGTGGGGTGGGGTAAGGTCCAGATTTTTGAGATGGATTCCCTCTGCTTGCTTATCCACGATAACCATCTGCGATGCGCTCTCCTCGAGCGGTACCCAGGGGCCGCCAAAGGGCCATCCCGTTCCAGTGGCCATGTCTGTCTCTATGCCGTTTGCTGTGGCTTGTTGTTCGGTGTAGTGCAGCATATCCATCCATTGGTCAGACAGGTAGCTGATGTTGTTCTGTTCGTTGTGTTGCACGCCATAGATGGGCGTTATTTCCACGGTGCCTGCCCCGCAGGCGGCATACTGCCGCAAGGACCATTTGAGATTAGGCTTGTCGACTGCCGACCCTAGCCACCACCAGCGCAGGCCGGGTTTGGCCTCTTGCCGGACCGTGGGCCATTGTTGGGCGTAGAGTGCTAACGGAAAAGCGCAGGCGAGTAGGAAGGAAAAGGCTTTTCTCATGTTTAAGAGTAATGTTTAAGTAGAAAGTTCAAATGGATGGAAGGACGTTGTCGAACTCAAACCTTCGGGATGTATGACGAGTTCAGCGTTTTCATGGCTTACTCATGGTGGTAGGGTTCGCCCTTGATGATGGTGCAAGCCCTGTAGATCTGTTCGGTGAAGACAAGGCGCACCATCTGGTGGCTGAACGTCATTCGCGAGAGCGACACCATCTCGTTGGCACGTTTGTAGACGGTCTCAGAGAAGCCATATGGGCCACCGATGATGAAGACCAGGCGGCGGGCGGTGTTCTGCTTCTTCTGCAGCCATGCGGCAAACTCCACGCTGCGGTGCTCCGTACCGTGCTCGTCGAGGAGCACAACGGTGTCGGATGGCTGCAGTTGCTTGAGCAGCAGTTCGCCCTCTTGGGTTTTCTGTTGTTGCTCCGACAGACTTTTGGTGTTGCGGAGCTCGGGTATCACCTTGATCTCGAACGGCATGTAGTGTCCGATACGCTCCGCATAGTCGTTGATGCCAGCGACGAAATGTTTGTCTTGGGTCTTGCCCACCAGCAGTAGGATTGTCTTCATGGGCGCGCATTGTTAGTGGACTTGTCGTTTCTGCCGGGACAGAGAATCTCGGCCTTTTCTGTCATCTCATATTCGTCCTTGCGCTTGGGGTTCATAGGGAACCAGCCTTTCTCCACGCGCTTCTTCTGTGAGAACAGTTCGCCGATAGACCACAAAAGGCTGGCTCCCAGCACCCCGATGAGTGAGGAGGCAATGGTCTGCTCGATGCAGAGCGACCCGATGACGCAGGCTATTCCCGTGATGAGGAAGAAAACCCAGGGGCGTGTGCCGTAGTAATACTCGGTCTTGATGACCAACGGGTGGCAAAAGCCTATGATGAGGAACGTGCAGATGGCGATAATCAGACCTGTAAAATACATAAATGTTTTGTTGTTTTAAGTGAGTGTTGTGAAATGCTTTTACTATCGTTGCGTTTTGCAAATTTACTAAAAAATGCTGAATAGATAGGTTATAATCAGATTTTTTATGGTAACTTTGCGATGTAAAACAACACAAGTAAAATTTAATTGTATGGAAAATAATGCAGAACTGATTGCCCAGTGTGAGGCCAAGGCCAAGCAGTGGCTTTCGCCTTCGTTTGACGAGGAGACCCGTCAGGAAGTTCAGGCCATGCTTGACAACCCCGACAAGACCAGTCTTATCGAGGCTTTCTACAAGACCTTGGAGTTTGGAACGGGCGGTCTTCGCGGCATCATGGGTGCCGGCACCAACCGCATGAATATCTACAATGTGGGCATGGCTACACAGGGCTTTGCCAATTACCTGAAGAAATGCTACAAGGACCGTAAGGAGATTAGCGCCGTGGTGTGCCACGACTGCCGCAACAACAGTCGTCTCTATGCTGAGACAGTGGCCAATATCTTCTCGGCCAACGGCATCAAGGCTTATCTCTTCGACGACCTCCGTCCTACGCCAGAGTGCTCTTTTGCTATCCGTTACCTTAAGGCTCAGGTCGGTGTGAATATCACTGCTAGCCACAACCCCCGCGAATACAATGGCTACAAGGCCTACTGGGAGGATGGTGCCCAGGTGCTCGCTCCACACGATAAGGGTATCATCGATGAGGTGAACAAGGTGACGGTTGATGATGTGAAGTTCACGCCCAACAAGGATCTTATCCAAATCATTGGCGAGGATGTTGATGAGCCCTATCTCCGTCAGATTCGCACTATCAGCATTGATCCTGAGGTCATCCATCGCCAGCACGATTTGAAGATTGTCTACACACCGCTGCATGGCGCCGGCCGCGTGATTATCCCTCGCTCACTGGCCTTTTGGGGTTTCGACAATGTGCACTGCGTGCCTGAACAGATGCTCAAGGACGGCAATTTCCCCACTGTGGACCGTCCCAATCCTGAGTTTGCAGAGGCGTTGACGCTTGGCTTGCGGGATGCCAAGGCACTCGATGCCGATATCCTGATGGCTTCCGACCCCGATGCTGACCGTGTGGGTATGGCCTGCAAGAACGACAAGGGCGAGTGGGTGCTGATCAACGGCAACCAGACGTGCATGATCTTCCTGTGGTACATCATCGCCAACCGCAAGGCTACCGGCAAGCTGAAGTCTTCCGATTTCATCGTGAAGACCATCGTTACCACCGAGCTTATCAAGAAGATAGCCGACAAGCAGGGCGTGGAGATGCGCGACTGCTACACGGGCTTCAAGTGGATTGCCCGCGAGATTTTCCTTTCTGAGGGCAAGCAGCAGTACATCGGAGGTGGTGAAGAGAGCTATGGCTTCCTGGCCGAAGACTTTGTGCGCGACAAGGATGCGGTCTCCGCTTGCTCGCTGCTTGCAGAGATTTGCGCCTATGCCAAGGACAAGGGCAAGACGCTCTACGACATCCTCATGGATATCTACAAGGAGTATGGCTTCTCCAAGGAGTTCACCATCAATGTGGAACGCCCGGGTAAGACGGGTGCGGAGGAAATTCAGGCCATGATGGCTGGCTTCCGTACCAACCCGCCGAAGGAGCTGGGAGGCTCACGTGTGGTGTTGTGGAAGGACTACAAAACGTTGGAGGCCACAGATGCCGAAGGAAATACGACCAAGCTCGACATGCCTGAGACAAGCAACGTGCTGCAGTGGTTCTGCGACGATGACACCAAGGTCAGCGTCCGGCCCTCGGGCACTGAGCCCAAAATCAAGTTCTACATTGAGGTGAAGGGTACAATGACCGATGCTGCGCAGTATGTGGAGCTCGACCGCCAGGGTAGCGAAAAGATTGAGGCCATCAAAAAGAGTCTCGGCCTGTAAACCTATTTGCGCCCATAGCGCACCTATTATAACAAGAGACCATCTTCCGTATTCGGAGGATGGTCTCTTGCATATTGGTGAGGTTGAGAAGCCGCTGTAGGTGGCGAATATCTCAGTATGGGGCGAGCCCCAAAGCAATAAAATGCCGGTGCTGCGGAGCTTATCGTTTGCGTTTTTACGGGATGAGTTTTTTTAACAAAGCGCTTCTGTAGGATGGCTTCGTTGCCAGCAGCAAGTCATTTGGCTGCAAATATGCTAATTTTGGAGATGTTGTGCAATAGCTTGATTGTTAGTTGTTTGCGTGATTTTTGTATCTGATGCGTATTGGATGTCGCACTTCTTGCTGGCGAAAGGAGCCTTATTGAGGAGCGATGTGGCATCTATCGTGACTCAATTCATGCCAAACCCTATCTTGATTCCTGCCAAATGGTGCCTCGATAAGGCATCTGTCGCAGATAAAGTGGCAACGAATAGCTGTATGCGAGGGCATTGCTTGCATGATGATATGGCAAATCCGTCGGATTGCAACTCTAGATGGAACGGCTGGGAGGTGCATCTTTCTTCGGAAGATTCTTTACTTGGTGACAAAATAAGCGTATAGAATTCAAAACGACAAGCAATTTTCTGAAGACCATAGTCATAAAGAAGGGAGAGTGCAGTAAAAACATGTTGTTATGCGCAAAATTCGACTCTTGTGCAAAAAAAACGCGGAAAAGTTTGGTGGTTTCCGAAAAAGTCTGTACCTTTGCACTCGCAATTCAGAAATCAAGGTTTTCCTCTTTCTGATGCGCAGCAAGGTCATGCGTCCTTAGCTCAGCTGGTAGAGCAACTGACTCTTAATCAGTGGGTCTAGGGTTCGAATCCCTAAGGACGCACAGTTTTCAAGGAAAGCGATTTCACTTGAAAAGCGTCCTTAGCTCAGCTGGTAGAGCAACTGACTCTTAATCAGTGGGTCTAGGGTTCGAATCCCTAAGGACGCACGTGAAAATCCAAGTTCGTCAGGACTTGGATTTTTTTGCGTTTATAAATCTGCTAAAGATTCGGATACCGTCTACAACCCGAAATACCGGGTCCAGCGATACCGCCTCAGAACCCATACAAAACCCCAACTGAAGAGCAGAACGAGGACAAACTGCACCGTCGGATAGACATAATAGTGCGTTTGCAGGAGCGGATGGAGGAGATCGGTACGGTTCACCGCCTGTATGACGATATGGTGTACGATGTAGATGCCCATACTGCACGCATCCAGACTTTTCACCCATTTGGGCACGTCACTGAAACGCGATGTTCGGAAAGCGAGGAAGACAAAACATACAAGCGCCACGCTACATGGAAATGCGAGTAGATGATGATTGCAGACAAGCACCAATACAGTGAGCGATGCCGCGGACGTCACGACAAAGAGTGACCGCCACCGACGTAGACGCTCCATATCCGCCGAGGCTAGCAACATGCCCCCCAAATAAAAGAAAAAGTAGTGGGAAAATTGACCTCCCAACACAAACGAACCAAAATAGCCCAATAGCCAACAGATACAGGCCACTAAAAGCGCTGTCATCTTGGTGCGCGGTCTCTCCCATAGCACGAAATCTATGAGTTTGCCCACGGCGTAGCATTCGAAGATGGTCATAAGGAACCACAGATGACTGCAATAGCCGCCGATAAATGCTCCAGGACTTGCTAGTCCGACCGCTATCAGCAGCAAACCCACTGTGAGGTACGGAACCAATACACGCTGCGCCTTACCAATAAGAAACTGCCGCTGGTTGGCATACCCCCCCCTAATTCGCTTATAACCAAAGAGATAGCCGGCAATAAGAAAGAATATAGGCAGGTGTGTCATGTTCAGCACCAAGGAGAGTTTCGTATACAGCGGGACGGATACTCCGGCATTGTCAATACCGTTGTCCCAAATATAGTAAGGGCAAATGCAGTGGTAGTAGACCACCATTGCCATGGCCATCACGCGGAGCAGACTGATGTCACAAAATCGTGTTTTCATTTATTGCGTGTTCATATTTGGTGTGTTCTAAAAAAATTGCGGCTAGCGAGTAGTAGGTAGAAAGACGCAACAGTCAAGAGGCAGAAGCCCTGTAATGATATACTGTCCCTTGAATGTTGCGTCATGTGATGTGAACCGCCTAATTATTTCACAACAAACTTCTTGCCGTTGCGTATGTAGATGCCTGGCTGCATGGAGGATGTACCCTTGCCTACAGGTTGTCCGCTGATGCTGTAGATCATGTTGTCGCAAGCGGGTTGGTCTTGCTTGACGTCCCTGATGCCTGTGGCGTATCCGTTGATGAAGTTGAATGTGATAGTTCCGTTGTCTTCCTTGATGTAGGTCAAAGCCTTGTCCACCTTATGATATTTGTTGTTGGTAGGTGAAGGAGGTTGCGTGCCAGCATACCAATAGAAGTTGGGTATGCCCATGTTGTCGTTGAGCGCCGTCACCATGCTTGTGCCGGGAAAGGGGTCTCCTTTTTGGCTCTGCCTGTAGAGAGTGCTGTTGGCTTTGATGTAGGATGAGAGGCAGACGCTATCGGCCGGAACAATGGCCATGCCAGGTTCGCCAGCCGTGTTGTTGATGTGTGTGTATGTTCCGATGACGCTGTTTCCCACCTCGTTGACGTGATAGACGAGCAGGCCGTGCCCGGGGACCCATCTGTTCCATCCCACCTTCTGAATATTCTCCAAAAGGAAATATTCCAGAGGTTCCTGGTCGTTCTGTATCTTGTAGGCCACGCCACACCTCTCGGTGCTCTCGTTCATGGTGATGTCATTCTCGGAGTCAGTGAGTGTGACAACATTTATGGGCCATTCCATCTGCATTTTCTCCCATGCCGTGTATGCGGTCGGCTGGAAACCGTTGTAGACATATTCGCCCCCGTCCATCAGGTCCCAATATTCCATTTCCTGGTTGTCAATTTGTGCTGACTTGACGGTTGGGTAGATGTCGGGCAGTCCCATGGCGTGTGAGAGCTCGTGGCAGGGAACGCCCACGCCTGTAATCGCCCAGGGGCCGTCGTCGCTTATTCGGAAGGGCGACAGTTCGCTGGCCATACTATACCAGTTGAGCTTTAGTCCCTTGAACGAGCCATCGGCGGCTCCAGTCTTGGCCCAGACAGTGTTGGCTCCACCGCCGTTGTTTTGTCCCATGCCTGCATAGATGATGTAGACACAGTCGATGAGGCTGTCTGCGTCGTTGTCGTAGACGGAAGCATCGGATACAGAATCCACGATAAGAGCGAGTGCATCGTTGACCAAGTCTTTTGGTTTCTCGCCGGACGATGATCCCGATGAGCTGGCCCCATAGTAAGCCATGGGCCTGGGCAGATTGACTGGTCCGTATATGTCAAACTGAGGCGTGAATTCTCCCCCGCTCATGTCGCTGAAATATTGACGGACGCTGCCGTAGTTGAGTGCATTTCCGTTGCCAAGGTCATCGAGCGCACCCTGCTGGTTGAAGAACTGGTAGAAAGCCTTCTTGGGCTGGTTGACCGCCATGGCCGAGTCGGAAAAGTTGACCAGAATTGTCAAGATGCGTGGTGCACCTTTGTGTGTGAGGTATCCGGGAGTCGGTTTCCCCAGTACTTTGCGGCGTTCCTGGGTGCTTGTGGTCGTCTCGTGACGGCCAAAGACGGGCATGTCAGGTGCGTCGGCGTTGAAAACCGGAGGTGCGACCTGTTGTCCCCATCTGTCGGTCACTACGTTTTGTGACCATGCGAACGTGCTGCTCAGGCAGAGGACTGTAGCGAGGATGAGTTTCTTCATGATATTGATTTGTTGTTGTCTGTTGCTGTGTGATGATCAAAGTAATATTGTCCCTTGTGCTGGGTGCGCCTCCCGAATTCGATGGCGTGCTTGGGGCAATGGTGATAGCAGGTGAAGCAGGTGAGGCATGAGCCGTTATGACGCCAGCGCGGTTGTTCTCCTTGACCGCCAAGGATGTCGTTGACTGGGCAGACATCTGCGCATTGCCCGCATTTCACGCAACGGCTGCTGTCCACATGGAAAGGCTTGTCCGTGATGAGATAGCGGGTGAAGTAACCACCGAGGAGGCGAGAGTTGATGCGCGGCCAGCGTCCCTTGTCAAGAAGGCGTATGCCTCTGACTCGATTGATGATGTGGGGTGTGAACTCGCGGAGGCGTTCGGCAGCCTGGTTCTTCTTTTGCTGTTCCTTGGCGTCGGTGTCTACGTCCATGAAGGGCAGGCCCACATACGACTCTGGCATGAGGAGCGAGAAGGCTGCATCGAGGCCGATGCCAACCTGTCGCAGGTCTTTTTCCAATATCTCGATGGTCTCGCCGATGTTGTCGCCTGCCGTGCAAAGGGCGTATGTATAGTGCCCCTCGGCCAGCAGACGAAGTCGGGAGATGAATTTACGGACCAACACGGGGGGACGCCAGCCATGCACTGGAAAGCAGAAACCGATACGCTCGCCCAAGGCCAACTCGGGTGCGAAATCGCCTGTGGCATGGTCGGGAATGAAGACCAATTGTTCGTGGGTGGCCTTGCTGAGTTGCTGGGCTGCCCAACGGGTGTTGCCAGTTCCTGAAAAGTAGAATATCATGGATGCAAAATTATGAAAAAAAAGGCACATAATGGTGCCCGCCAATCAAGAAATCATCGTCAGCTAAGCAGTTATGTGCCTTTCCCATTGATTTTATCGCAACAACCTTGTATCATGTTGCGTATTTGCGCGATGCGCGCTTTTTTGTCGGGTGTGTACTTTGTGTGGTAGTACCATGCGTTCTGCAGATTGTCGAGGGCATCGAACCACTGTTCGCGGAAGGTGCAGATCATGCCTATCTTGTAGTAGGCGTCGCCCTTCTCGTTGTCATGGCAGAGATCCAGCATCAGACGGTAGTTGTCAAGGGCCTGGTCGTATCGTTGCAGGTTGAACAGGCTCTCGGCGTTGGCGAAATAGTAGAACGAACGCTCTTGGGGTGCAAACTTGGTGAGCTTGGGAATAGCCTTGTCAAGACATTCGTTGGCATGCTTGTAGTCCCACTCGTAATAGTAGCATACGCCCAGATAGGCCTGAAATCTTGGGTTGAGATTGTAGTGGCTGTTTAGTTCCTTGAGGATGAGCATTGACTCATGGTACTTGCCATTTTGGAAATAGTCGATAGCCATCCCCAGTCGCTCGCTGTCCGATGGTTGGGCCCATGCCTTGACCGCCCCTAGCAGGAGAACGGTCAACAGGCAGATGATGGCGCATGCGGTCGAAAGGCATTGGGCGATTGGGGTAGGCACTTGGAATGCCCTCTTGCCGAGGGTCATTCTGTGTAGAAGTTGATGAGGTCGCGAAGTGCCTTCTGGCATGCTGGGCAGAATTCCGGTATCTCGTTGGTGCGCATGCGGCAGTCGTAACAAGCGCGGTAGACGCCTTTCATTTTGTAACCGCCGCCTTCATACAGCCCCACATTAGGTATCTTGCCGATCATCTTCTCCCATTTGCCGTTGAAGTCTACTTGAGTTGTGATGTTCTTTTCCCAGGGTTCGACGTCGAGCGGGTACATGTTCACCTGTTCAGTCTCGTAGGCATACTCGTCTGCCAATCCTGCGAAGCTGTGGCCAAACTCATGGACGACGACAGGCTTTGACCACTTGTTGTGCATGGTGGAGAGGATGTATGAGTTGAGGATTCCGCCTCCACCGTATCGGTCGGAGTTGACCAGTACGAGGATATGCTCGTAGGGCGTGCCTGCCAACAAGTCGTGCATGTCCTTCAGGTGCGATGTTGTGAGATAGCGTTCGCTATAGTTGGTGTCCCAATGCGAGTGCAGGGCCGTGTTTTTCCAAATGCCCTTTCCGGGTTCGCTGGCTCCGCTCTCCTTTGACGGCGACTTCACGGCTACGATGCTGAAACGGTCTTTCATGCTCTTGAAAGGCTCGTGGGCGAAAAGAGCCTCCATGGCTGTCTTGGCGTCCTGGATGAAGGTGCCCATCTCCTCCTGCCTATAGCCTTCGGCGAGGTAGGCCAGATGGATGCAGTTGTTGGTGTCTTTTGCTTGCAGCAGAGTCTCGTAGGGCGTGACGTCGTGATATCCCATCGGTCGGATGAGGATGTCTGTGGGCACCACTTGGTGTGTGATGGAGGCGCTCACCTGGCGGCGGTTGTTGCGCAGGTCAAGTGTGATGTCGACGGTGTCTTTGGGCATGGGTACGAGGAAGACGTTTTCGAAAGATTTCTCTGTGTGCAGGGCCTCGGGTTCTTCCTGCCACTCCTGGAACAGGGTGGAGAAGGAGTTGCGGTAGATGACGCGTTGTGTCTTGTGGTCACGCACAGTAACCTGTCCGTTTCCCTCGACAGGAACATCTGACAATCGTTTCCGTTTGCCGTACCAGCGTGGTTCCACGCAGAGTTCATCGACTGCAATATGCTGTGTATCATGTGTTCCCGAGAAGATGTAGTCGATGCGTAGTGTCTTGTCCTGAAAATACTGGCTGAAGTCTTGTGCGGTGGTGCAAACGCATCCCAACAAGGTCAATGCCGTAGTGATGATGGTCTTTTTCATGTGTGTATCGTTGTTGATTTTTCTTGTTTTCTTTGTCGGTACTCTGTCGTTTTTGTTTCAGTATACCTTCAGCTCATCTCCGACGCGTATCTGATACTCGGGTTTGAGGTGGTTTTTCCTGTAGAGGTTTTTCAGTCTGATGCCGTAGTATTGCGAAATCATGTACATGCTTTCGCCCGTCTTCACTATGTGTGGACGGTTCTTGTAGTCTTTCGGTGCACGGCGTCGTTTCTTCTTCAAGTAGACGATTTCGCCTTCATGCAGTATGTCCTTGCGGTTGCGCTCGTTGTAGTATGCCAACTTGCGGTAGCTGAGTCCTGTTTCTTTGGCTATGCTCTTGAACGTGTCGCCCTCTCGTGCCACGATGTAATAGTTCTTGTTGAACATGTGGATGGGATGCAGACCAGCTTCGGAACTGACGGGTTTGTCATTTCCCGACCTCTCGGCCATGAACTTGTCGTAGTTTCGTGCCTTGTCGTATTGCCACAGTTTATAGAGCTCGATGATGTCGATGAGCTTCTTGGCGTAGTTGGGATTGGTAGCGTACCCGCAGGCTTTCAGTCCGTTGGCCCAGCCGCGGTAGTCTGTCTGTTCCAACTGGAATAGGCGTGCATAGCGTGTGTTCTTGGCCAGGAACTTGCTGTGATCCTCAAAGCTTTCCCTTGCGTTCTCGTAGACTCTGAAACACTCATTGGCCGCATCGTCGTCCTTGCTCATGGAACGTCCGGTCCATCCGTGACATTTGATGCCGAAATGGTTGTTGCCGAGTGTGGAGAGCTCGCTCCTTCCTGCGCCACTCTCGAAGAGTCCTTGCGCCAGAGTGATGCTGGCTGGGATGCGATATTTGAGCATCTCCTCAATGGCGAGATCCTTGTATTGGTCGATATATGTTTGGTAGAGCTGGTTCCATTTCATTTGCGCTTGGGCGGTAGCCGAGGCGAAAAGGACGAGGAGGCAGCTTAGTAATTGTCTGTAGCGTGGCATGCGTATGGCTTACTATTCGTTCTTTGCAAAGTTAATAAAAAAAAGCCTATAGAAAGGTCTATAGGCTTTTTTTAACGTTTTACGCATGTCAGCAATCCGTTATGTGTGAAGTCTGTGGATTGGGTCGTCAGGCTGTTTCTGGCTGTGCATGTTTGCTTGCGGTAGTGTCAATGGTTTGCCGCATCCAGCAGTATCTCGGCCAGGGTGGGATGGATATGGACAATCTCGGCCAGTCGGTCAAGGGTCACGTCAAGGTTCATGAGCGATGCCGTTTCCTGTACCAGCCATGTGGCATCCTGCCCCAAGGCGTGTGCGCCGATTATCTTACCTTTACTGTCGCAAACGAGCTTCAACAGGCCGTCAGTAGCTTCGGCGGCTTGCGCGCGGCCGTTGGCGCGATAGATGGCCTTGTGCACGGAGAAGTCTTCGCCTTGCTGCTTGCAGAGGTCCTCCGTGAGGCCGACAGATGCCACTTCGGGTTGTGTGAAGACTGCGGACGGCATGATGTCGAAGCGTATGTGGTCAGTCTTTCCCAGAATGTGGTTGACGGCGCGGTACCCTTGGAACGTGGCTGCGTGTGCCAGCATCTGTCGTCCGTTGACGTCGCCGATAGCGTAGATATGCGGACTGGCAGTCTGCAAGTTTTCGTCGACCTCTATGCCGCGCTTGTTCGCAATGACCGTAGTGTTCTCCAGTCCCAGTTCTTCTACGTTAGCTTGGCGGCCAGTGGCGACGAGGATGCAGTCGGCTTGAAGCGTCTCTGACGTGCCTTTTTTGAGATTGGAGTAGGTGACGTTGTCTCTGTCGACCCGTTGGAGGCTGCATCCCATGTGAAATGTCACGCCTCGTTTTTCAAGAGCTTTGCGCAGTCGTCTGGCAATCTCCTGGTCAATAGCGGGCAGACACTCCTTCATGAATTCGATGACGGTCACCTCACTGCCCATGGCGCGGAATACGGAAGCCATTTCCAGACCGATGACACCTGCCCCGACGATGCAGAGGTGGCTGGGAAGGATAGTCTGGCTGAGTAGCTCTTCGGAGGTAAGCACGTGTGGATTGGCGAGGACCTCGTCGGGACTCAGTCCCTCTACGGGTGGCATCTTGGCGCGTGATCCTGTGGCGATGATGATATCCTTTGCCGTATACACGGTATCGCCTACCTTCACGGTTTCTGGTGTCAGGAACGAGGCATGCCCTTGTGCGTAGGTGATGGCTGGTTGGTGAAGCAACGCTTCGACACCTGAGCGCATGGCGCTGATAAGCTGGTTCTTGCGGCTTATGGCCGCCTGCAGAAGGACAGTCCCTTCGGCAGGGTTGCCTGTGGCTTTCTCAGCATCGTGTACGAGTGCCTTGGTGGGTATGCATCCGCAGTTGAGACATGTGCCTCCCGCAAGCCGCTCTTCGGCGATTACCACCTGCAGACCCTGTCGTGCGGCATAGGCAGCAGCCTGATAACCGCCGGGGCCGCTTCCGATGATGATGAGATCTGTGTGTGTCATGGTCTTGTGAGATGGTCAGTTGACGGGGAATGTAAGCACGGGGTGCTTGGCTGCTAAAACATCGTCCACACGCTTGATGGGAGTGTTGTGGGGCGCCGTCTTTACCTGTTCGGGGTCTGTCAGAGCTTCTTCGGCTATCTGCCTCATGACGGCAATGAAGCGGTCTATGGTTTCGACGGCTTCGTTCTCTGTAGGCTCGATCATCATCGCCTCGTGGAAGAGGAGCGGGAAATAAATGGTGGGGGCGTGGAACCCATAGTCTAGCAACCGCTTGGCCACATCCATGGTGGTGACGCCTGTCGACTTGTCTAGCAGTCCGTTGAACACGAACTCGTGCTTGCTCAGCCCCTTGATGGGCAACTCGTAGACATCCTGGAGCGAAGCCTTGATATAGGTGGCATTGAGCGTGGCCAAAGGTCCTACCATCTTGAGGTATTCGCGTCCGAGGCTGAGGATGTAGGTCCATGCGCGCATCTCCACGAGGAAATTGCCCTGATAGGGGTTGACTGCGGGGAAGAAGGGCTCGAGGCCCTTGCGGCACCCGACGGGTCCGCTTCCGGGTCCGCCTCCTCCGTGTGGTGTGGAGAATGTCTTGTGCAGGTTCAGGTGAATAACGTCAAAGCCCATGTCTCCAGGCCGGCAGACACCGAGTAGCGGGTTGAGATTGGCTCCATCGTAATACATGAGCCCGCCGCAGTTGTGCACCATGTTCACAATCCTGATGATGTCATGCTCGAATATGCCGAGGGTGTTGGGGTTGGTCATCATCATGGCCGCTACGTTGTCATCAAGTTTGGTGGCGAGGTCGTCGACGTCAACGGTGCCATCCTCTTTGCTCTTTACCTCCACGACATCAAGTCCGCAGACGGCTGCGGAGGCAGGATTGGTGCCGTGTGCGGAGTCGGGAACGAGGACCTTGGTGCGCTTGCTGTCGCCTCGGCTTTCGTGGTATGCCTTGATAGTCATTAGGCCTGTGAGCTCGCCGTGGGCTCCGGCACAGGGCTTGAGTGTGAAATCGTACATGCCCGTAATCTCGCAGAGCATCTGCTTCAGTTCGTCGACGATGGTCTGTGCACCTGCTACCGTGATGGCGGGTTGCAGGGGATGGAGGTTGCTGAAGCCGGGATGGTTAGCTGCCTCTTCGTTGATCTTGGGATTATACTTCATGGTGCATGAACCAAGCGGATAGAAGCCGTTGTCCACACCGAAATTGTTACCGCTATGGTTGGTGTAGTGGCGTACTACCGTCATCTCGTCGCACTCGGGCAGGGCGGGGGCAGTCTCACGGAGCACGGCTTGCGGAAGCTCGTGACGTGGGAAGGGGTTCTTGGGTAGGCTATATCCTGTCCGTCCTGGGCTGTTCAATTCGAAGATGAGACGGTCATATAATTGATTGTTCATGAATCGGAGAATTTAGTGGATGAAGTTGGTTTCATGGTACCAGGGCCACAAGCTTGTCTATCTCTTCTTTGCTGCGCTGTTCGGTGACGGCGAGCATGACTGTGTCGTCCGTGATGGCAACGCCGCCCATGAAGCCGTGGTCTGTCCACTGCTGCTGTAAGGCAGCAAGGTCACCATCGTAGCTGACGCAGAACTCATTGAGGTACTCCTTCATGGGGAATGCGTCGCGGAAATGTCCTGTGGCCAGAAGCTGGTCATGGAGGTAGTGGGCTCCGTCGCATCCCATCTGTGCGGCTTCGCGTAGCCCCTTGGGTCCCATGGCTGCCATGTAGACGGTCACCCAAAGGGCCATGAGGCTTTCGTTGGAGCAGATGTTGGATGTGGCCCGCTGGCGTCTGATGTGCTGCTCGCGTGCCTGCAGCGTGAGGACGAAGGCTCGCTTGCCGTCGTGGTCGACGGTTTGTCCGACGATGCGTCCCGGCATCTTGCGCATGAGCTTCTCTGTGGTGCACATGTATCCGATGTATGGTCCTCCCCATGACATGGGTATGCCGAGACTTTGCCCTTCTCCGACTGCGATGTCAGCGCCCCATTCTCCAGGTGTCTTCAGCAGGGCGAGGTCGGCTGCTATGCTGTTAATGGCAAGCAACGCCTTGGCCTGATGGCAACGGTCTGCAAGTCCTGAGAAGTCTTCGATGAGTCCGTAGCGGTTGGGCTGCTGAACGATGACTCCTGCCACGCCGCCTTCTTCAAACTTGGCTTCGAGCGACGAGAAATCGGTGACGCCCTCGGATGTGGGTAGCGTGACGATGTCGATGCCGTGGAAGTGGGCGTAGGTTTTCACCACCTCCTGCACTTTGGGGTCTAAACCGTCGCTGATGATCACGCGGTTTGTCTTCTTCGTGGCAGCCACGGCCATGAGGGCCGCTTCAGCGGTTGCCGTGGCTCCGTCGTACATCGAGGCGTTGGAGACCTCCATGCCTGTGAGTCGTGCCATCATGGTCTGGTATTCGAAGATGTAGTGGAGTGTACCTTGCGATATCTCGGCTTGGTAGGGGGTATAGCTGGTGAGATACTCCGATCGCCCAACGATTTGTGGTATGATGGCCGGGGTGTAGTGGTCGTAGACGCCCGCTCCGGCGAAGCAGACCAACTGCTTGTTGAGCTTACCCAGGTCGGCAAGTCTTTTTCTGATTTCTATTTCGCTCTGCGCCGGTGGCAGGTTGTAGCCGTCCTTCAGACGCACATCCTCCGGTACGTCCTTGTAGAGATCGTCGATGGTTTCGATGCCGATGACATGGAGCATGTGCTGGATGTCATCGGGCGTTTGTGGGAAATAGCGGTGCATTTACTGGTTTTTTGAGTTGTATGTGGCCTCGTCCATGAGTGTTTCGAGCTCCGACGGGTCTGAAAGTTTCACCTTGATAATCCAGTTGTCGTTGGCGTCCTGGTTGATGAGTTCGGGACTGTTTTCCAAGGCTTCGTTCACCTCGACGACCGTTCCGCTCACCGGTGACATGAGGTCGCTGGCAGCCTTGACGCTTTCTACGGCTCCGAAGACATCTCCAGCAGTCACGTCATCGTCGATGTCGGGCATGTCCACATAAACGATGTTGCCCAGTTGCTTTTGTGCGTAATCGGTGATTCCGACATATCCATATTCTCCTTCTACACGAACATACTCGTGGGTCTCGCTAAAATAGGTCATGATTGTTTTTCTGATTAAGTGTTATTGTTGTTGTGATTCTTGTGTGGCTTGTCTCCGCATTGTGTAAGGTTGGGTCATTTGTGGTAGTGCTTGTCGTAGAATTTCTTCTTGACGATGGTTGCAGGGAAGGTTTTCTTGCGAATCTGCACTTCTACGCGGTCGCCGAGCTTGAGGGATGCGTCAACGAGGGCTACTGCGCAACTTTTGTCGACGGAAATGAGGCGGTAGCCAGTAGTGACTTCCCCAACCTCTTGACCATCCTTGAGCACCTTATATCCGTGGCGTGGAACTGCGCGGTCGTCAAGTTCCAGGCCGCGCAGTTGGCGTGGCACGCCGTCGGTCTTTTGCTTGAGAAGGGCTTCTCGGCCGATGAATTCAGGCTTGTCGAACTTGCAGAACATGCTGAGTCCTGCCATGACGGGTGAAATGTCCTGCGAGAGTTCGTCGCCATAGAGCGGCAGGCCCACCTCGAAGCGCAGGGTGTCGCGGCAACCCAGTCCGCAGGGTTTGCATCGGCCGCTATCCATGAGTTTGTCCCAAAGAGTGACGATGTATCCGTGGCTACCGTAGATTTCAAATCCGTCCTCGCCTGTGTAGCCTGTGCGGCTGACGATGATCTCTTCTCCGTCTGCCTCTATAGTCTTGGCGGTGTAGAATACGAGCTCCTTGCAAGGTATTTGGAGCACTTCCTCCATGATGGCTTCGGCCTCGGGGCCTTGCACGGCCAGCTGTCCGTAGCGGTCTGAACAGGCGTCGATCTGTACGTCGGTCCCTTCGGCGCTAGCCAAAATCCACTCCATGTCCTTGTCAATGTTGGCGGCGTTGATGACGAGGAAGAAACGCTGGCTACCCATCTTGTAGACGAGCAGGTCATCGACGGTTCCGCCATCGGGGTAGCACATCATTCCATAGAAGATTTTTCCCACGGGTGCTGATGTGATGTCATTGGTGAAGATGTGGTTGACGAAGTGCTCGGCGTTTTCACCTGAGACGAAGACTTCGCCCATGTGGGAGACATCGAAGACGCCGCAATGCTGCCGCACGGCGTTGTGCTCATCGATTATCGACGAGTACTGTATGGGCATGTCGAACCCACCGAAGGGTTGCATGAGTGCACAGAGCTCGACGTGACGGTCGTAGAGGCATGTACGTTTGTTCATAGGCATTATGTTTGTGATGATTGTCAGTGGGAGTGGGGTGGTCAGGTGTGCCTGCCGTAGATGAAGTCGGGGTCGCGGTATTGTTCCTCGATGGCTTCAATGGCCTTACGGTCTTCTGCACCTAGAGTGACTGTGGATGTGCAGAGGGTGTCGCGAAGTTTGGCTTTGAGTTCGCTGAGGGGCAGGGTGGTGTAGTCCTTGAGCAGGGTGATGCGCTGCCGAACGCTTTTCACGCCGTTGCGGCTGAGCTTCTGCTGACTGGGGGTGATGGCGTGTGTCATGTGCTCCATGTCGGTGTCGTAGAGCAGGGTTCCGTGGGCGATGGTGCGGTTGGGAATATGGAGGATGGCGTTGCCGGAGATTTTCTGTCCGCCGAGCATGATGTCGTTGTGGTCGTTGCGCTCGGCGGGTATGCCGACAGCGCGAAGCGCGTGGGTGAGTAGTTGCATATAGCGGTCGAAGCAGTCGGTGACGCTGTCTTGCCCGGTGATGTAGGAGAGCATGACGTTTCCCATGTCTGCGTAGACGCATCCGCCTCCGCTCTTGCGTCGGTAGAACTGGATGCCGTGAGCCTTACAATAGTCGGTGTTCACCTCGTTGTCGATGATCTGATTGCGTCCGAAGATGACTGTAGGGGCCACTTGCCACATGAAGAAGCAGTCTTCGTCCTGGTAGATCTGTCGGGCTACGTATTCTTCCATGGCCAGGTAGAACGGTAGTGGCTTGGGGCTTGGGGTGTCCAGGGCAATATAAATCATGGGCGTCAGTCGTAAGGGGTTTTAAATATGTTGCAAATATACGGATTCTATCCATACACTCCAAATATTTTCTCGACAAATATGAGGGCTTCGAATACAATCGTTGTTGAGTGCGGCGGTCGTGCAGTTTCTTCTGTCCGTATGGTTTGTCGGGGGCGGGCCTTGAAACCAGGGAGCGCTGTGGATGAAATGTGTTGCAATACGAAAACGAGACAATGCCGGCCCATGCGTGTAGGGCTTGGCATTGCCTCGATGTTTATGGTTTCTCTTTTGCCAATGGGGCTGGTTACTATTCGCCCTGGCCGTTCTTCAGCTTGTCGACGTAAGCATCGATGGCGGCCACAGCGGTGATGTTGACCACGTCCTGCACACTGGCCTCAAAGTCGGTGAAATGGATGGATTTGTTGAGTCCCATCTGTATCGGGCCGATGACCTCGACATCGGGGTCAAGCGCTTTGAGCAGCATGTAGCAACTATTGGCCGAGCTCATGTTGGGGAAGATAAGCGTGTTGACGTCCTTGCCCTTGAGGCGGCTGAAGGGGTACTTGTCATCACGCAGCTCTTTGTTGAGTGCGAAGCTGACCTGCATCTCTCCGTCAACGGCCATGTCTGGATAGTCTTTTTGCAGATGCTCCACAGCCTGGTGCACGATGACGGGCGAGCCAGCCTCGTCGGTTCCGAAGTTGGAGTAGCTGATCATGGCCATTACGGGCTCATCGTTGAAGAACTTCACGGAGTGGGCTGCCAGGCGTGCCACGTCGTAGAGCACGCTGTCGTTGGGGTGTCGGTTGATGAGCGTGTCGGCTATGTAGAAGATGCCTTTCTTCGTGTTGAGGATGTGCATCGTGCCGAAGGTCTTGTAGTCGGGGTTGATGCCGACAACTTCCTTGGCGACCTTGATGGTGTTGCTGTACTTGGTATAGAGACCCGTGATGAAGGCATCGGCGTCTCCCTGTTCCACCATGGACATACCAAAATAGTTGCGCTCGTACATCTTGTCGTAGGCCTCCTCGAAAGTGTAGCCCTGGCGGGCGCGCTTCTCGGCGAGGTGCTTGGCGTAGGTGGCCCGGCGACCCTGCTCCTTGTCGGCCCGCATGTCAACAATCTCCACGCCCGTGAGGTCGAGCTTTAGGCGGTTGGCCATGCGGCTCAGGCGGTCGGGGTTGCCCAAGAGGATGGGGTAGCAGATGCCCTCCTGACGGGCCTTCACGGCAGCCTTCATCATCGTGGGGTGACCGCCTTCTGCGAAGACCACGCGTTGCGGGTGCATGGCGGCCGTGGCGTGGAGTGTGCGTGTGAATTTGGTCTCCTGTCCGAGCATCTGTCGCAGGCGCTCCTTGTAGGCACTCCAGTCCTGGATAGGCGTGCGGGCCACGCCGCTCTCCATGGCGGCCTTGGCCACGGCTGCCGACACCTCCGTAATCAAACGGGGATCAACGGGCTTCGGGATGAAATATTTGGGACCAAACTGCAAGTCGCTGACATGGTAGACTTCGTTGACAATTTCGGGGACTGGCATCTTGGCCAGCTGGGCGATGGCCTTGACGGCCGCCAGTTTCATCTCCTCGTTGATGGCGCGTGCGTGCACGTCGAGGGCACCTCGGAAGATGTAGGGGAAGCCGATGACGTTGTTGATCTGATTGGGATAGTCGGAGCGGCCTGTCGACATCAGTACGTCGGGACGGGCTGCTGTGGCGTCCTCGTATGAGATTTCGGGAATGGGATTTGCCAAGGCGAAGACGATGGGGTGATCGGCCATGGAGCGTACCATGTCTTGGGTGAGCACGTTGCCCTTGGAAAGGCCCACAAAGACGTCGGCTCCCTTGACTGCGTCCTCCAGGGTGTGGATGTCTGTGCGGCTGGTGGCAAACTCGGCTTTCTGCTCATTGACGTGGTCGCGGCCCTTGTATATGACACCGCGTGAGTCGAGCATCAGAATGTTCTCGTGTCGGGCGCCGAGCGAGCAGTATAGCTTGGTGCAGCTGATGGCCGCTGCGCCTGCTCCGTTGACCACGATTCTGGCATCGCCGATTTTCTTGCCCGCCACCTCCAAGGCGTTGAGCAGTCCGGCTGCCGAGATGATGGCCGTTCCGTGCTGGTCGTCGTGCATCACAGGTATGTCGAGCGTCTTTTTCAGGCGGTTCTCTATGTAGAAGCACTCGGGCGCCTTGATGTCTTCGAGGTTGATGCCGCCGAACGTGGGCGCGATTTTCTCAACAGCTTCGCAGAATTTCTCAGGGTCTTTCTCGTTGACTTCGATGTCGAACACGTCGATGCCTCCATAAATCTTGAAGAGCAGGCCCTTGCCCTCCATGACGGGCTTTCCGCTCATGGCGCCTATGTCACCCAGTCCTAGCACGGCTGTACCGTTGGAGATGACGGCAACGAGGTTGCCCTTGTCCGTGTATTTATAGACATCATCCGGATTGCTTTGGATTTCCAGGCAAGGGAAGGCGACGCCTGGGGAATAGGCCAGACTCAGGTCGGTCTGCGTGCGGTATGGTTTGGTTGGCTTTACTTCGATTTTGCCGGGCCGCTCGTGGTTGTGGTATTCCAATGCGGCCTCTTTAGTGATTTTTACCATAGTATATATTGTTTATGTGATTTCTTGTACGCTTTTCTGATGGCAAAGATAATAAAAACCGAGGAACAAAATCAAGTTTTTCACTATTTTTAGTATCTTTGCACCCGATAAACGGCCGTTCTTCGTAGAACAGGAGACTGAAGGGATTAGAACGTCTTCCCAAATAACGTACAATAGTTGTTTAAACATGAATCAGCCAAACTACATCCTGGATTATCGTGAAGATTTGCGCGACCAGATTTTAAAGGTGGCCATGCGCGAATTTACCACATTAGGCGTCAAGTCGGTGAAAATGGACGACATTGCGCGCAAGTTGAGGATTTCCAAGCGCACATTGTATGAGATATATGAGAACAAGGAGACGCTTCTTTTGGAGTGTGTAGAACGAAGGATGCAGGTGTTCGAAGCCGTGATGGAGCAGTTTTGCGCCGAAGGCAACAAGCAGGTGATTGACATCCTTTTAGAGTTCTATCGATTGCAGATGGAGGAGCTGCGTGACATGAATCCGCTCTATTTCGAGGACCTTCACAAGTATCCCCGGGTGGTGGACTATATCGAGCGGACGAGGAGAGAGCATGACGTGCGCAGCATGGACTTTTTCGAGCGGGGTGTGCAGGATGGCTATTTCCGTTGTGATTTCAACTATGAGCTGATTAGCCGACTGGAAAACAGCATGATGCAGAACGTAATGGAGTACAAGTTGTATAATCTTTACAGTCTACAAGATATTTTCCGTAATGTTATTATGCTTTTTATACGCGGAATGTGTACGGCAAAGGGAATCGATGAGCTTGACCGCCAGCTGGAGGAATTGAAATAGTGGGGTGTAAACCGTTTGTTTTTGATGAATTCATTATAAAACGTAAGTCCGCAAATTGGGTGAAAAGACAGAGTTGTCCCCGTAAGGTTGGAGCTAGTGTTCCATCCTTACGGGGACTTGTGTGTTTGCCGGAGGGGACGCCTATTTGGTGTAGAGGTAGCGCTTGATGGAGCGCTTGGGCGTCTTCTCGAACTCCTCGTTGTGCAGGCGGATGGCCGACAGGTGACAGTAGTTGGGAAGTACGGTGTTGAGCTGCTTGCGGTTTTCCTCCATGATGTTGCTCAGATCGCTCTCATTGAAGCCCATCTGCTTTGCTTCGTCGAAATCGGGGAAAACCAAGCCGACGAGTTTGTCGCCCTCCTGTATGACCACGCTCTCGTTGACCATCGTCATGGAGTTGAGCTTGTCTTCTATCTCCTCGGGATAGATGTTTTGGCCGTTGGAGCCCAGCAGCATGTTCTTGGAACGGCCCTTGATGAAGACGTTGCCCTCAGCGTCGATGGTGCCGAGGTCGCCCGTGTGGAACCAGCCGTCCTCATCGATGCAGGCTTGGGTGGCTTCCTCGTTCTTATAGTATCCCAACATGACGTTGGGGCCCTTGCACAGGATTTCGCCCGGTATATTCTGGGGGTCGGGGCTGACGACGCGCACTTGCATGTGCAGGGCAGCTTTTCCGCAGGATCCAGGGACAAAATCCTTGTAGTCGGCGTAGCAGATGATAGGGGCGCACTCCGTTGCTCCATAGCCTACGGTGTAGCGGAAATGGATTTGGTGCAGGAAGGCTTCCACCTCTTGGTTGAATGCTGCCCCGCCAACGATAACCTCGTAGAAATTGCCGCCGAAAGCCTTGGTCACTTGCGCACAAATCTTCTCGTAGACCTTTTTGTTGATACCTGGCATTTTCATCAGCAAGCGCATCTTGGGATCCTGGATTTTCGGGAAGACCTTCTTCTTGATGATTTTCTCAATAATCAAGGGTACGGAGATGATGACGCAGGGCTTCACCTCGGCGAAGGCTGCGGCGATGATGGCCGGCGATGGAATGCGGGTAAGGAAGAATATATGGCATCCCTTGATAAACTCATACATGAACTCGAAGGCCATGCCGTACATGTGTGCCATGGGGAGGATGGAAATGACATTGTCGCCCGACTTGATGTGCTTGCCCAGCACATGCTCGGCAAAGTCGGCATTGCTCCACAAGGCGCGGTAGGGTAACATAACGCCTTTCGAAAAGCCGGTTGTTCCGCTGGTATAGTTGATGAGCGCCAGCTCGTCGGGACTTTGCTCCTTATAATATGCGATGTGCTCTTTGCGGAAATATTTGGGGTACTTGCGGCCGAACATCTCGTTGAGGTGTTCACGGGCGTAGGTCAGTTTGTCGGTGCGCGAGAGCACCAACGAATAGTCGGGTATATAGATTACGCCTTCCAGATTGGGCATCTTTGTGGTGTCGACCTGAGTGGCCACTACGTCGCCCACAAAGAGGAGCTTGGCGTCCGAGTGGTTTACGATGTTGTGTATCTGGTCGGCGGTAAACTCATGCAGGATAGGTACTGCCACTGCGCCATAGGTGAGCACCGCCAGGAAGGCACATGCCCATGCCGAACTGTTGCGACCGCAAAGTGCCACCTTGTCGCCACGCTCCACCCCTGAGCTTTCAAACATGATGTGTAGTTTGGCAATCTTGCGTGCCACATCGTGGTATTGCAATGCCACACCCTTGTAGTCGGTCAGAGCATCCTGATCCCAATGGTCAATGATGCTTTTTTCTATTAGTTCGTTATAGCTTGGTATTTTTTCCATGGTCTTGTTCTTTGTTGTTATGCCTCCTTATAAAGGTATCGTTTGATGGATTTCTTTGCTGTTTTTTCGAACTCCTCTGTTTGGAGTCTGATCTCGCTTATTTTGCAAAATCCGGGCAGTTGGGTGTTGAGTTCCCGGCGGTTCTGCTCCATGATGTTTTTGAGGTCGTCCTCGGTAAAGCCTAAAGCTTCAGCTTCGTGCATGTCGGGGTGTACCAGCCCCACGAGCTTCTCGCCTTTCTGTATGATGAGGCTCTCGTTTACCATGGCCATGGAGTTGAGTTTGTCTTCTATCTCTTCGGGATAAACGTTTTGTCCGTTTGAACCGAGCAGCATGTTCTTGATTCTTCCGAGGATGAACACGTGTCCGTCGGCCGACATCTTGGCCAGGTCACCTGTATGGAACCAGCCGTCTTCGTCGAGCACGGCCTTTGTGGCCTGTTCGTTCTTGTAATAGCCTTTCATTACGTTCATGCCCCGCGTTACGATTTCTCCCGCCACATTTTGAGGATCGCTGCTAGCAATTCTCACGTCCATGCGCTTGACAGGCTTGCCGCACGAGCCGCCTACAAAGTCTTGGTAGTCGGTATAGGTGATCAGCGGAGCTGTCTCGGTGGTACCGTAAACCATGGTGATGGGGAAATGTATGTCGGTAAGAAAATTTTCGACCTCGCGGTTTAAACCAGCTCCTCCCACAATCACTTCGTAGGCATTTCCGCCAAACACCTCCATCACGGTTTTCAGCAGGTGGTCTTTCACCTTTTTGCTGATGCCTGGCATTTTCATAAGGAGTTTCAGGCGGTTGTTGTTGAGTATGGGAAACACCTTTTTCCTCACCAGTTTTTCAACAACCAACGGCACCGATGCGATGATGTCGGGGTGTATGTCGCTAAAGGCGGCCTGTATGATGGTGGGGCTGGGCAGCCGGGTAAGGAAAAAGAGGTGGTTGCCCAATACCAGTTGTATGAGGAACTCGCATACCAGGCCGTACATGTGGGCCATGGGCAGAATGGCAAGCACGCGGGCATTGGCCCGCAGTTTGCTTTGAAATTCGCCCTGTAGAAAGTCGATGTTGCTCCAAACGGCCCGGTAGGGTACCATGACACCCTTCGAGAAGCCGGTCGTTCCGCTGGTATAGTTGATCATTATCAGCTCTTCGGGCTGGTCTTCATGGTAGGCAATGTGCTCCTTTCTGAAATATTTGGGGTATTTCTGTCCGAACATCTCGTTGAGGTGTTCGCGCGCATAGCTCAATTTTTCAGAACGGCTTTCCACCAACGAGTAGTCGGGAAGGTAAACTACACCTTCCAGATGGGGCATCATGTCGTAGCTCAGGGTAGTGCTTACCACGTCGCCCACGAAGAGCATTTTGGCTTCCGAATGGTTCACCACGTTGTGTACCTGTTCGGGACTGAACTCATGCTGTATGGGTACGACAACGGCTCCGTAGGTGACGACGGCCAAAAAAGCACATGCCCATGCCGAACTGTTGCGGCCGCAAAGGGCTATCTTGTCGCCTTTGCCGATGCCGGAACACTCGAACATGATATGAAGTTTCTCTATTTTTCTGGCCACATCATGATACTGCAGGGTGATGCCCTTGTAGTCTGTCAGGGCGTCTTTCTCCCAATTCTTGATGATGGCCTGTTCTATCAGCCGATTAAAACTGGATGCTTTGTCCATTGCACATATACGAATTTTATGTGCAAAGGTACAACCAATCTTGCACATTCCCAAATATCATGTGCAATATTTTTTAGAAAATGTTGCATTGTTGTGAATTGCACACGCTTCCCCCGATGTGCATCAAGCTGCGGGAGACGCCAGCAGTTTCGGCTATTCGTATCTCATGCTCTTGGCCGGATGGATGTGTGAGATGAGGAAACTGGGTCCGACGAGCACAATGAGGCTGATGGCCAATGTGGCTAGGTTGAGCGCCACAGTCAGGGGTATATTGATTTCCATGGGTACTGTGCTGACATAATAGGTGGTGGGATCCAGCTTGATGATGCCTGTCCATCTCTGCAGCAGGGCGATGCCTATGCCGATGATGTTGCCTATGATGAGGGCGCGGCCGATAATGAAGGTGGCAAACCACAAGAAGATGTGGCGAATGGCTTTGTTGCGAGCGCCCAAGGCTTTGAGTACGCCGATCATGGTGGTGCGCTCCAAGATGATGATGAGCAATCCCGAGACCATCGTTACGCCTGCTACCGCCACCATGAGTGCCAGGATAATCCATACGTTCATGTCGAGCAGGTCGAGCCAAGAGAAGATTTGTGGGTTGATGTCGCGGATAGTCTGTGCCATGTAGGTCTCGCCGTTGGGGTCCTGCGTCTTGTTGACCTTGCTGATGTAGCGGTCTTCCACTTCGTCCAGGAGGCTGAAATCGTCTACTGTGATGGCAGCACCCGAAACTTGGTCTGGCTTCCATCCGTTCAACTTTGTCACGGTATAGAGATCGGTGAAACACATCGTTTCGTCATACTGCGTGAGGTTGGTCTGGTAGATGCCTTGGATGGTGAAACGGCGCATTCGCACCCCATTGTCATCGATGAAATAGGCAAAGATGCGTTCTCCTGCTTTCACCTTGAGCTTGTCGGCGATGGTTTGGGAGATGAGGATACACCCGCCCGACTGTTTGTCAGAGAAATGGGGGATGGACCCGGCTTTGATATTCCGGTGTATAAAGGTGCTGTCGTATTCTGGCCCTACACCCTCAAACATAACGCCCAGGAAGTCGCTGTCGGTCTTCAGGATGCCCTGTTTATAAGCGAATCGTTCTACATGCTTCGTACCTTTGATGCTGCGCAGGACGGCCATCAAGGAGTCGTTCACCACAATGGGCTGTTGGTCAGCCGACATACGGTTCAGAAAGTTGGTCACTTGAATATGCGAGCCGAACCCGATGACTTTGTCACGAATGGTGTGCTTGAATCCCAGCACGACGAAAACGGACAATAGCATCACGGCCAGGCCGATGGCTACACCGGCTGTTGCAATTGTGATGGCAGGGCGTGAGACGCGTTGGCGTCCGCCCTGGTCCTTGTAGAGCTTGTGGGCGATGAAGAGTGAGAATTTCATTTTCTGCCAGGATAGGTTTCCAAAGCTTTCCGGAGGATGAAGAGGGCGCGCTCCAAGTCTTCTTTCTTCAGTACGTAGGCGATGCGCACCTGGTCGATGCCGGCGCCTGGCGTGGTGTAGAATCCCGCAGCAGGAGCCATCATGACTGTCTCGCCTTCATAGTTGAATTCCTCAAGACACCAGCGGCAGAAGTTCTCGGAGTCGTCGACGGGGAGTTGGGCCACGGTGTAGAAGGCCCCCATGGGGATGGGAGAATAGACGCCGGGGATGCGGTTAAGCCCGTCGATGAGGCATTTGCGGCGCTCTACGTATTCGTCATAGACATCGCGATAATAGTTTTCGGGCGCATCGAGAGATGCCTCGGCCACAATTTGTCCGATGAGAGGAGGGGAGAGGCGTGCTTGACAAAACTTCATCACGGCCTTCTTCACCTCGCTGTTCTTGGTAATCAAGGCGCCGATGCGGATGCCGCACTCCGAGTAACGTTTTGACACGGAGTCGATGAGTATCACATTGTCCTCGATGCCTTTGAGGTGCATTGCGCTGATGTAGGGCGAACCCGTGTAGATGTACTCGCGGTACACCTCGTCGGAGAAGAGGTATAGGTCATGCTCTTTCACAAGGTCACGAATCTGGTTCATCTCGCGTCTTGTGTAAAGGTATCCAGTGGGGTTGTTGGGGTTGCAGAGCAGGATGCCGCGTGTACGCTCGTTGATCAGTTCCTTGAATTTTTCCACTTTGGGCAAGGCAAATCCCTCTTCGATGGATGTGGCGATGGTGCGGATTTTGGCTCCGGCCGACACGGCGAACGCCATATAGTTGGCGTAGGCGGGTTCGGGAACGATAATCTCGTCACCCGGATTCAGGCAACTCATGAAGGCAAACAGCACGGCTTCCGAACCGCCTGCCGTAATGATGATGTCGTCAGGCGTAACGTGGATGTCGTACTTGGCATAGTATTTCACCAGTTTCTTGCGGTAGCTGAGGATGCCCTGCGAAGGGCTGTACTCCAGCACCTTACGGTCGATATGCCTCAAAGCGTCGAGACCACAGTCGGGTGTGGGCAGGTCAGGCTGCCCGATGTTCAAGTGAAAAACTTTGATGCCGCGTTCCTTGGCTGCTGCGGCCAGGGGTGCAAGTTTGCGGATGGGCGACTCGGGCATTTCCAAGCCCCGTATGGATATTTCAGGCATGTTGCTATTTCTTTGTAAGGTACGCTTTGGCGTGCATTTGTTTGCAAAATTAAACTTTTATCTTGACTTTGCAAAACAACTTCCCATATTTATCTCGTTTTTACCTGCTCGCTAAGCAGGCATGGGCTTCAGATACTCGGAAAAGCGCTTCGTGTCGTAGTTGATGATGAGCTCGTCGGGAAAGGCGGTCTCCTGGAGCAAGGGCAGCAGCTGGTCGTATTGGGCTATCATGGTGGAGAAATGGGCATCGCTCCCAAGAATCACGGGCACTTGGTGTTTCTTGGCCAGCCGCAGCAGTTCGAGGTTGTTGGGGCGCGCCTCGGCCTTGTGGCGAGCGGGGTGTAGCGAGTGGTTGTTGATTTCGAGTAGGGTATGGGTTTCTTTCGACGTGAGCACGAGCTGCTCGAAGTCGAGCAGGGCTGATCCGTCGCCGGGGTGGCTGATGATCTGCACGTAGGGGTTGCGCATGGCATTGAGCACGCCCGCTGTGTTCTCTTCCCGTGTTCCGCCCTGCCAGCACACACTGTGTATGCCGGCAATGCGTAAGTCGAGCATGCGCAGGTACTCTTCGTTGAGGTCGAGCTCTCCCAGGGTGTTGAGGATGTTGAGCTCTGCGCCGAGCATCAGCCTGACGCCGTATAGTTCGCGCGGCACACAGATGAGGTTGCGGAAATAGATGGGGTGGCAGGTGCCGGGGATGCCGGGTCCGTGCTCTGTGATACCGAGGATGGTGAGGCCCAGGTCAGCTGCGGCTTTCGCCATCTCCTGTATGGTGCTGTATCCGTGGCCCGATGCCACGGTATGTGTGTGTACGTCAAGTTTTGTCTTCATGCTTTCGCCTTGTTTTTTCATGCAAAGGTACACATAATGTTCGGACTTGTTGTAGGCTTGGGCACCTAATTCTTGTTTTTCTTAGCGTGTGAAGTTGTCAAAGCAGCCTTGGCTCTCAAACTTCTTGATGATGGCTTCTTCGGTTGATGTGGTTTTCACAATCTTGTAATGCTTGCGGAAGGCCTCGTCGTTGCCCCGCTCCCGCAGGGCGTAGTAGATGTCTTCCCAGCGTGTGGAGATGCTTTCGCCGATGTCGTAGTCGCCAATGTTGAACATCGTGCTCCAGTAGACGCCGCTGTAGTCGTTCTTGCCCCGGTCGACGAGCATGCGCGTGCCGATGGAGGCCACCTCGTCGAATCCCCGGTTGTGCGAGTAAGTCATTTGTATCTCGATGTCGCGTTTGCTATAGGCGATGCGTTTTGTGTTCCTGAAACGGATCTTTACCAGTTGGTTGCGCAACTTGCCCCGAAACGAGAGCAAACGCAACTTGTCCAAGTCGATCATTAGTCGCCCGGTCAGCGTGGGCGGCAAGAACGAGGCTACCTCTTCTTGCGTCATTCGTTCGCCATTGGCCTTGACCCAATCCGACGGCATGTCAAACTGCAAGATGATGATGCGTGTGCTGTCCTCACCCTGTAGGATGGCATACGACAGGTCGTACAGAGTATCGTAATAGTGTTTGATCCACTCGTAGGGTAGAGGGGTGTAGAGCTGCCGCCAGATGCCCGATTCGGGTAGCATAGGGGCGATGCAGGAGGTGCGGTAGTAGTCGCGAAACTTATAGAAGGGTTTCAGTGTGTCACCACTCTCCAGGTTGCCATAGCGCCCCGTGGTGAGCATGAAATCGCGCAAGGCGATGTCCGACTTGGTGCGGAAAAAGGCCTCGATAAGTTCGTTGTAGGTGGTGTCGTTCTGCGACACCTGGCGGTAGAAGTAGTTGGACTGGATGCCGCGAAACTTGCTGTACTCGTCGTTGAGCTTGTTCACGAGCTTCTTGAGCAGTCCCACGACATCGATGGGCCTGACGATCACTTCTTTCAGCATTCGGGTATAGGGCTTGAGGGCCACCTTCCGTTTTAGGTCGCAGGCCTTGACGTTCTTGGTGTTGTAGCCCACGTAGGAGATGCGCATCACGTCTTCAGGGTGGGCCTCGATGGAGAAGTCGCCTTCTTGATTGGTGATGGTGGAGTGGGAGGAGTTGATGTAGACGCTCGCCATGGGTAGGGCTGCCCCCGTACTTTCGTCCACCACGCGTGCCGTATAGGTATTTTGGGCGTTGATGTGCGTCACGACGCATAGCAACACGACCATAATGATGAATTCCCTTTTCATGGTGGTTCCTTTCTTAGTTATAAGCGATTCCCAAGGTGCCCATTCCCATGGCGCTGATCTGCATGCGGGTCTTCCGGCTGTTGTTGAAGAATGTCACATGTGCTTTCCCAATTTAAAGTTTTTAGAGCAAGGAAGGGCTACAAAAGTCAATATCCATTATGTTCGCTTGCAAATATAATGGGTATTTCTGAATTATGCAAGTAATAACGATATTTTGTTATTTTAAATGGCATGGTGTGATTTAGGGCTCATCCGATAAAGTGCGTGGTAAGGCAGAGGCTTGTCCTCTCGGCGAATCATGGAGAGGCATGTTTGAAGGCTTCGCAGAAGGTCGGTTGGTTACTAAGGTCCGTTCAGTAATCGTAACCTTTGTTATGATTTTTGGCTAGAAAGTTTGTTCGCAAATTCAGTTGAACTAGAGCCTGAAAATGACGTTTTCTACCCTGTCTTGGGAGCGTTGGAGGTGCGATGCCTCGAAGAAGATGCCTTATCGTGATGCGATTTATGTCTAATCATGGCATGATGGATGCCTAACCTTGGTGTGATGGATGCTTAATCATGGTGTGATAAGGTATCAATTGTTACGAAAAGTCTTTACATTTAGAAGTAAAAGGTTGTTGCGTTTTGGTAAACTACTCACTGACAGTGGATTATGAGAAATGCTCTATTTTTGTGAATTTGGGTCTCAAGATTTTCTCGTCTGAAATAACGCACGTTTTTGTCTATAGTTTGTCCTTTTTTTGCACGGTAATGCTTGTTCCTTGTCCGATACCCTTGGTCTTTGCGGACTTGGTGTAGGTCTTGTTTCGTAAAATCCACGAGATTTTCTCCGTCCCTTCTCCCCCTGCGCCTTTTTCGCTACGCCCCAAAAGCGTAGGGGAGGAGAGTCTTTTGCACTTCTTGTTTGAACCTAAGCCTAAGGGATGAGATGCGAAGTTGAAGGTGTCCTGCTTGGAGGAGAACCATAAAAAATCCCATTCGCTGGAGGGCGAATGGGATTAGTAGGATGATGACGAGAGGGAGGTTAGTAGGCGCGGGCCACGATGACCCAGCTCTTGGCGGGCTTGCCGCTCACCATGTCGACTGCGCCCTCCTTCTGCTCGTAACCGTAAGGCACGCAACGGATGGTGGCCTGCGTGTCTTCTTTGATTTTGGCCTCGGTCTCGGCCGTGCCGTCCCAGGGGCAGAGGAAGAAGCCGCCATCCTTGATGCGCTCCTTGAACTCGTCGTAGTTGGTGCACTCGTAGACCTTGCTATCGCGCATCTTGCGAGCTTTCTCGAAGATGTTGCGCTGGATGTCGTCGAGCATGTCCTTCACGCGCTCCACGATGCCGTCAAACGTGACGTTCTCCTTCTCGAGCGTATCGCGGCGCATGATCTCGATGGTGTTGTTCTCTAGGTCGCGTCCGCCCATGACGAGGCGCACGGGAACGCCCTTGAGCTCGTAGTCGGCAAACTTGAAGCCCGGACGTTTGTTGTCGGCATCGTCATATTTCACGCTGATGCCCAGCTCGCGCAGCTGGTCGATGGCAGGCTGAAGCTTGGCCGTGATGGCCTGGAGCTGCTCTTCGTTCTTGTTGATGGGGATGATGACCACCTGGATAGGGGCAAGCTTCGGGGGGAGCACCAGTCCGTTGTCGTCGGAATGAACCATGATGAGGGCACCCATGAGTCGGGTGGATACGCCCCATGATGTAGCCCAGACATACTCGGGCTTGTTGTCCTTGTTGAGATACGTCACGTCGAAGCTCTTGGCGAAATTCTGCCCGAGGAAATGGCTGGTGCCGCTCTGCAGGGCTTTGCCGTCCTGCATCATGGCCTCGATGGTGTAGGTCTGCAAGGCTCCGGCGAAGCGCTCCGTCTCGCTCTTCTCGCCTCGGATGACGGGTACGGCCATAACGTCCTCTACGAAGTCGGCGTAGCAATGGAGCATGGTCTTGGCTTCCGTCTCAGCCTCTTCGGATGTGGCGTGAGCGGTGTGGCCCTCTTGCCATAAAAACTCCGATGTGCGGAGGAAGGGGCGTGTGCGCATCTCCCAGCGCATGACGTTGCACCATTGGTTACATTTGATGGGCAGATCGCGCCATGAGTGTATCCAGTTCTTGTAGGTGTGCCAGATCAGGGTCTCTGACGTGGGGCGTATGATGAGCTCTTCGTCGAGCTTGGCCTCGGGGTCGACAATGATGTCCTTGCCGTCGTCGCTCGTCTTCAGTCGGTAGTGGGTCACCACGGCACTCTCCTTGGCAAAGCCCTTCACGTGTTCAGCCTCGCGGGCGAAGAAACTCTTTGGGATGAGCAGGGGGAAATAGGCGTTCTGCACACCCAGTTTCTTGAATTCCTTGTCGAGGCCAGCCTGGATTTTCTCCCAGATAGCATAGCCGTAAGGCTTGATGACCATGCAACCGCGAACAGGAGCCTGCTCGGCCAAGTCGGCCTTGGTCACCAGGTCGTTGTACCATTGGCTGTAGTCGTCAGCACGCTTGGTAAGATGTTTCAGTTCTTTTGCCATGTTATGTCTTTGCTTTTTTATTGAATAGTCTTGTACGCGGGTTTGCGCCCGTCTTCAGTTCGTTTAGGGATTTCCCCATCATATGATAGGCTTTTCCCATTGCTCCAATCCTTACGTTTGGTTAATTTTGCCGCAAAGTTACGAAAAAAATATTCAATAGAAACCTATCTCGGGAAAAAAGCAGTAACTTTGCGAGTAAGAAAATATACGAATATAAATTAATGTTAGAATTATGAAAAGACTGAAAGTAGCAACAGTAGGTTTGTGCACGCTCACGCTGGTGGGCGTCGGTTGTTCCACCAAGACTGGCACGGGTGCCCTGATCGGTACGGGCTCGGGCACGGCTGTAGGTGCCCTGATTGGCGCTCTCGCCGGCAACACCGCCGTAGGAGCCGCTATCGGAGCTGCCGTCGGTGCAGGCACGGGAGCCATCATCGGCAAGCATATGGACAAGGTGGCCGCCGAGACGGCAGCCCAGGTGAAGAACGCCAAGGTGGAGGAGGTGACCGATGCCAACGGCCTTAAGGCTGTGAAGGTGACCTTCGATAATGGCATCCTCTTCAATGTCGGTAAGTATGCCCTGCAGGCTACAGCCAAGAACGAATTGAGCAAGTTCTCGGAAGTCTTGAAGAACAACACCGATTGCCAGGTCGACATCCAGGGCTACGCATCTTCAGACGGTTCGGCCGAGGTCAACCAGGTGCTCTCCGACAACCGTGCCAATGCGGTGAAGTCTTACCTTGTGGGCACCTGTGGTGTTTCCGGTTCGCAGATTAAGAGCACCAAGGGCTATGGCGCCACGAATCTGGTGACCAACTCTGACGGTTCGGAGAACGTGAAGGCCAGCCGTCGTGTTGAAGTCTATCTCTATGCTTCCCAGTCCATGATTGAGAAGGCCAACGCAGGCCAGCTTAACTAAACGCAAACGCTATATCCATTTAAATAGGGATGCAGGTGTACCCATGGTGCGCTTGCACCCCTTTTTGCCATGTTCAAGAAAATTGTCAAGTGGGCTGTCAGCCTTTTCTTCGCTTCCACCATCCTCGCCGTAGTGGCCTACCGATTCATGCCTGTGTATGTGACACCGTTGATGCTCATGCGCTGTGTGCAGACGGGTAGTCTCACCATTCACCACCATTGGGTCCCGCTGGAGCAGATGTCCAAGCATATGCCTGTGGCCGTCATGGCGTCGGAGGATTCACGTTTCCTGCTCCATCACGGTTTCGATTTTGATGCCATCGGCCATGCTGCCAAGCGCAACATAGCCAATGGTAAGGGCGGCAAACGCTATGGTGCGAGCACCATCTCGCAGCAGACGGCCAAGAACGTCTTTCTTTGGCCGGGCCGCTCGTGGGTCAGGAAGGGCTTCGAGGTCTATTTTACGGCGCTTATAGAGCTCTTTTGGAGCAAGCAACGCATCATGGAGGTGTATCTCAACTCTATCGAGATGGGCGACCGCATCTATGGTGCTGACGCTTGTGCCGAGTATAATTTTGGCAAGACAGCCTCCAGTCTTACGCGAGCCGACTGCGCACTCATCGCGGCTACGTTGCCCAATCCCCGCAAGTTCTCGTCGAAGTCGCCGAGCGACTACATGCGCAAGCGACAGCGGCAGATCATGAACAATATGCGCTTCATTCCCGCCTTCCCCAAAGAAGGACAGGATTATGATCCACGCACAGCTGTGGGCAGCACCTACAAGTGAGCTGACCTTTATCCACCTTTAATGCTATATTCGGACTATTATGCTAAAGATGCAATCGGAACAGAATCTCCTCGAACAGCTTAACGACAACCAACGGCAGGCTGTGGTCTATTGTGACGGCCCACAGCTCGTCATCGCAGGAGCAGGGTCGGGCAAGACGCGCGTGCTCACCTACAAGATCGCTTACCTCCTGGTTCACCACAATCTGCAACCTTGGAATGTGCTGGCTCTGACCTTCACCAACAAGGCCGCAAATGAGATGAAAGAGCGTATAGCCGGCATCGTGGGACTTGAGCGGGCGCGCAGCTTGCAGATGGGCACATTCCATTCCATCTTCTCGCGTATCCTTCGCATGGAGGCAGCCATGCTCGGGTTCACCTCCGATTTCACCATCTATGACGAGTCCGACTCGCGCTCGCTCATCAAGAGCGTTTGTAAGACGATGGGCCTCGACGACAAGACCTACAAGCCGTCGAGCGTGCATGCCGCTATATCAATGGCCAAGAACCGTCTGCAACTACCTGATGACTATGCCAATGATAACACGGCAAGGGAGCGTGACCGGCGACGCAACATGCCCGAGACCTACAAGGTTTACATGGCTTACCAGGCACGTCTTAGGCAGGCCAACGCCATGGACTTCGACGACCTCTTGGTCTATACGTTCCAACTTTTGAGGCAGAACGAGGAAATACGGCGCAAGTATGCCTCGCGCTTTCGTTATGTCCTGGTCGATGAGTATCAGGACACCAACTATGTACAACAGCAGATCTTGTGGCTGCTGACCAGCGAAGCGCGGCGCATTTGTGTTGTGGGTGACGACTATCAGAGCATTTACGCCTTCAGAGGCGCCAATATCTCCAACATCCTGAACTTCCAAAAAGTCTATTCAGACGCGCGTCTGTTCAAGCTTGAGCGCAACTACCGTTCCACTAAGCTTATTGTAGCGGCGGCCAATTCGCTCATGAAGCACAACGAGCGGCAGATACCCAAAGATGTCTATAGCGAGAACGAAGACGGAGAGAAGGTTAAGGTGCTGGAGACTATCTCTGACAAGCGCGAGGCGTCGATAGTATGCCGCGAGATCAAGCGCATCCATCAGCAGGAGCATTGTCGATGGAGCGATTTTGCTATTCTCTATCGCACCAACTCGCAGAGTCGTCTGTTTGAGGAGGAAATGCGCAAGCCCGAGGTGACCCTGGGTGACCATTACCGTGTTTATGGAGGTTTGAGTTTCTACCAGCGCAAGGAAATCAAGGACCTTATCGCCTACTTCCGGCTGGTGGTTAACCCCGATGATGAGGAGGCTTTCCGCCGGATTGTCAATTATCCGGCTCGGGGCATCGGAGACACTACGCTTGCCAAGGTGATGGCATGTGCGCAGGAGGCTGGGGCTAGCCTGTGGATGGTCATTTCCGACCCCTTGCACTATGGATTGTCTGTAAACAGAGGGACGGCCGGGAAACTGCAGGGGTTCCGTGCGCTTATTGACACGTTTGTGGCTGAGCGGGAGAAGACAGATGCGTTGTCGCTTGCTCAGAGTATTATAGAGAAGAGTGGCGTCAAGGCTGACCTTGCTGCCGACAGGACAGCTGAGGGCGACAGCCGGCGAGAGAACGTCGACAGTTTGATTTCGGGTATTGCCGACTTTGTGCAGGCGCAGCGGGAGGATGGCCATGAGGATCATGTGCTGCTGACTGATTACTTGGCTAATGTTTCTTTGATGACAGACCTGGATTCTGACGATACGTCGGATGACAAGATTTCGCTTATGACGATACATTCAGCCAAAGGCCTCGAGTTTGGTACGGTGTTTGTGGTGGGCTTGGAAGAAAATATCTTTCCAGGTCAGATGTCTGTCGGTTCGTCAGAGGACCTGGAGGAGGAGCGTCGTTTGCTCTATGTGGCCATCACTCGAGCTGAGAAACATTGCTATCTGACTTGGGCTCACACGCGTTGGCGCTTTGGGAAGATGGATGGTTTTGTCAACTCGAGCCGCTTTCTGAATGATATTGATTCCAAGTATCTGGAGGTGCAGGTAGAGGGCGGACGCGGAGGCAGCTATGCTTCGTACGGAGCGTCGTGGAATGGCGATCGTCGTGGTGCGCGCCGTCCTTGGGAGGATGACTGTGAGATTGACCGTCCCTATACCGGGAGCCGCGTCTGGGGCAGCGAATATCCCCAGATGAGCAGTCGTATGCAGAACTCGCGTCCTGTTGCTGGTCAGTTTATGGCCGACCCCAAGCCCAAGATTACCGCTCCTCACCGCCCAGAACAGGCTGTCAACCCGTTTTCGCCATCATTTGAGAAGAAACTTCGCGCAAGTGGTAACTGGCGCAAAGTAGAGCAAGCGTTGAACAACGGAGGACGCACATCGGCTACGGGCGGTAATGGTCAGATGACGTCTGTGGCTTCGTCTTCGGGTTCTGTGTCGCATACGGCTGGCTTACAGTCGTATGACGAATTGCATGAAGGGTCGGTAGTTGAGCATATGCGCTTCGGACGGGGTGTCGTATTCAAGGTTGAGGGAGTGGGGGAAAATGCAAAGGCCACAGTCGACTTTGATGCTACAGGGCGAAAGCAACTCCTGCTGAAATTTGCCAAGTTGCGTGTTGTGGGGTGACACTGTAGTTCCGCGGCATAGGATGTTGGCCAAACATCTAGTGACAATAAGTGACGATTAAAAAATAATTTGGTGCGATTTGAGAATGATGAAATCCATCTTCGGCTGGTTTTACGACTCATCTTTCGGATGTTTTCGTCTCTCTCTCATCGCTCGCTTAACCGCTAAGCTCCTCTTATAAGTTTCATCGCCAAACAAATATATGGAGAAAGCGTGAGAACTCTTAATCATCACTTAACGGAAGAAACGTAAAAAGCCTAAAGACTTTCGTCTTCAGGCTTTTCTATTGTTCGTTTAAGTTTGGGCATGTGTTTCTTGTTGCGGAGCCATGCCCTTTTGCGTTCTTCGTATTCTTCGTGATGTCGCTCCAGGAAATTGTCTGCCATGTCGTGTGTCAGTATAGTTTTCGTTTACTTGAAGCGGCTGTAGATGATGTTGATTTTGATGGGGCTGTCGTCGGCGTCTGTGCCCTTGACGAGCCTTGTGCTTGTTAGCGACATGTCGTTTGTAACCTTGACTACGGTTGTGGATCCCGATGATGTTGTTGTGGTAGACACCTTGACGGGTACGAGTACAACCTTGTTCCATTCGGTAGATTTTCTGTCACAGTTGTACATAGCAGAAATCATGCCCGAAATGTTGTTGAAGGTGTAGCTGTTGTCAAAGCTTCCCTTGGCTGCGTTGTATGCCCAGCTGGTAACAAAGGAGTTTTTATTATTATAGATATCGTTGTTCTCAAAGAACGAGTGTAGTGAGTCTTTGGGAATCATGAGTATCTGACTGGGTACGCTGAAGGCATAGTCGCTTGTGGTTTTGTTGTTGAGCCGTTGCAGCACCAGTTTGGCTGACGTGATGGTGTCGTTCTCGTGGTCTTTCATGATTTTTTCGACGGGAAGGGTCAACTCGGTGAAGATGCCAGCGGGTGTTTTGAGATATGTGCATGTCTCATCGCTGGCCAGCTTCTCCATGGTCTTCCTGTCGTTGGTGATGGTCGACGTCTGCAATACCTCCTCCGTTCCCCAAAAGACGGCAGCCGAGTGGTAGAGTGAGTCGTCCTCTATGTGGCTGAAATAGACGTCGAGCTGCGACTGTGATATGTATGCCATATTGCCCACACCGCTTTGATGCTTGAAGAAAAAGCCTGGCACGATGTTGTTTCTGAAAGCGAAGGCGTTCTTGAAGTTGGCGGGGTCGTCGTAGTATTTCTGCATGATGAAGGTGCCGTAGCTGTCATAGGTCTTGCCGTCCTTGTCAGTGTAGGGACCTTTGAGCTTAATGGTGATGTAAGGGGTGTAGGTAGATGTGTCTCGTGTGCTCTGTTTGACGTTGTAGTCGATGAGGCTGTAGACCTTGTCTTTCTGCAGTCCCCCCTCTCTGATGTATCCGTTGTCGGATGGGCTGAAGTTGCTGTAGTAGGTGCGGTTTTCATTCATGGGCTTTCCCATCTCGTATGCGCTGAGCTTCATGAGTTGGGTGGAGTCTCCGTAAAGGCTGCTGTAGAAGAGTCGTAGCTCGCAGGAGTCGGCCTTAATTACGCCTCTTAGTTCTTTGCCGTTAGTGTCAGTTGTTATGAGGCTGTCCTTGTTGGGGAAGGTGAAATCTTCAAGGCTATTGAACTGTGCCATGAAGTCGCCTGTGATGTAAGCACCTGTCTCGGGGTCTCTCACTTTTCCAAGGTATCCCGTGGTGTTGCGCGAGAGCACGGAATCGGCTACGATGGAGCGGCTTGCGACGCTGTAGGTCTGTGCTGAGATGGTCAGTCCGTCGCGGTTGTCGTTGAGCGAGGAACCTATGGAGTCAGTTGTCGTGTCGCAACTTGCCATGCTGATGGCGGTAAGCGCGAGTACGGCGTATAGCTTGGAGTTCATGTGAAAGCGCTTGTTGATATTGTATATAGTGGTTTGTTGACCTTGCTTACTTTTCGAGTATCTCGTTGTAGAAGTTTTTGTATGCAGTTACATAGTCTTTTCCGGGATAGCTGAGCAGAGGTAAGTCCTTTTCCTTTGCGTAGGCTAGCAAATCGGGATTGACGTTTTCTACTGCTTCCACAACGCCGTCGCTGTAGTCGATTGCTAGCTTGCCCAGCTCCTTAAAGTCGAAATTCTCAGCGTAGGGTTTAAGTAGCTCGGCGTTGGCTTCGCGAAACTCGACGCATTTCTTGAAATTGTTTCCGAGCGATGATTTGGGTTGTTCGCCGAAGAAGGATGTAATGACTTTGGTGTTGGCGAATGATGGATCATCATGGTATGCGGTCTTGATGTATAGCGGTACAACAGCAGCCATCCATCCCTGGCATTGTACGAGGTCGGGTGTCCATCTGAGTTTTTTGACAGTCTCGAGGACACCTCTTGCAAAGAAAATGGCGCGTTCGCCGTTGTCGGCGTATTCGGTTCCATTTTCGTCTTCGGTCATGGCTTGCCTGTGAAGGAAATAGTCTTCGTTGTCGATAAAGTAGACTTGCAGGCGTGAGACGGGTATGCTTGCTACCTTGATGATGAGGGGGTGGTCTGTGTCGTCGATGATCAAGTTCATGCCCGAGAGGCGTATGACTTCGTGAAGTTGTCCGCGTCGCTCATTGATGGCTCCCCACTTGGGCATGAAGGTGCGGATTTCGAAGCCGTTCTCCTGCATTTTCTGCGGTAGTTGGCGTCCCATGGCAGACATTTCAGATTCGGGCACATAGGGCGTGATTTCCTGGTTGATGAATAAAACCTTTTTCTTGATCATTCTTCTTTTCTCTGTTAGTTGTGTAAAGTCAATCGATAGGGCTTGGTGACATGATGTCGACATGCTCTAAACAGGTTAACTTCTTGTGTGCAAAGTTACGAAGAATTTATGATAAAACGCCCTCTTTTGCATCAATTTACACAAAAGAGGGCGTTTTTAAGGGAGTTTTATTATTGCCTGACGTCTATTGTCTTATAGCGCGGTCAATTGGCTAGGTTTTATTCGATGACGAAGAGTGCATCGTCTTCGAGTACGCTTTGTCCGACTTTGACGCAGATGGCAGCTATCTTGCCGCTTTTCTCGGCTTCGATATTGTTGGCCATCTTCATGGCTTCGAGCACGAGCACAGCATCTCCGGCGTTGACCTGGTCTCCAACATTTACGTTGATGGCTGTGATGGTGCCAGGCAGGGGTGCCTTTGTGGCGTTGGCTGTGTTGGTGTTGGCGGCTGGTGCTTCGGGCTGATCATCGCCTTCTGCTACGGGTTTTCCTAATTCGACTTTTTTCTTTTCAGGTTCGGCTGGTTTTTCCATTCCCACTTCGAAGGTTTCTCCGTTGACAATCACGGTGGCGAGGCAGTCCTGCTCGTTGATATCGCCGATTTCGACGTTATATTCCTTTCCGTTGATGGTGTATTTGAATTCTTTCATTGTCTTATGGTTTAGCTGTGAACGACAGGAACTTGGCGTTCCACAAGGTCTGCTTAGGCTTGATGGTGATGATGCCAGGTTCTTTGTCGTGAACATTGTTGCCTTGGTACTCGTAAAGAGCCATGGCAATAGCTGCGTAGATGTTTTTGTCCATTGTAGATTATTGAACTTTTCTGGTCGCTTGTAGTGTGTGATTTACATGGGCATGCAACCGTGCTTCTTGGCGGGTAGGGTCTGTCTCTTGGAAGAGAGTTGTGCCAAGGCGCGGCAGATGCGGAAGCGTGTGTTACGTGGCTCAATGACGTCGTCGATGTATCCGAACTGTGCAGCCTGGTAGGGATTGGCAAATGTCTCGGTATACTCGTCTTCCTTCTCAGCGAGGAAACCTTTTACGTCTCCGCCTTCTTCCTTGATTTTCTTAGCTTCCTTGGCACAGAGTACAGCTACAGCTCCCGAGGCACCCATAACTGCAATTTCGGCTGTGGGCCATGCAAAATTGAGGTCTGAGCGAAGCTGCTTGCATCCCATTACGATATGGCTTCCTCCGTAGCTCTTGCGGAGTGTTATGGTAATCTTTGGCACGGTGGCTTCTCCATAGGCGTAGAGGAGCTGTGCTCCGTGTAAGATGACGGCGTTGTACTCCTGTCCTGTTCCAGGGAGGAAACCGGGTACGTCAACGAGGCTAACGATGGGGATGTTGAATGCGTCGCAGAAACGTACGAAACGTGCACCCTTGCGGCTTGCGTTGACATCGAGCACTCCAGCGTAGGCCGACGGCTGGTTGGCAACGATTCCGACGCTTTGTCCGTTGAAACGTGCGAAGCCTGTGATGATGTTCTTGGCAAACTTGGGCTGTACTTCGAGGAATTCGCCTCCATCGGTGATGGCTGTTATCACCTTGTACATATCGTATGCCTTGTTTGGATCGTCGGGCAGTATGTCGTTGAGCAGGTCTTCCTTACGATCGATTGGGTCAGTACACTCAATACGTGGTGCTTCCTCGGTGTTGTTGGAAGGGAGATATCCGAGCAACTTCTTGATGAGGGTCATGGCATCTTCCTCGGTCTTGGCTGTGAAGCTGGTTACTCCGCTCTTGCTGGCGTGGACGCTAGCTCCTCCGAGGTGTTCTGAGTCTATTTCTTCACCGGTGACGGTCTTCACGACCTTGGGGCCTGTGAGGAACATGTAGCTGGTGCCTTCAGTCATGACGATGAAATCGGTGAGAGCTGGCGAGTAGACGGCTCCTCCTGCGCAAGGTCCCATGATCATCGAAATCTGTGGTACGACACCTGATGCGAGAATGTTGCGCTCGAATATTTCTCCGTATCCGGCCAGAGCGGAGATGCCTTCCTGTATGCGTGCTCCGCCAGAGTCGTTCATGCCGATTACGGGAGCACCGTTCTGCATGGCCATATCCATGATTTTGCACATCTTTTGGGCCATCGTCTCCGAGAGCGAGCCGCCGTTGACGGTGAAGTCTTGTGCGTAGACATATACAAGTCGTCCGTCAATGGTGGCCGATCCTGCCACAACGCCGTCGCCGAGGTATTGCTTCTTGTCCATGCCGAAGTTGTGGCAGCGATGGAGCTTGAACATGTCATACTCCTCAAAGCTGTCTTTATCGACTAGCATCTCGATGCGTTCGCGTGCGGTGTATTTACCGCGTGCGTGCTGCTTGTCGATGGCCTTCTGTCCGCCGCCGAGGCGTGCTTGCTCGCGCTTGGCAACGAGGTCCTTGATCTTCTCTGTTTGCTTGCTCATAGTTTATTTAGTTGTTGCTTTGTTCGTAATTGGGGGCAAAGTTACGAAAAATTTACGAGAACGGGGCTTTTGTAGTTGTAAATAATGTTATAAGTCGGCATAGCGCTTGAGGATGTCTTGGTAGGCGTCTATGCGTCTGTCGCGGAGGAAAGGCCACCATCGTCTGACTTGTTCGGAGTGCGCGATGTCGATGTCTACAACGGCTTGTTCCTCTTGGTTTTCTGATGCCTGGTACAGGAGTTCACCCTGAGGCCCGGCAACGAAACTGGAGCCCCAGAAGAGGATGCCTTGTGTCTGTGCACTGGGGTCGGGCTCGTGTCCGACTCGGTTAACAGCGATGACGGGCAGTCCGTTTGCCACGGCGTGTCCTCGTTGTACGGTTGCCCACGCCGTGCGTTGCCGTTGCTGTTCGTCGGGCGTATCGCTTGTTTCGTATCCGATGGCTGTGGGATAGATGAGCAGGTCTGCTCCTTGTAGGGCCATGAGCCGTGCGGCTTCGGGGTACCATTGATCCCAGCAGACCATGACTCCGAGCCGTCCGACGGATGTGTCGATGGGATGGAAGCCGAGGTCGCCTGGGGTGAAGTAGAATTTCTCGTAGTAGGCCGGGTCATCGGGTATGTGCATCTTGCGATATTTTCCAGCTATGGTCCCGTCTTTGTCGATGACGACGGCTGTGTTGTGATAGAGTCCTGGTGCTCTTCGCTCGAAAAGAGATGTGACGATAACGGTTCCGCACTCCTTAGCGAGACTGGCGAAGAAGCGTGTGGAAGGGCCGGGTATGGGTTCGGCCAAGTCAAACTTGCTTACGTCTTCCGTTTGACAGAAATAGAGCGAATTGTGGAGTTCCTGCAGCACGATGAGCTGTGCGCCCTTTTGTGCGAGTTGGCGTATGCCTTCGGCAAGTCTGTGCAGGTTGTCTTCTGTGTCAGGGGTGTTGTGTTGCTGGATGAATCCTGTTCTTAGTTGCATGTGGTCGTGTTTTTGGGGCGAGAAAGGTGGGGTGCCTTTTTATGTGAAGAAGGGCTCGTTGGGGTTCTGTTCGGTTTGTTCTTTTTGGTCGGGCAGGAGCACGCCCTCGGGGTATTGCATGGTGAGGCAATGGAGGGATCCGTGCTGGCGTATGGCCGTGCGTGCGTCAATGCCGATGATGTCGCGGTCGGGGAAGGCCTGCTGTATGGTGTCGATGGCCGCCTGGTCGTGGTCGGTCTGGCCGTAGTTGGGTACAAGGACAGCTCCGTTAATGATGACAAAATTGGCGTAGGTGGCAGGTAGTCGTTCGTCGCCGTCGTAGATGGGAGCAGGCATGGGCAGCCGCAGCAGGCGGTAGGGCTTTCCGTCGGTTGTGCGCAGGCTTTTGAGTTGCAGCTCGAGTGCGGCGAAATCGTCATGTTGCGGGTCGTTCCTGTCGTCGCATCCTACGTAGAGCAGAGTGTCGTGGGGTGCCATGCGTACGATGGTGTCGATGTGTCCGTCGGTGTCGTCACCTATGAGGTGTCCGTGTTCGAGCCAGATGATACGGTCGGCATGGAAGAGGATGCGTAGGCGCTCTTCTATCTGGTGCTTGTCAAGGGGCTGGTTGCGGTGGGGTGCGAGCAAGCAGGATGTAGTGGTCATGATGGTGCCCTTTCCGTCGCTTTCGATGGAGCCGCCTTCGAGCACGAAGTCAGAATGGTTCTCGAGGGCTGCGTGGAATGTGCCGTCGTAGTAGAGCTTGAGGTTGATGGCGTTGTCCTTGTGCCATTCGTACTTTTCTCCCCATCCGTTGAACTTGAAGTCGAGTAGGTGGTTTTTGACGAAGAATCCTTTGGCCTGATGGGTGGAGGTGAGCGTCAAGGGGGCGTGGTCGCGAGCCCATGTGTCGTTAGTGTCGGCCTGTCGTATAATGACGTGTTCGATGCTGTTGGTGTCGAGCACTTCGGCGAGGCGTGCGCGGGTCTGTGCCTTATCGGGCGTTACGACGAGCAGCAACTCACGTCTAGTGATTTCGCGTGCCATCTGCAGGAAGGTCTGCGTAATGTCTTCGAGGTAGGGTTTCCAGTCGGTCGCGTCGTGGGGCCATGTAAGCTGGATGCCGCTTTGAGGTGCCCATTCGGCGGGCAGTACGAAGTCGCAGTTAGCATTGAGGTTCATAGGCTGTTGGTTTTGTGGGTGGTTGTCACCCGGTTGTCTTCTGCAAATTTACGGAAAAAAGGCGAACTGCATGCCTCTGGTGGCGAAAAAATGGGAAGTGCTTCACATTTTTTATTGTCTGGCTTTGATTTTTCGCAAAATGTATCCTTTTCGAATAACGCTCGCCAAAAAAAACTCCCAAAAACAAATTCTACACCCAAAAATATTGTAACTTTGCCAAAAAGAACCAATCTTCAGAAACATGCTGGAGTTCAAGAATGTGAGCGTAAGCCTCTCTGTACACCGACAGTCCACTCCTTTCTCCCTCGAGTTAGACAAAGGACAGGTTGCCTCTCTATCGGGTCCTGCCCTAAGTGGCAAGACCCTCCTACTTATGGCCGTCCTCGGACTGGCCCCCCTTGCCGCAGGATACATCACTATCGACGGTGAGCTCTTGACGCCTGGCTCCGCAGCCTACTTCCGCCGCATGATAGCCTATGTTCCCCAGCAGATACCCACAGACCGCATCAAGGTCAGCCATCTCTTCCGCAGTCTTCTCGGCTTGAAAGCCATGACAAACGAGGCCGACATACATCGTGCATTCTGCGTCCTCGAGAAGCGATGGCAAGACATCGGGCTCCCCCCAGGTATCGCTAACCAGTGGACCCCCGACGTGGCCCCCGAAACGCTACGCACAGCCATGCTCGCAGCCGTGCCCCTTCTCCACCGACCTATCGTCCTTGTAGATGACCCAACGCCCACCGACCTGACCGCCCGGCTGCTCCAACACCTTGCTGACGAGGGGGCCGAGGTGCTCTGCGCTTCCCGTAGCTACAATTTCCCTTGCCACAAAACCATAACACTCTGAACCATGGAAATATCAGCCTTCGGATTCCTGTTGGGCCTGCTGTTGCTTGCCCTGCCCGTTTACATATGCCTTGCCTTCGACCTGCGCCTCCTCAAGCGCTTTGGCATGTCGCTCCTGCGCATGGTCCTTGCCATAGGATCCCTCGCAGTTCTCGTCGGCTTTCTCATTCGTTACGATAGGGTGTGGCTCAATGTCGCCGCAGCCCTCGCCCTTGCCCTCGTCTCGGCCGCAGCCTCCGTCATGCGCTCAGGTCTGAGCCATCGGCGTCTCCTTCTGCCCGTCATGGCCGCAGCCGTCATACCCATCTTTGTGCTCGTGCCCTATATGCTGCTACTCGTCCTCTCGATCAACACGCCCTTCTCCGCACGCACCATCATACCGCTCACAGTGCTCACGACCGCGCCAGCATCGGCACTTGTTGCGCGCGCCCTGCGCACCTACTACATCGGGCTCGAGCATCACGGACAGCTCTACCGATACCTCCTGGGCAACGGTGCCACCCATTACGAAGCCGTGCGCCATTTTATGCGACGCGCCTTCCAGACATGTCTCTTGCCCGCGATGGGGCGTATGAAGTATCTGCTCATCTCCGGTGCACCCGTGCTGATGCTTGCCCTCGTGATGAGTGGGGTTGGGGTGTGGACCGCAGCTGTCATGGAGATATTTGTGGCTTTGGCCGTCGTGGTCTATGTCCTTTCCACCTTTTGGCTTGCTGTCCTCCTCTCCCGCCGCTACACCTTCGATGCCTATGAGCGTCTGCGCCCGATGAAGCACCCCGCACCTAATACGTCCTCCGACACGTCCGACGAGACGTCCTCTGACCTTTGAGAGTTCGTCTTGCTTTTTGTGCGCTATGAGGGCTTGATGTGCGTAATCGTTATCACTTGATTCTGATGCTTGTGATCCAGTCTTTCAATACACCTGCATACTGGCTTTGCGAGTCGGCCACAAGCAATAACACCCGCGATCCGTCGGCCAGTTTTTGGCCTAGGCACATACCCTCGTAGTTGGCCAGGCTCCGCCCCAAAAGCGTCAGCTTCGTACGCCATGAGGTCAGCAGTTGCTTGTTAAGCATCCCGCTTTCTGCACTGTCGGGAGAAGCGTTCGGATCCGCGCGGTACAACTTGCAGCAGACAAAGGCCCCTATCTTCTTTCTGGGCACATAGAACTCACGCTCAAGCAGCAGCACCGATCCGTCGTCGAGCGCACAGACCGTACCCACCCCGTGAGCATAGTGAAGGGCACGCGATGACGGGGCGGTGGGTGCGTCCAGCTGGTAATGGTAGGTTCTCTGTGGTTGCAGGTCGGCACCGAACGACTGCAGCAGGATGCTGTCTGCCTCGTTGCAGGTCCAGTATGTCTTTGTGTGCGCGTTGTAAGAGAGTGCCTCCAGTCCAAGATTGCCAGGCAGATGTGTGAAGGCTTCGGGCAGGCAAAGCTCCTGGCCTGTCAGCTTGCCGTCCATGCCGTATTCTAGGATGCGGTTGTCGGCCTCGCCGCTAATCCATATAGTGTTTGTTGCGGGGTTGTAGGCAACCCCCTCGTCATCGCGCCCTGATTGGCCGTTGCCTCTGAACCCCAGGCACGTTGCTCCCAGCACTTCTCCGCTCAAGCTGTCGATTTGGATATCGAATACAAAGAAGCCGTCTTCCGCCGATTTGTCGCTCACTACCGCATAGCGCGTACCACCCAGCCAGACTATGCCGCTGTAGTTGCCAGCCGGAACGGTTGCGGGAAAGGCATGCTGACCATTTTTCTTTACCTCTGGTTGCGGTTGGGCAGTCAAGGCATAAAACGTTAAGAGTAAGATTGATAAGATGTGTCGCATACTTTTTTATGTTCCAAACGTAAGTGGAAACTCATTTATTGTCCCGAAAGAAACAATTGTTGATGTCTGGTAAAAATGCAGAGGCCAGTATGTTAGTCTTTCATCTTGTTGCTTCCTCTGGGAGCTGTAGGTTTTCTGTAAAGTTTGCTTCCCTTGGGAACTGTAGCCAATAAAAAACAGTCATTTTGTTTGGAGGATAAAAACTAAAGTCGTACATTTGCAAGTGAAAAGGAGAAACCCTTTGGGAGTTGTATCGGTTCGATAGGGATACTCATCAAATTACCATGAAAACCGAGATGCTTCTCTTGCCAATGGCGGGCCACATAAATCGCATTTGCGACCAAGCATGATTGCCGGTGGATTACAAAGACGGAGAGCGCTCGCAACTTTTATAGCTGGAGTTTTCATCACATCATCGGTACGATTCCCATTTTTCACTAACGGAGAATTGAGTCATGAGGACAACCTCACCTCAGTTCTCCTTTTATAATATAATACAAAGGAGTATGTTTAGTGGTATAGTAGAAGAGATGGCGACCGTGGTTGCCGTGAAGAGTTGGCAGGGCAACATTGATTTTACCCTGCGTTGCTCGTTTGTGGACGAACTGAAGATTGACCAGAGTGTGGCCCACAACGGCGTCTGTCTCACCGTGGTGCATATCGCCGCCGACACCTATACCGTCACGGCTATGAAAGAAACCCTTGAACGCACCAACCTCGCACACCTATGTGTGGGTGACAAGGTTAACGTAGAGCGGTCCATGGTCATGAACGGACGTCTCGACGGACACATTGTACAGGGACACGTAGATGAGACAGCAACCTGTGTGGCCATGGATGATGCCGATGGCAGCACCTACTTCACTTTCCGCTACAAGGCTGACGCGGAGATGGCCAGGCGGGGATACTTCACGGTCGACAAGGGCTCCGTGACCGTTAACGGGGTGTCGCTTACCGTCATTAGCCCCACCGATGACACTTTTCGTGTAGCCATCATACCTTACACGCGAGAGAATACCAATTTCCGCGACATACAGGTAGGCACAGTCGTCAACATAGAATTTGATATCCTCGGCAAATACCTCGCACGCTTGCGCCACTTTGGATAGCTCCCCGATTCGTGTGGGGGTCGATGCCAGTCTCTTTCGGATGACGTAGCGAGCCGCATGCGCACACCACATATGAGAAAGCCCAGACACCAGGTCGTGGCCTTGGTTGTCTGGGCTTTACCGTATATCTTTCTTTGGATTGATTTTATTAATTTACAAAGGTAATCAATTTGCCGTTAACGGCATGCCAGCATGACGGATATTTTCTCAATTTACGGATTTTCTGGTATATGGCATGAGGCAGGGCCATCAGTCGTTCTGGGCTCGGAACTCAGTAGGGGTGATGCCCGTGAGTTTCTTGAAGTAGCGCGTGAAGAACGATTGGTTGGGGAAATTCATGGCAATGGCTATTGATTGTATGCTGTCGTTGGTAGTGCGCAACCTGGTTTTTATCTCCTGTACACAATGGCGGTCGATAATCTCCTTGGCTGTCTCGCGCGACAGTTCGCGCAGTATGCGGGCAAGGTAGCGTGGCGTTATGCACATCTTGTCAGAGTAGAACGCCACTTCGCGCTCCTTTTCACCGTATTGATATACAAGATGAATGAACTGCATGAAGAGTTCATCTTGTCGACTCTTGGTTTTTGGCTCTGCTTCCAGATACTCCTTCCTTGTTGCGTCGTAGAGCTCGAATAGAGTAATTTGTATGATGTTCTTTACGATGGCCATCTGGTGTGGCCCCGTGTTGTCATAGAGGAAATGGGCTGCGTCCATCATACGGTAGGCCATGGAGTCTGCCCGCTGGGGCGGAATGGTGCCCATCGGGTAGCATCTCATGAAGTCGAAGAAGGAAGGCTCAGGCCGCGGTATGGCTTCTATGGCCATAGCATTGTCGAACGACAAGATACTACAACGAAACTCGTCGTCCATCTCAACAAACTTTACAGTTGACTTTGGCGCAAATGTGATGGCGTCGTTTTCGCGTATTTGATATACGGTGAAGTCTACTTCTATAAAAGCTGTGCCCTTGCGTGCCAGTAGCAGTGTGATGCCGTCTGACTGGGAGTATTTGCCAGACTCCACTTCGGGCCTTATATCTATTTGCACCTTTACACCATTCACCTCCGAGAGGTCTTGTCCTATAGTTTTCATACCTTTTATTTTGATAGTTGCAAAGTTAATGCAATTCAATATAATTAAGGTGATGTTTGGCGGGAAAATTATTCAAAACGTACACAAAGTCGGTCTGTATGTATTCTTGTTCCTGTTTTGGAAAATGATGTTCTTGTTGTGAGGCCTTGTTGCTGGATTATTCATTCTACCTTTGCACCAGTTTTCAGAACACTATTTATGAGGACATAAGTTAAAGAAATGAATATGACAATTTGGAAGACTATTTCTTATGCAGGCGTGGCACTTTGCCTCGCCGTCACAAGTTCTTGCCAGCAGAAAAGGCAGGAGACAGCAGAACAGACAAGTTTTAAGACGATGGTAGTAAGCCGCTCGGACAAAGAGCTCTCCACCAGCTATTCCGCTTCCATTAAGGGAAAGCAGGACATCGACATCTATCCGCAGGTGGCTGGCAAGATTCAACGTCTGTGTGTGAGAGAAGGTGACAAGGTCAGCCGTGGACAATTGCTCTTCGTGATTGACCAGGTGCCCTATCGTGCAGCCCTTGCTACCGCCCTCGCCGCTGAGAAGTCGGCCCAGGCGCAGCTCGCGTCGGCTTTGCTGACCTATAACAGCAATCAGGAGCTTTTTGCCCAGAAGGTAGTCTCATCCTATACGCTCCAGACATCGGAGAACGCCTATCTCACGGCTAAGGCGCAGGTGGCCCAGGCTCAGGCACAAGTCACAGATGCCCGCAACAATCTCTCTTATACCGAGGTGAGAAGTCCGGCCAACGGTGTGGTAGGTGTGTTGCCCTATCGTGTGGGAACCCTCGTGAGTGCATCGATGCCCAAGCCATTGACGACAGTATCCGACAATTCCCAGATGTACGTATATTTCTCCATGACGGAGAAGCAACTGCTCTCCTTCGTGCGACAGTACGGCTCGAAGGATGCCGCTGTCAAGAACATGCCCGAGGTCAGCCTCCAGCTGGGCGACCAGTCGATGTATGCCCACAAGGGACGCGTGGAGAGCATTAGCGGTGTCATTGATAGTGAGACGGGTGCCGTGACGCTTCGTGCTGAGTTTCCAAATCCAGAACGTCTGCTCAATAGCGGAGGTTCGGGAAATGTGGTTATACCCTCCACGCGACGTTCGTGCATTGTGATACCTCAGGCGGCTACCGTCCAGCAGCAGGACAAGCGCATCGTTTATAAAGTGGTAGGCGGAAAGGCCGTCTCGCAAATCATCACTGTAGAGAACACGGACGACGGCCGTGTGTTCATCGTCACCAGCGGTCTCAAGCCTGGAGATGTCATTGTGAGCGAAGGCGCAGGCATGGTCCGGGAAGGCGAGACCGTGAAGCGGTAGCCGAAGGCACCGTCTTGCCCGCACAATTACATGGAATCAAAAATCAATATTGACAATCGATGAAAGGCAATATATTTATCAAACGACCGGTGATGGCCATTTGCATCGCCGTGCTGATAGTGATGGTGGGTCTCATCTCCCTGTTCAGTCTGCCTGTGGAGCAGTACCCCGATATCGCGCCGCCTACCGTGCGCGTGGAGGCCACGTATACAGGTGCTGACGCCGACGCTGTAATGAAATCAGTCATTATGCCCTTGGAAGAGAGTATCAACGGTGTGGAGAACATGCTCTACATTACTTCTACTGCTACCAACTCGGGTACGGCGCAGATCAATGTCTACTTCAAGCAGGGCACCGACCCCGATATGGCAACAGTCAATGTGCAGAACCGTGTGTCGAAGGCGCAGGGACTACTGCCCTCGGAGGTGACCAAGATAGGCGTCACTACGCAGAAGCAGCAGAACAGCTTCCTGCAGATTGGAGCACTCGTGAGCAACGACGGAAAATACGATGAGACCTTTCTTGCCAACTATCTCGACATCAATGTGGTGCCTGAGATCAAGCGCATCAACGGTGTCGGAGAGGTCTTGGAGCTCGGCGACACCTACAGCATGCGCATCTGGCTCAAACCCGATCTCATGGCGCAGTACCGGCTGCAGCCTTCCGACGTTACGCAAGTTCTTGGAGAACAGAACATCGAAGCGCCAACCGGATCGCTTGGCGAGGCGTCACCCAACACATTCCAGTACACACTGAAGTATCACGGCCGTCTGAAGAGTGTTGATGAATTCAAGAATATGGTCATCCGTAGCAACGACGACGGCACCGTGCTCCGTCTGCGCGATGTGGCCGAGGTGGAACTGGGCCGTCTCTCCTACAGTTTTCATGGCGAGGTAGACAAGAAGCCCGGTGTGACTTTCATGACCTTTCAGGTGGCTGGTGCCAACGCCACAGAGGTCAACAAGACTATTTCTGCCAAGCTCGACGAGATGTCGAAGGCGTTGCCCAAGGGGTGTGAGTTTATCGAAATGCACAGTTCCAACAACTTCCTCTTCGCCTCCATTCACGAGGTGGTGGAGACGCTGGTCATAGCTATCATCCTCGTCATCCTTGTGGTCTACTTTTTCCTCCAAGACTTCAAGAGCACGCTCATACCGTCCATTTCCATCATTGTGTCGCTTGTTGGTACGTTCGCCTGTCTGACTGTGGCCGGGTTCAGTATCAACATTCTGACGCTCTTCGCCCTTGTGTTGGCCATTGGTACCGTGGTTGATGATGCCATCGTCGTTGTGGAGGCTGTGCAGGCCAAGTTTGACGCCGGATACAAGTCGTCGTATCTCGCCACACGCGACGCTCTCCATGACGTGAGTATGGCAGTAGTGTCCTGTACGATGGTCTTCATGGCCGTGTTCATTCCCGTTTCGTTCATGGGTGGTACGTCAGGCATCTTCTATACCCAGTTTGGCATCACCATGGCTACGTCGGTGGGTCTTTCCATGATTTCTGCCCTCACACTCTGCCCCGCGCTCTGTGCCATGTTGATGAAACCTGTCCAGGGGGCCACTGATGCCCACGGTAATCTTCTGACTGATGCCCACGGCAATCCTTTGGATGGTAGAAAGAAAGGCTTCAGCGGACGAATCCGTGCGGCTTACAATGCTTCTTTCAATGCTTTGATGAGTAAGTACAAGCGCGGTGTGATGTTTTTCTTCCATCACCGCTGGCTGGCCTGGGTTGGCCTGGCTGCCTCTGTAGCCCTGCTCGTGGTGCTGATGACAACCACCAAGACTGGTTTCGTACCGCAGGAAGACCAGGGCGTGATGATGATCAACGTGAGCACCTCGCCGGGCAACACTCTGGCTGAGACCAACAAGACCATCGACAAGATATCCGACATCCTCGCCAAGCAGGAAGAGGTGCAGCACTTTAGTACTGTCGCAGGTTATGGCCTGCTCTCTGGACAGGGCACATCCTACGGAACCATAGTGGTGCGACTTAAGAGTTGGGAGGAGCGCAAGGGTAAAGAGCACTCCATAGATAATGTGATGGCAAGGCTCAACGCTGAGTTCGGCAAACTGAAGGAAGCTCAGGTGTTCTGTTTCCAGCCCGCCATGATTCCCGGTTACGGTTTGGGCAACTCCATCGAACTCAATATGCAGGACAAGACTGGAGGCGACAAGAAGGTCTTCTACCAGTATGTCATGAAGTTTTTGGGCGAGCTCAACAAGCGTCCCGAGGTGGCTGTGGCCTACACATCCTACGGTATGAACTTCCCGCAGGTTTCGGTCGATGTGGATGCAGCCAAGTGCAAGCGAGCTGGCATATCGCCCTCCACAATCCTCGATGCGCTGGGCAGCTACTGTGGAGGATCCTACGTGAGCAACTACAACGAGTTTGGCAAGGTCTACCGTGTGATGATACAGTCGTCACCCCAATTCCGTCTCGACAAACACTCGCTCGACAACATGTTTGTGCGCAACGGATCGGGTATGGCTCCGCTCAGCGAGTTTGTCACGCTTAAAGACGGTGTAGGCCCGCAGGTTTCCAACCGTTTCAACCTTTACAGCTCCATCCAAGTCAACGTGAATGTGGCCGACGGCTATTCTACGGGTGAGGCACAGCAGGCCATAGCAGAGGTGAAAGACCAGACCCTCCCGCAGGGCTACGGATACGAGTTTGGAGGCATGGCCCGTGAGGAAGGCAGTAGTAGCGGCGGTAAGACGCTTTTCATCTATGGCATTTGCGTCATCCTTATTTATATCATCATGGCTTGTCTCTATGAGAGTTTCCTCATACCGTTTGCCGTCATCCTGAGTGTGCCGTTCGGCCTGATGGGTAGTTTCCTCTTCGCCAAACTCTTCGGGCTGGAAAACAACATCTACCTCCAGACTGGTATCATCATGCTCATCGGACTGTTGGCCAAGACCGCCATCCTCATCACCGAATATGCCGTGGAGCGACGCCGTGCCGGCATGGGTATCATCTCATCGGCCTTCTCGGCTGCCCAAGACCGTCTGCGTCCTATCCTGATGACGGTACTCTGTATGGTGTTCGGTATGTTGCCTCTGATGTTCTCTACTGGTGCAGGTGCCAATGGCAACAGTTCGCTCGGAACTGGTGTGGTAGGCGGACTGCTGGTGGGATCACTCGCCCTGATATTCGTGGTGCCGGTGTTCTACGTGGTGTTCGAGTGGTTGCAGGAAAAGGTGAGAAAGCCTTATCATGAGGAGGCCGACTTGCAGGTGCATCAGGAACTCTTGAAGACCATCGAGGAAAAGAGCAGAGCAAGAAAAGAATGACTATAAAAGACACAAGAGAATGAAGAAAATAATGTTTTCGGCCGTATTGCTCGCTTCTTTGGGCAGTTGCGGTATATATACAAAATATCAGCCCGAGACCAAAGTGCCTGACCATCTTTTCGGCGATTCCGTATTGGGAAAACCCATCACCGAATATCAGGGAGGCTGTCGGAATGACTCGGCTCAGAATGACACGACATCGTTGGGATTCATGGATTGGCATGAACTGTTTACCGATCCGCTCTTGCAGCAATACATAGAGCGTGCGGTGCAGCAGAACACTGACTACAGACAGGCGCAGCTCCGTGTGGAGGAGGCTGCTGCCACGTTGAAAGCGGCTAAACTGGCTTTTCTACCTTCGTTCGCCATAGCACCGCAGGGAAGCGTGAGTAGTTTCGACGGCGCAAAGGCTACGCAGACATACTCCGTGCCTCTCACGGCAAGTTGGGAGATTGACATCTTCGGACGTATGCGCAACGCCAAGGAACAGTCGAAAGCACTCTACGCCAAAAGCAAAGACTATCGTCAAGCCTTGCATACTCAACTTGTGGCAAATGTTTCAAACATCTACTACACCTTGGTTTCTCTCGACCAACAACTTTCTCTGTCTGTGAAGACGGAGGAAGCGTGGAGGGAGACCCTGAAGACGGCCCGCGCCTTGATGAAGGTCGGAAGGTACGATGAAGCTGGCGTGTCGCAGATGGAGGCAACATTGCAGAGCGTACACACGTCAGTGCTCGACCTGAAGAGCCAAATAGCGCAGACGGAGAACAGCATGGCGATATTGCTCAGCGAGACACCACGGCATTATGAGCGTTGCAAGGAAGCGGACGTGCGAATGCCCGACTCGTTGTCGGTCGGTGTTCCCCTTCGGTTGCTGTCTGCCCGTCCGGATGTCAGGCAAGCAGAGCGCACGATAGAGGCAGCTTTCTATGGAGTGAACCAGGCACGCTCGGCTTTCTATCCGTCGCTGACTCTGAGCGGAAGCGTGGGGTGGACCAACTCGGCGGGGTCTCTGATCGTCAATCCAGGCAAGTTTCTTGCCTCGGCTTTGGGCTCCATTGTCGCACCTTTGCTCACGAGAGGACAAAACGAGGCGCAACTCAAAATAGCCAAGGCGCAGCAGGAGGAGGCGAAACTCGCATTCTCACAGACGTTGCTCAATGCTGGCAAGGAAGTGAACGATGCGCTGACTGCCTATCAGACGGCAACCGAAAAAGAAGAAACGATAGAGTCGCAGATAAGCTCTCTCGAAAAGGCGCTGAGAAGCACCACCCTTCTGATGGACCACGGCTCCAACACCTATCTTGAAGTGCTCACAGCCCGTCAGTCGCTCCTCGCAGCCCAACTCTCTCTCTCAGCCAACCGATTGGCCAAGAACCAAAACATAATCAGTCTATATCAGGCCCTTGGCGGAGGGCTGGAAACAGAAGATAGTCCTCAATGATTACACACCTTTTCATACCTACTTTAATGTAATCATCTTATGCGAGGCTGTCTGTGAAGTGATTCACGGGCAGCCTCATTTTCGATTTAAATCCTACCGACGAAACCTTGAGAGTCCTGCCATTATATTTCTCAAGTTTCGGATTAAGTTTTGAAAACAATAAAGTGCAGGAGATTTTGCTGCAGATACGGTTTCTACTCAAAGTCAGAGGAAAAACTTAAATTCGAAACTTAAGCAAAATAGCGAACAACAGACCTTCTCAGAATTGCGTATTTGCAACGAAACATGCGCGTGTCTGCAAATACGCTATTCTGAGAAGTGTTTGTGCAAAGTCTAGATTTTCAGACTGTTACAAACGGCAATCGGAAAACTTAAACGCAGCGAGCCTATCCTCTCTTGCGAAAAGTGCCGTATCAAGCATCGATAGATGCCATATCGACTCTGCATAGGTGCCGCACCGAGCGTCGATGAGGCGTCTGTCTCGACATGATTCGCCGTCTTTCGAAGCGTTCCATCTGTCTACCAGCGCCATTGTCGCTGCCGATTCTCCCTATCGCTGCTCTGAAAACATCCTGCCGCGCTCCAGATTGATGTTTCCGTATCACCCTGTTTTTTCGGAAATCATACGACAATTGCATATCCACTAAGAGCCGTTGAGCGTTTAGTGACAGTAAATCTGAAACTTGAGTTATATAATTCAGAGAGTAGAGCAAAGAAGCCGCCTGCATGTCGAACTTTCCGAAAGACTTTATTAACATTTTCCTTTTTTATTGTTAATATTCGCCAATTTAGATAAACCATCCTTATCTCTTTTCATCTTACTTTTGTTTTTGGTTAAATTTTTAATGATGACAATGAAGAAATCGTTTATGACATCGGCCCTTGCCCTGTTGATGCTCTTGCCTGTGACGGTGGAGGCACGTGAGTGGACGCTGCAAGATTGCATTAGTTATGCATTGCAGAATAATATCTCACTCCAGAAGTCGCGCATCCAGCATCTCAGTGCTATGGAAGATGTGAAACAAAGCAAGGCCGAACTGTTGCCGTCGCTATCGGCATCGACCTCGCAAAACGTGTCGTACAACCCTTGGCCCGAGAGCGGGGCGTACATGATTGCAGGCGATAAGGTGCAGTCGAATGTCGACAAGTTCTACTACAACGGCTCATATAGTGTCATGGGCAACTGGACAGTCTGGAACGGCAATCGCAACCACAACCAGGTGAAGCTCAATAAGGTGACCGCCGACCAGGCAGCCCTTGATAGTGCTACCACCGCCAACAGCATCCAGGAGCAGATCACCCAACTCTTCGTGCAGATTCTTTACTCGAAGGAAGCTGTTGAGGTCAACAAGGCCACGCTCGAGACCTCGAAGAAAAACGAGGAACGCGGAAAGGAGTTTGTGAAAGTGGGTAGCATGAGCAAGGCCGACCTGGCACAGTTGACCGCTCAGCGCGCGCAGGACGAGTATTCTGTGGTACAGGCCGAGAGCAATCTGCGCGACTACAAACGACAGTTGAAGCAACTGCTCCAGATTACCGACCAGGACGACTTTGATGTCGTGGCCGACGCACCTGCTGATGAGACTGCGCTGCAGACCATCCCAGGCGTGACCAGCGTCTATGAGGCCGCTTTGGGCATCAGGCCGGAAATCAAGAACGCCAAGCTGGGCATAGAGAGCAGCGACCTGCAAATCAAGATAGCCAAGGCGCAATGGATGCCAACTGTCGGAGTAAATGCTGGCGTGAGTACCAACACCACCTCGATGAACGACAACAATTGGGGCACACAGTTGAAAAATAACTTCACGGTGGGCGGAGGTCTCTCGGTGAGCATCCCCATTTACGACAACCGTACTGCAAAGACTGCCGTCAACAAGGCCCGCCTCTCAAAGCAGAGCTATGAACTCGACCTCAAGGACAAGCAGACTACGCTCTACTCGACAATCGAGAACTATTGGCTGCAGGCTGTCAATAACCAGGCACAGTTCAAGAGTGCCAAGGTCAGCACGGAGAGTGCTCAGGAGAGCTACGAGCTGCTCAGCGAACAGTTCCGCCAAAACCTCAAGAACACCATCGAACTGATGAACGGAAAGGATGCCTTGCTCAAGGCAAAGCAGAACGAGCTGCAGGCCAAGTATCTCGCTATCCTCAACATCAACATGCTGAAGTTCTATCAAAACGGAACGCTCAAGTAAATGACATAGAGAAGGTGAAAAGAAAATATAATATGTAACAATAGCATAGTTTTATATAACATGAAAAGTAAGAAGATAAGTATGATTTGGGTAGCGGTGGGTGTCGTCATTGTCATCGCAGTCGCTGCTTATCTGTTGTCCGGAGGCAAGAAAAAGGAGGAAGTGAACTTCAAGACCGAGAAAGTGGCCAAAGTCAACATCCTCAACAGCGTCACTGCAACAGGTAGCATTGAGCCCGTGAACGAGGTGACGGTCGGTACGCAGGTGTCGGGCATCGTCAGCAAGATTTATGTCGACTACAACAGCGTAGTGAAGAAAGGACAGGTTATCGCAGAGCTCGATAAGTCGAACCTTATGAGCCAGCTGAACTCTGCCAAGTCGCAACTCTCGCAGGCGCAAGCCTCGCTGAGAAGTGCACAGAGCGATTTGGACTATCAGAAGGCCAATTTCAACCGTTACAAGACGCTCTACCAGAAGGGCCTCATCTCTGCCAACGACTATGAGAGTGCCCGCTTGAGCTATCAGACCAGTGTGCAGACCGTGGCCTCAAGAAAAGACCAGGTAGTGGCTGCACAGGAGGAAGTTTCGCGTGCACAGACCAACCTCAGCTATGCCACCATCACATCTCCCATCGATGGTATCGTGGTCAGCAAGAGTGTGGAGGAAGGACAGACTGTCAATGCCAATATGAGCACGCCTGACCTGTTTACGATAGCACAGGATCTGACCAACATGCAGGTGGTGGCCGATGTCGACGAGGCCGACATTGGCGATGTAAAGAAAGGTGAGCGTGTGACCTTCACGGTTGACGCCTATCCAAACGACACTTTCGAGGGCACTGTGACACAGGTCCGTCTGGAGGCTACTACGACCAATAATGTCGTGACCTACGAAGTGGTTATCAGTGCACCTAATGCCGATCTGAAGCTGAAGCCTGGGCTGACGGCTAGCGTTGTAATATACACCCAAGAGAGCAACGGCGTGCTGAGCGTGCCTAGCAAGGCATTGCGCTACACACCGGCAAAGGAGACTGTTGGCGGCCGCAAGATACAGGACGTCAGCAACGCCAAGAACAAAGTTTGGACACTCGAGGGCAATACCCTTGTGGCACATCGGGTGAACATCGGTATCACCGACGGCACACACACGCAAGTGCTCAGCGGCATCAAGGAAGGACAGAATGTCATTACCGGTGTTGATGTGAGCACCGATGAAGCGACGGCAGAGGATAGCAGTGACGGTGCTGAGTCTAGTCCCTTCCAGCCTGGCCCTCCGGGAAAGAACAAGAAGAATGGAAAGTAAGACGGACAAAGAAGGAGACATGGCAATGACAGATAATCAAAACAACCATGATACCGAAGGCAAGAAAGTCGTCATCGAACTGCAAAACGTGAAACGCGACTTTCTTGTCGGCGACGAGACGGTGCACGCACTGCGTGGTGTGTCGTTCAAAATCTTTGAGGGTGAGTTTGTCACCATCATGGGTAAGTCGGGTTCAGGCAAGTCCACGTTGCTCAACCAATTGGGGTGTCTCGATACGCCATCCAGTGGCGAGTATTACCTCGACGGAGTGTCCGTGCGCACCATGTCACGATCACAACGTGCCGTGTTGCGCAACAGGAAGATAGGATTCATCTTCCAGAACTATAATCTCTTGCCGAAGACAACCAGTGTGGAAAATGTGGAGCTCCCCTTGATGTACAACGCCAGCGTGTCGGCAAAGGAACGCTTTGAGCGGTCGGTAGAGGCTTTGAAGGCCGTGGGATTGGGAGACCGACTTTATCACAAGTCAAACCAGATGTCGGGTGGACAGATGCAGCGTGTGGCTATTGCACGTGCGCTGGTCAACAACCCCGCAGTCATCCTGGCCGACGAGGCCACCGGAAACCTTGATACGCGAACATCGTTTGAGATTCTGGTGCTCTTCCAAAAACTCTATGCGGAGGGCAGGACCATCATCTTTGTCACCCATAACCCGGACATCGCCCACTATTCCAGCCGTAACATACAGTTGCGAGACGGGCATGTCATTAGTGACGAGTATAATCATAACATACAGAGTGCTGCCGAGGGTTTGGCTGCTCTTCCGGCTAATTCGGATGAATAATGAACTACACGAATCTTTTCAAAATAGCACTGAGAGCCATCTTCGCTAATAAGATGCGCTCTTTCCTGACGGCATTGGGTATCATCATCGGCGTGGCCTCTGTTATCACGATGCTGGCCATCGGGCAGGGATCGAAGCGGAGCATACAGGCCAATATATCTGAGATGGGCTCCAACATGATTATGATCCATCCTGGTGCCGACATGAGAGGTGGCGTCCGCCAGGATCCGTCGGCCATGCAGACGCTTAAGTTGACAGATTATGAGTCGTTGAAAGACGAGTGCTCATATATTAAGGCTATCAGCCCTGTGGTGAGCACAAGCGGACAGTTTATTAACGGTAACAACAACACCCAGTCGACCATCTACGGTGTCAACCAGGAGTATCTCGACATACGTCAGTTGAATGTCAGTGATGGAGAAATGTTCACTGACCAGGAGATGAAATCGAGTGCCAAGGTGTGTATCCTTGGCCAGACGGTAGTAGACTATCTTTTCCCTGATGGCAATGATCCTGTGGGCAAGGTTGTGCGCTTCAACTCCATTCCCTTCCGGGTGATTGGTGTGTTGAAGAAGAAGGGGTACAACACTATGGGTATGGACCAGGATAACCTGGTGCTGGCGCCCTACACCACAGTGATGAAACGTATTCTGGCACAGACCTACTTGAGCGAGATACAGGCTTCTGCTGTCACGGAGGGTGTGACCGACAAGGCCACGGAGGAGATGACCACCATCTTGCGACGTAACCATAAGCTGAAGGACGCTACTGATACAACGGAAGGCGATGACGATGACTTCAACATACGCTCACAGGAGGAGTTGTCGTCGATGATGAATTCCACTACGGACATGATGACAATCCTTTTGGGTTGTGTGGCTGGCATCTCCCTTATCGTGGGCGGCATCGGCATCATGAACATCATGTATGTGAGTGTCACAGAGCGCACACGAGAGATTGGTTTGCGCATGAGTGTCGGTGCACGTGGCGTAGACATCCTCAACCAGTTTCTGATAGAAGCCATCATGCTGAGTGTCACCGGTGGACTGGTGGGCGTGGTGCTTGGTGTAGGGGCGAGCTATGCGGTGAAGCAATTGGCCCATTGGCCCATCTACATCGAGTGGTGGACCATTATCATGAGCTTTGCCGTGTGTACCTTCACGGGCGTGTTCTTTGGATGGTATCCGGCTAAGAAGGCTGCACGCCTCGATCCGATAGAAGCCATTAGGTATGAGTAATCATTCTTCATAGACCAACCTTCGGGATAACGGAAAAGGGCGATGGCCATTGTGGTCATCGCCCTTAATATTGTGTGCAAGCGAGTTTCTGTCCGTCAAAACGATTACAAGCGCAAGCGCTCAAGGATGTCGGCCATCTTCTGTTTAGTTTCAATCTTTGTGGGGACAAGTGGCAGACGCAGCTGGTTCTCAATAAATCCCATGTCGTTGAGCAACGCTTTCACGCCAGCGGGGTTGCCGTCGACAAAGAGAAGGCTATAGAGCTCGGTGAACATGTGGTGGATCTTGCGGGCAGGTTCGTATTCGCCCTTGAACTCCAGGCGAATCATCCGAGAGAACTCTTTGGGCAACGCATTGCCGATGACCGAGATGACGCCAGCGGCTCCACTGGCCACCATTGAGAAGGTAAGGGCATCATCGCCGCTGATGACATCGAAACGGTCGGGCTTGTTGAAGATAATCTCGTCGACCTGTTCCAAGCTGCCTGAAGCCTCCTTGATAGCAACGATGTTTTCACAGTCGTTGGCCAAACGAAGGGTGGTTGCAGCCTTCATGTTTACACCTGTGCGGCCTGGCACATTGTAGAGCACGAGGGGTAGGGGACTGGCTTCGGAGATGGCCTTGAAATGCTGGTAGAGACCCTCTTGTGAGGGTTTGTTGTAGTAGGGGCAGATACTTAGGATGCCATCGATGCCGCTCCAGTCGGTGGTCTTCATCTCTTCTATCACGGCTGCGGTGTTGTTGCCTCCGCAATACTTCAGGATGGGAATGCGGCCATTTACCAATTCCTTGATGAACTGGGTAATATCGTCTTTTTCCTTATGTGTGAGGCAAGGAGTCTCGGCCGTGGTGGCCAATATGCAGAGAAAGTCCGCTCCGTTGTCGATTTGATATTCCACAAGGTGTTTTAGAGACTTGTAGTCGATTTCGCCTTCTGGTGTGAACGGAGTGATTAGTGCGATGCCTAATCCCTTAAATATATTGCGTGCCATTATGTATGAATTTCAATATTGAATAAAATGCGGGTATTATAATCAAAAGCTTTTGCAAAGATACGATTTTACTTTCATATTGCAAAGGATTTGTGAAGAAACCTTGCAACAACAAATTTTATTTGCTGCCGATATAAAGAAAAACCATGCCTAAGAGTACCAAAGCCAGATCAATGGCCTTGGCGCGTAGGTTGCGTTCGTGGAAAAACAAGCCGCCAAACAGAAAACTGACAATGACGCTGCCTCGGCGAATCATCGAAACGATTGAGATCATGGCCCCGGAAAGGCTGAGTGCATAGAAATAGGCAAAATCGGCGGCACTCAGGAAGAGGCTGATGCCGATGATGGCCCAGTCCCAGCGGAAAGGAGTGGTGTGCTTATGGGTGGGCCACCACAGGATGAGCATCATCAGACCCATCATGACCATCTGGTAGATGTTGTACCATGACTGGACCGCCATGCGGTCGATACCTACACCGCCGTTGGCTGGACTGGCCATGAGGTATTTGTCGTAGAGGCCACTGATGGCCCCGAGTACGGCGGCCAGTACGATGAACCATATCCAGCGGTTGTGCTCAAAGTCGATACCTTCTTTCTTTCCAGACCGGCTCAGCAGGAAAAAGGAGGCAATAGCCATAATCACACCGATCCATTGCCACATGTTGAGGCTTTCGCCAAACACTAGCAGGGCACCTACAAGCACCATTACGGGGCGAGTAGCGTTGATGGGGCCTACGATGGTTAAGGGTAGGTGCTTCATACCGAAATAACCAAAAATCCAACTGGAAAGAACGATGATACTTTTGAGAATGATATATTTGTGTATTTCCCAACCGCCACTTGCGACATGGAAGATGGAGTTGTCAGGCAGCGTGCCTTGGGCTGACAGTATGATGAATGGCAAGAAGATGAGCGATGAAAACACAGTGTTGAGAAACAACACGGGAATGACCGCATTGTTTAGGAGTGACTTCTTTTTGAAAGTGTCATAAAACCCCAAAAGGGTTGCTGAGAGAAAAGCTAATACTAACCACATGTCCTGAATACTGAATAGCTGGATGTTAATAGTCGATTTCCCAAAGGAAAAGGCCGTTGGCGGGCATCGATTCGCCCGCATCGCAACGCGTTCCGCTGTGCAGAATGTTGTCAAACTGCTCCAGACTGATACGTCCGCGTCCCACGTCAATCAGCGTGCCGACAACTGCCCGGACCATGTTACGTAGAAAACGGTTGGCAGCTATCTCAAAATAATAGGTGTCCTCTCCTGTCTTGACCCACTGGGCGGTGGTTACGTTGCACAACGTCGTTTTGTTGTCGGCACCCGCCTTACAAAAGGCTTTAAAGTCGTTGACGGTCAGTAGCTGCGCTGCTGCTTGGTTCATGACTTCGAAGTCGAGCGGATAGTGCATTTCAACAGAATACTGGCGAAGGAAAGGATTGCGCTTTGTGTGGATGAAATAACGGTAAACGCGGCGATGAGCGGAGAAACGGGCGTGCATGTCATCTGCTACGTGCTCAATTTTCTCACATGAGATGTCGCGTGGAAGCACACGGGCCAGACGATAGCAAAGTTGGTTGGTATCGATGGCCTGCGTACTGTCGAAATGACACACCATTTGGTTGGCATGGACGCCAGCGTCTGTGCGGCCTGCCCCGACGACATCGATGGGATGACGCAACAGCAAGGAAAGACAGTCCTGTATCTTCTCTTGTACTGACAATCCATTGGGTTGTATCTGCCAACCGTGATAGGCTGTTCCATCAAAACGAATCCAAACGAAGTATCTCATGTTTGACGCGGAATTTTTCGCAAAATTACTAAAATTAATTGATAACGTTTAATGATGTTTCTTTTTTTGTCCTGTAGGACGGCTGAATGATCTGCTCTCCCTAAGCGATGGGCTGGTCGTCGGAGAGACGGAAACGAACGTATGCGCGGTCATCGAACGAACGATTGCCTACCATGACACCCTTGGTGGCCACAAACGAACGGATGCAGAAAGGGTCTTCTGCAAGTTGTTGGAGCAGAGCTGTCTCGCTTTCACAAAGGGATGGACAAAGAAAGGGATAGCCGTCAGAAGCCAAAACGATATCCGCACGTGAGTCTATGACGGGAATAGTCTTTACACCAGGCATGAAGATGGGGAAACCATCGATGACCGCATAGGTGCGGTTCTCGCCGACCATACTCTTAATGAGCGGCTCGAGAATGGTGTCGCGGGCGTAGTCGTGAACGATGCGGCCTTCACACACCATGTCAGGATGAGACTCAAGTGCTGTCTTGAAAGCTGATGCCCTCTGATGTGCGAGCATGCTTTCGGAAGGTTTGTCGTTGTGAAAGACATGACCATTGACCATGCACTGACAATCGCCAACCATCCAGATTTCATGTCGTTGAGCACTGTAGACAACGGCGCTGGCGCACAATCGTTCTTGTGGGTTTGTCCTCATCGGTGTGTCATCAGTGGGGTAGAGGTCATGGATGTATGCTGTGACCTGTTCGCAAAACTGCTTGAGTGACAGACTAGCAGACATGCAACGTATAAAATCGCAGATTGCCATCATGCAATAACGTCCATTCTTCATGAAAGGATGAAGCCTATGAGTGGTTTTGCTGGTACTTCCGTCAATAACAGCCACAAAGTCGGGGGTGATTACGATGCCGTCCTCGCAGTCGGTGGAGTCGTGCTTGCCCACAAGATGTTGTTCAATGATATTCATTTTTTGGAGGGACCGTTCTTGCCTTTTTTGCCAAATCCACGTGGTTGGAAATTGGGATTGAATGATTTCCTTTTCTTGTTTGGATCTTTGTTTTCGTGCTTGTCCCTGTTGACGGGCGTACTTCCGATGGCCTTCGAATCATAGTGGGTGCGACCGCGATAGGGTGCGCCATCATAGAGCTTTTTGATGAGGTCAGGGCGTCCGATATGGCGCAACTCACGCTCAATGGATTGGCGCTCCTCAGACTTGTACCAAAAGAAGAACTGGCGTTGGGCCAGTTTCTCTCGGGGAGTTTTCGCCGAAAACACGGGTTCCAAAGTGTAGGGATCGAAGCCGCTGTACCAGGTCTCGGTGCTTACGGTCATGGGTGTTGGCGTGAAATCTTGCACTTGCTCGAGGTGAAAATCAAGTTGTTTGGTATTCACTGCCAGCTCTGCCATGTCCTCCTCCTTACATCCGGGATGCGAACTGATGAAATAGGGTATAATCTGTTGGTTGAGCCCCTCTTCCCTATTGATGCGGTCGAAGATGCGTTTGAACTCATGAAACTGGCTGAAGGATGGCTTGCGCATGAGTCGCAACACATTGTCGGAGGTGTGCTCGGGGGCCACTTTCAGACGTCCGCTGACGTGGTGTGTGATGAGCTCACGTGTGTATTGGCGAGCTGCTTCGTTTGATTTTTCATCTTTGCTCTTGTGCAACAATAAGTCGTAGCGCACACCACTGCCGATGAAACTTTTCTTGATGCCAGGAAGTGCGTCAACAGCATGATAGATCTCCAACAAGTGTGAGTGATCTGTCATCAGGTTGGGGCAGACCTGGGGATTGATACATGATGGCCGCTTGCAATGTTCGCATGCTTTTGGGTTGCGGCCGTGCATGCCATACATGTTGGCGGAAGGACCGCCAAGGTCAGAGATGTATCCTTTGAAGCCGGGCATAGCGATAACCTGCCTGACCTCGCGCAATATGCTTTCCTTAGAACGGCACACTACAAATTTGCCCTGATGGGCGGAAATGGTGCAGAAAGCACAGCCGCCAAAACAACCGCGGTGCAATGTGATGGAGAACTTGATCATCTCATAGGCGGGGATGGTCTTGCCCTTGTACTTCGGATGTGGCATGCGTGTGTATGGGAGGTCGAAGGCTGCGTCAAGTTCCTCGGTCGTCATGGGGGGGAAAGGTGGGTTGACGACTGCATAGATATTGTCGACGCCTTGTATGAGCCTCTGCGCATGCATTTTGTTACTTTCTTCCTCAATGTGTCTGAAGTTTTCGGCTTCAGCCTTCTTATTGCGCAAACATTCCTCGTGTGAGTGGAGGAGAATGTCATCAGCTGTGATGCCGCCGGGGATGTCTTCTTTTTTGCAGAGGTATACAGTTTGCGGAATATCTTTGATGTCCTTAATGTTGCGGCCATCTTCCAATTCCAGGCATAGCCTCAAGGTGTTCTTTTCCCCCATGCCGTAGAGGATGAGGTCGGCACCGCTCTCACAGAGGATGCATTTCTTTAAGCAGTCTTGCCAGTAGTCGTAATGTGTCAGGCGACGCATGGATGCCTCGATGCCGCCGAGCACTACGGGTACATCGGGAAACAACTGTTTTAAAATCTTGGAATAGACAATAGAAGGATAGTCGGGACGCATGTCGTGACGCCCATCGGGACTGTATGCGTCGTCATGACGCATACGGCGGTTGGCTGTGTAGCGGTTGACCATCGAATCCATGGCACCTGGCGAAATGGCAAAGAACAAACGGGGGCGTCCTAACTTCTTGAAATCGCGGAAATCGCCATGCCAGTCTGGTTGAGGTACGATGGCCACCCTATAGCCGTTTGACTCAAGTATCCGCCCAATGACAGCAGCACCGAAGGATGGGTGGTCCACATAGGCGTCACCCGAGAAGAGGATGACATCCAACTGATCCCATCCTCTTAGCTCACATTCCTTCTTGGTCGTTGGAAGAAAGTCTGTCAGTTGATAGTTCTGCATGTGTTAATCGCTTACCTCTTGAGGATCCACCTCGTCTTGACTGGTGTGCTCTCCTTTCCACTTTACATAGAGCAATGCTAACTGGTGAAGGCCGAAGGCTTTCATGTTGTTGTTGTAGATGACGTCCAGGCACAAGTCAAGCAAGTCCTTGTCCCTGCCAGTTTCGCTTTCAAGTATTGACCTTACGTTGAACTTCAACTTGTCGAGTACGCTCTCGTCGATAATGCCATTGCTGTCCACAAGATAGCGGAGCAAAGCATACTTGTCGATAGTCTGTAAATGTTTCTCGGTCACCTCTATGCTACGGGTGCCTGAATGGTTGGCTTGTATCTTCATGGTCTTAAGCGTTATGATTGATATTGATATCTGATTACTGAAGGATATAGTTTAGTATACCTTGCATCAATTTGTTTCGGGATGAAGCGTCGGTGATGCATTCAAAAGGAAATCCCATGACAAAGGTTTTGTAGTCGTTGCCCGAATAGGCCACGGCAGCTGATTGTCCGTCACTGTACTGCATGGCGCAGATGGCACCTCCTTCAGGATGAAGCACATCGGTGCGGGTGGCCGCATAGTGGTCGGGATTAAGCGTTCTGATAAAGTCAAACTGCATACCCAAACCGCTCACTCCTGATAGGGTGTCCGTCTTGATGGAGCCGCCGCTGCTTGCCTTCAGGTATCTGCTTAGCCAAGAGGCATCGTTCTCCTGTGTCATGTCGGTGCCAAGATATGCACCACTAACCAACATGCGTCCTCCCCCTTGAGTGTAGGCGGCAATCTTTCGTTGCAAGGATACCGGGAATGACTTGTAATATTTCACGGCGTTGGCATCGTATTTCTCCAAGCCGATGATTATGTCAATTGCCTGATAGTCTTCCATCTTCACTTTGCCCGCTTCGATGGCCTCTGAACTGCAACTGGCCACATTGTAATGTCTTGTCGATGCGATGGCGTCGGTGTGTGTACGGATGTAGTTGAAATCGTTGCCAGCTATGAAGCGCCCGGCCAGCTCGTCACCTCCGTATCCCAGTCCGCCTGGACCTTCCTGTCCCATGTGTGACGTGTTGAAACATTGCTGGCGGCCATTCCACCCAGCCGTCAGCCCATAGGAGACTCCTGGATCGCTGTCCAAATCGAAACCTTGTTGAGCACCATTGTCAATGATTGCCGGGGCAGCCAGGCGATGAAATCCGTTGATGACGAGTATCGTCTTGTTAGCATCTGTGCAACTGTGCGCTGATACAGTTTCGGAAGGGAAACTTTCACCTCCGCGGTTGGCGGCTGTCACTTTGAAATGATAGGTCTTGTCGGGCTCGATGTCAATGGAGGTGGATGTACTGTTGACTTTCCGGCCATTGTCGAATCCGCCATTACCAATGGCTGTGTAAACAATATAATAGGTGGGTGTGGCGCTAGGTTCTTGTTCGTCCATATTGGCACTCCATGACAGTAACGCCCGATGTTTCCCAGTCAATTTAACAGCCATGTTGCGTGGTGGCAAAGGCTCGATGACGGCCGCTTGTCCATGCATGCCACGAATGTACCTGACAATTGACTTGTAGAGCGACCGTGCCAGGGTGAACTTGAAGTTGGGGTCTTGCCCCAAGATCATGTCTGGGAAGTTTTGGTGCGACAATGTCTCAATGATGGATGACGGAATTTCTGGTAGACGGGTCTCTGAGTAGTTGCGGTCCCATAAGTATCGACGGTTCCATCGTTTATATGCGTATGTCAGGTCGCGTGTCACCCCTGCCAAAAGTTGTTCGGCCAATAACTTGGATGATTGCCTGGTGATGCCAGAGGACAGGCGGCCATCGTTGAAATCGGTGGTGCAGATGGCTAACGATCCGACGAGATCCTTGCCGTTGGGCGCGAAGCCAGCATCACTGTGGACGGCCAATGATAGTTCGATAGGCACTTTCTTGCCATCAAGCGTAGGCACGTAGACCGAGCCTCCTGCCAGCCAATTGGTCATCCTCGAACGTGTATTGATGTCATCGGAATAGTCATCGCTTCCACCCTTTCCACCATAAACTGTGTAGGGTGCCCCTCCCCATTGCGCAGCATAGCGAGCACCTTCCAGGCAACGCGGATAGTTGCTGACCGCACCTCCTCGCTCAATGTTGCCCATCCCGCCGCCAAATCTGACGGCGTCGGCAGTTACGATGCCTTTCATGCGACTTTGGTTGGTGAGCATCACACAGTTGCTCATGTTGTCTCCTTTGTCAAACTCGAATGTACCGAGGTACACCCAGGTGCCTCCACCCATTTGTTGGTTGACACGAAATTCTGTTGCCTGTCCTTTGTGAAACACGGTGTAATGGGCGTCGTCTATGCTATTGGGCATTGTCTGATAACTTACGTAGACGGCATATCTGCCTCCTTGGACGAAAGTGGGCTGATATTTGATAAACGCTTTGGCTTCCTTTTTTGTGGCTTTCAGCATACGGGCTGTTCCAGCCGCAAAAGGATTTTCGTTGTCCAGATAATGCCTCTCATGTGCCTTGAAACCTTTTTGGGGTGTGGTCAGCCATTGCGCATTTTCCGCATATTCCTTGTAGCTGCTGGCATTTACGTTCAGGCCACAATCATTGTCTACTATATACTCGGCTGTTTGCCAGTCGCGTTCACGGGGTGTAAACACTACTGCGCCTGCATTTTCAAGCATGGGGATGAGAAACGGAACGACGATAGTCTGCGTGAAAAGGTCTTCCGTTGTGGCGAAAAGATTGGGCCTTTGCCATTTCCATAATCCCTTCTTGTTATCATAGTACCTTCCGTGTGAGGCCCACAGGCTGATATGACGGTCGTAAAGGCCGTGGGTGAAATTCATGGGGTGTGACACATTGTCAACCCATGGCTTGCCGTTGTAATTGACTTTCCCCCATAAGGCATCCGCTCCGGCGCGTCCTGACTTGTGTTGGGGTACATAATCCTCAAGGAGCATACCGTTTGTGACTATCTCTATATGGTATTTGTTATAGGGCTTCGGCAAGGCCTTTTTGACCTTTTTGTAGATTTGGCCTACCTGCTTGTCTGTAAAATCCTGTTGGGCGAAGTAGTTGTCCGTGGTGACTGTTACCGTCTGCGTTCGGTCGTTGACGGAGAAAGACTTCATCTTGGGTTGTTGTGTGAATTCGGTCCCTTTCGCACGATAGGTAAGAAAATATTCGGCCAATAATCGCTTGGCCTTTTCCTGAGCGGAAAGACCTTGCGCATGAACATTTGCTGACAATGCAAAAAGACAGGCACAACATACTGACAGACCTTTTCCTAATGTCATATCAATAATCTTTAAAAGCCGGCCTTACACTTCTCCGATGGTGAAATTCTCGGGCTTCTTGCCTTTGAAATCCTTGAAGTAAAGCTTGATGTGGCGCATGTCATGCTCAACGTCTCCTGTCGGCATGAAACTTTCGGTACATCGGATCACCTTCTTCTTGTAGTCTGCACCGTATAGCAGGATGGGAATCTGCGCTTTGAGGGCGATGAAGTAGAAACCTTTTTTCCATTCAGGGTTGAGCGAACGTGTACCTTCTGGTGTGATGCACAACCCAAACTGTTTACGAGACATGGCTTCCTTGGCCAGCTGGTCTGTCATGCTGCTATGCTTTGAGCGAAACACGGGAATGCCGCCCATGTGCCGGAATATGGGGCCCAGCGGCCAAAAGAACCATTCCTTTTTCATGAGAAAATTGATATGCAAGCCTTCAGCACGCATATATAATTGGCCGATAATAAAATCCCAGTTGCTGGTGTGTGGGGCCAGGCAAATAATGTATTTGTCAGGAGGCGTGACGGTAACGTCTTTCTTCCATCCCCATTGTTTGTATAAAAGCCAATGGCAGAATTGCTTCATTATCATCAACTTTGTGTGTTTATGCCAAACTGCTTATTTGATTGATGATTTCATTGATTTGCTGGTTGAAGTCAGCGATAAGCGCCTTGTAGTAGGCGTGTGGCTTCATACCTGGCTCAGGGTGTGAGATGCGCTTCACGTAGTCGTTCCGGGTCACGATAATCAGAGAAAGCAGGTTGTTGACCGCTTCCTCATTCTTTACCGCTCCGTATAAGGAGGCTGCCACTCCCTCCGCAAACAAGTCACTGCAAATGTAGTTGATGGTTTGCTTCAAGTTTCTTTTCTTTGCCATGGTCTAATAAGTTTTATGGTGTTAAGGCGATACCGGCCTTTTGGACCGGCACAGAAACATAACTTCTTCTAAATCTTCCCCAAAGATAAGTAAAATTGTGGAAATGCAACAACAAGTTTTAAAAAACTTTTAGAAAAAGAGTTTTCTTTCTCTTTTCTTTCCATAATTCAAGGAAAAAACGTACTTTTGCATCAGAACCACATATTAATTATTATAAAATAACAAAAAATGGAAAAGAGTCTTTTGCAGAAGGCCCGTGCCCTTTATCAGCCAAAGCTGCCTAAAGGTTTGCAAGGTGCCATCAAAGTGAAGGAAGGTGAGCCTACGCAGAGTGTGGGCAATCAGGAAGAAATCAAGAAATTGTTCCCTAACACTTACGGCATGCCACTGATTGAATTTGTCCCGGGTGACAAAGCCGCAGACAGCGCAGTCAACGTTGGCGTGATTCTTTCGGGAGGTCAGGCTCCTGGTGGCCACAACGTTATTTGCGGTATCTTTGATGCAGTCAAGAAGATGAACCCTGCCAACAAGGTATATGGCTTCTTGATGGGCCCCAGCGGACTTGTTGATCACAAATATATTGAGCTGACTCCTGAGTATGTCGATGAGTATCGCAATACTGGCGGTTTCGATATGATTGGCTCAGGTCGAACCAAACTGGAAAAGGAAGACCAGTTTGAGAAAGGCTTGGAAATCATCCGTGAGCTGAACATCAAAGCTGTTGTGATTATCGGAGGTGACGACTCCAATACCAATGCTTGTGTGCTGGCTGAGTATTATGCAGCCAAGAAGTACGGCGTGCAGGTCATAGGTTGTCCTAAGACTATTGATGGTGACTTGAAGAATGACCAGATTGAGACGAGTTTCGGTTTTGACACTGCTACAAAAGTTTACTCTGAGCTCATCGGTAATATTGAGCGTGATGCAAATTCCGCCCGCAAGTATTGGCATTTTATCAAGCTGATGGGGCGTTCTGCTTCACACATTGCTTTGGAGTGTGCCCTGCAGACCCAGCCCAACATCTGCATTGTTTCTGAGGAGGTGGAAGCCAAGGATATGACGCTCAACCAGATTGTGGAACAGATTGCTGCTGCTGTCGCCAAGCGTGCCGAGGATGGAAACAACTTCGGTGTGGTGCTCGTTCCCGAGGGCCTCATCGAGTTTATCCCAGCCATTGGACGTCTTATCGATGAGCTCAATGACCTGCTTGCCGCCCACGGTGCAGACTACAAGGACCTTGACAAGGATGCCCAACGTGCATATATCCTCGCTCATTTGAGCAAGGAGAATGCTGAGACATTCGCCACCTTGCCCGAGGCCGTAGCTCGACAGCTCTCCCTCGATCGCGATCCCCATGGTAATGTGCAGGTTTCTCTTATTGAGACCGAGAAGTTGCTGTCTGACATGGTAGGCGCTAAGCTGGACGAGTGGAAGAAGGAAGGCAAGTTTGTCGGTAAGTTTGCCGCCCAACATCATTTCTTTGGTTATGAGGGCCGTTGTGCAGCTCCCTCCAATTTTGACGCTGACTATTGTTATGCCCTTGGTGTGAGTGCGGCCAACCTGATTGCCAACGGTAAGACGGGTTACATGGCAATTGTCCAGAACTTGTCCGTTCCCACTGATGAATGGAAGGCAGGAGGCGTGCCTATCACCATGATGATGAACATGGAACGGCGTAATGGTGAGATGAAGCCTGTCATTCGCAAGGCTCTTGTGGAGCTTGAAGGTGCTCCATTCAAGAAATTTGCAGAGCACCGCGATGAGTGGGCTCGCAAGACATGTTTTGTCTATCCTGGCCCAATCCAGTATTGGGGGCCCGCTGAGGTCTGTGACCGTGATACACGCACCTTGTCTTTGGAGAACGAAGCCAAGAACAAGTAAACAGCTTGTTGTTTCGTCGGGGCAGATTTCTGTTTGACGGATAATGAGGGGCTTTCCTCCAGGCTAAGAGCCTATGTAGGGGAGCCCCTTTATGTTAGTGTGCATTTAGCATTGTCCAATGGTGTTGGACCGAACGCCATCGTGGAATGCTCCATTTATTTTAGAAGTCAACCCTTGCATAATGCCTATGTCATCCCAATCACCCAATAGGACTAAGTTCTCCAGACGCAAAAGTCGGAAGTATGCCCGCGGTTCGCGCTCTGGAGGAATCTGTGTTTTGCTTCCGTTTCTGAAGAAAGGTCGCCGTTGGCCTTTGTTGCTTGGCGGCGTGGGCATCTTGGCAGTGTATGTATGGGTATTCTATTATTTTTTTGTCGGTCCTACAGGCTTCCGATGGCGTGCCCTTTATGGCGATGCCAAATATCCTGCGGGTTACGAGATACATGGAATAGACATTTCCCATTATCAAGGCGAAATCAACTGGAACCGTCTTCGTTACTGTGCAGTGGTGGATGGTTGCCCTATCCGCTTCATCTTCATTAAGGCGACTGAGGGCTCGTCGCGAGTAGATGTGAATTTTTATGATAACTTTGATAATGCTCGTGAGTATGGGTTTCTGCGAGGAGCTTACCATTTCTGGAGCAATAAGTCATCAGCGCGTTCACAGGCTTATTATTTTTTGAGTAAGGTTCATTTGGAGGAGGGGGATTTGCCTCCAGTTCTTGACATTGAGCATAAGCCACAGGACAAGAGTGTGGAAGATTTCCAAATGGATGTGTTGACGTGGCTTCATATCGTTGAGGACAAGTATCATGTGAAGCCCATCATCTACACTTATTATAAATTCAAGGAACGCTATCTCAGTACTCCTGTTTTTGATGGCTATCCCTATTGGATAGCACACTATTATGTGGACAAGGTTGAGTATAAAGGGAAATGGAAATTTTGGCAACATACTGATGCCGGTGTATTGCCTGGCATCAAGGGTAGCGTTGATCTTAATATTTACAATGGTTCCTATTATGACCTGATGCAGTTGACCATAGGGGGCGGCAAATGAAAAGGGCACGGACGACTGAATGTCCCGTGCCCATTTTGCTTATTCCAGTATTTTTGTCATCGACATGGAGGAGATAAGGCCATCGGGTCTTACCGTTGCGCTCACCTTGTAAAGTGCGTGCTTCTCCTTGGTGTTGTCTGTTCGATTGATGTCTTGAAGGGCCGAGAAACTGACGGTGTACTGGTATTCCTCATCACCTACCTCTTTTTTGTCTATCTTGTAGTCATTGTTCAGCTGCCAGGTCATGCTTGTGATGTCGTCTTTGTAGATTTTGTGCATGAATGTCACGACATCTGCCCGGATGGCATCAGGCTTTCCCAAGAAGTTGGTGAGAATTGGTGCTACGGTAGCTTCCAAGTCAACTTCGCTCTTGGCATTGATGGCTTGGAAGAAGTGGCGAAATACGGATGTAATCATTGCCTTCTCTTCAGCCTGTACGGTCTTGGCTTTCAAGTTCTTGATGGCTGTCTGTGCCTCGTCTACATGCTCGCCCTCGTCGTGGGCGTCGAGATAAGCCTGCAGGGCCTCTATGGTATTCTTGTTGCTGGCATCAGTCCAGTCGAGAGAGTCTATTTTGTGTATGGCTTCCGCCTTGTGTTCTGAGTCGGGGTGCTTGGACAAGTATTCCGCCAGTGCCGTCTTCGAACCATTGACCACGGCGTTGGTCCACTCATTGTCTTGCTCCTTCAGCTTTTCCAGTCGTGCGTTGACAGCCTGTATGTGGTCTGCCGGTGCATCCATATTGTTGTCAAGATATGTCTGGAGCACCAGGGGGTCATCGCTTTTCATGGCAAACTCGTAAGACTCTTGTTCCTTACTGCTCTTTGCATTGCTGTAGAAATAGAAGCAGGTGCCGCAGATGACGAGTGCGATGATGAAAGCTACTATGAGTGGTCCGTGATTTTTTTTCTTGGCTGCAGGGGCGTTTTCGTCGTTCTTGGTTCTAACGGGAGGAGGAACTTGTTGTTCCGTTGTCTTTGGTTGCCCGTTTGGCGTGTTCGTGTTGCCTGTCGCCCCGACCACGTTTTTCTGTTGGTCGCTGTAGCCTACATGCCTGCCTGAGCGTGTCACATGGTGGCAGTTGGGGCACATCTCCTGATTGCTGAAATAGATTTCCCCACATTGTGGGCACTTGGTAATTTTCCCTGCTATTTCGACTCCGCAATTTGGGCAGACGGGAGCCTTGTCACTGATTTGTCGTCCACACTCTGGACATTTGATGATTGCCATATCTGAAATGCGATTGTTTTGTTGAAAGTTTATCAGTTGTTCGTGTTGTCCTAGTTATCGGTGGCGGAAGCGTATTTCTCGTAGGCGATGTTTACCCATAAACCGACTCTTGTCCACGTAGCCGTTGATGCCATTTAGGTGACCCTTTCCCGTGTATTGCCAGAGGGTAAAGTCGAGGTCGTCCTTCAGCTTGGGCTCCCGCTCGGTGTATTGGGCAATCATTACCTTATAGTCCCCCAACAGGCCAAGCAGGTTGTTGTCATAGAAATTGGCTCCCGTGTAGAGTAAAGGTTTCTGTTTGTACGCTTTCTCAACGAGATTTAAAAAAGTGAACAATGAGTCTGTAAATGCCTCCTTGCTCAGTCCACTGCGTGTCTCGATGTCAATCATGGGCAACAGGTCCTGGTCTCCTGGCCGGCATTGGGCCATGAAATTCTCCAGTTGTGTCTGTTGTGGAATCTTGGGCCTGTAAAAATGGTAAGAGCCTACCTTGAGGCCGTATCTATGGGCCAAATCAATGTTTTCCTTGTATTTACTGTCTATATTGTTTCCGCCTTCGGTGGCCTTCAGATATACGTATGCCATTTTGCTTTCTCCTACAGTCTCCCAAAACACGGACCCTTGATAGTGGCTGAGGTCGATGCCGTGGATGTGGCTGCATGTGTCTTCACATTCTACGTAACTGCTCTGTGCGTGAGTGTAGGCCATTGCAAATATGCATAGTAATAATGTGATAATCCGATTCATAATGCAAAGTTAATGAAAAGATTTAAGAACGGCCTTCCCCGTCAGTGAAAAGATATAAAAAAAGCTGCAAAGTGAAAATCTTTGCAGCTTTTCTATGAAATATTGTCGGGGCGACAGGATTCGAACCTGCGACCACCTGGTCCCAAACCAGGAGCGCTACCGGGCTGCGCTACACCCCGTTTCCTTTTTCACTTTGGGAAGGAAACCCAAAGCAAATTTGGAATTGCGGATGCAAAGGTAGTGCTTTTTGGGGACGTGGCCAAATTTTTCGACTACTATTTTTGCATCGCCTTTGTCTTGTTAACTTTGGCGTGCGTTCTGGAAGATGAGGCGTGTGAGGTCTTTGCTTACCGATTTATGGTATATTTGTGGAGTGTGCGTCTGACAGCGCCTTTTCCAGCAAACAGTTCTTTCGCCATGTCTTCTGTGCGATTGCCGAGAGGTGTGTCATACAGGTTGAGACCAAATACGTCTTTGCGGCTAAACAGTTTCTTGAGGCATGAGTAGTCTTGTTCCGTTTTTCCTATGGTGAGCGGTTCCACCAGTTGCTGCAGTTCTTTCAGCATGGGGTCTGGTGATGGTGTGAAGGGGTTGCCGTTGTCATCAATGCCTTTGAGGTAACGGGCGTATCCGGCCAGTACGAGTGGTATGAGCACCAGGTTATCCGTATCAAGATGGCGTGTCACATATTTCTTGATGGTCTCGCCGAAGCGGATGGGCAACTTCTGGCTGGTGTCCATGGCTATGCGTTGGGGCGTGTCGGGCATGAAGGGGTTGGGCAGTCGTTTGTTGATGAAGGAACCGATAAACTCATAGGGGTTGATGATGCCAGGATCAGTCACAACGGGCATGGCTTCAATATACCCGATTTTCTGAATGAAAGGCCGTATGTCAGCATCGTCCATCTCGGATGAGATTAGAGTGTATCCGAGCATGCAGCCATAGAGCGCCATGGCTGTGTGAAGCGGGTTGAGGCAGGTGGTTACCTTCATGGTCTCCACCTCGTCCACTGTCTGGCGTGTTGTGTAGATCACACCGTTTAGGTCGAGTGGTGGGCGCCCGTTGGTATATAGGTCCTCGATGACAAGGTATTGCGTTTCCTCTGAGTTGACGAATGGGGCGGTAAAAGTGTGTTTTGCGGTCTCGATGTAGCCGTTGTCTTCGAACCCGTCAGCAGCCAACAAGTCTTTCACCTTGGCATGTGGGCGAGGTGTAATCTTGTCGATCATCGACCAGGGGAAGGTCACTCGTTGCTCGTCGTTTAGGTAGTCGACATACCCTTGCGGCACCAGTCCGCAATCGACCCAATGCTTGGCGTAAGCCATTACGCCAGCCTTCACCTTATCGCCGTTGTGCGAACAGTTGTCCATGCTCTGCACCGTGACAGGCAACAGGCCTGCTTGATAGCGCTCGTAGAGCAGGACAGCCACCTTGCCCATAGCTAGAGCGGGGTGAAGGCCTCGCTCGAGGTCTGCGGGTTGCACGCCGTAGCCTTTCTCTGTGATTGTGAAGGTTATCATCTGTAGGGAGGGAGCACGAAAGATTTCCTCGAGCCTCTTCCAGTCGTCAAACATGTAGTCGGCCTTTAGCGCTTCGGTTACAGAGGCTATGACCTTCTTTTCGACAGTACCCGATGACTGCAGGCTTACCAGAAGCGACAGGTTGTCATAGGGCGTATATGCCTTGTCGATGACTTCATAGTCGAATGTTTCTGCTACGATGACCCCCCGGTCGTATTGTCCCTTGTTCAGGATGTCATTGAGGAGGGCTGCCGGGAAAGCCCGGAATATGTTGCCGCCCCCGAAGTGTACCCATGTGGGCATCTCGTGTGTGCGCTTTCTAACGGCTGCTATGTCGTAGGTGGGCAGTTCGTATCCCTTCGCTTTCCACTGGGAGGGGTCAAGGTTTCTGGATGTTATGTCGGTGAGTTTCATGTTGCTTGCTGTGTTTGGGTGAATTTAGTCGAAGAATCCGGGTTGGTGAAAGGGCTTGCCCAGTTCGCGGTCCACGGTGGCGATGATGCCTTGCACCTGCCCCAGGGCAAACATTCGCCCAAGGAAGCTATAGCCGGCGTTGTAGTTCTTGGTCTCGTCGCCGAGCATGGTCATTCCATGGTCCACGCGCATGGGTAGCCGTTCGATGTTGGGTTGCCCCTCACGCCGTTGCTCTTCGGCTTCAAAGACTCTTGCCAGTTCGATGAGATCGGCACGCCCGCCGAGATGGCTGGCCTCCGTGAAATCGCCGTTGGGGAACACGTGGCAACTGCGCAAATGTACAAACCATGTGCGGTCGGCATGCTTGCGTGCCAGTTCCACAACATCGTTTTGTGCGCCAGCCGAGAGTGATCCGGCACAGAAGGTTAGGCCGTTGTGCTTGTTCGGAACGGCATTGAGGAACCAGTCGATGTCATCGGAGCAAGTCACAATGCGCGGCAGGCCCAGTACCTGGAAGGGTGGGTCGTCGGGATGCACGCACATGTACATGTCGCATTCTTCGCACACGGGCATGATGGCTTCGAGAAAATATTTCATGTTGGCTCTGAGTTGGTCTCGGCCGATGCCCTTGTAGAGGGCCAGTAACTGGCGGAATAGCTCGATAGGATGCTCGTCATCCTCCTTGAAGTTGCCGCTGACGAAACCTTGTGTCTTGATGACAATGTTCTCTACCAGGGCGTGGTCCGTCTCGGGAGACATGGTGGCCCGCAGTTGCTCCACCTCTTTTATTATGTCGCGTCCGTTTGGCTTCCCGTCAGGTCCCAGCGCTTGGAAGTGTGCCCAGTCATCCAAGGCTCCCTGACGTTTCAGGATGTAAATGTCGAAATAGGCAAACTGGGGAATGCTGAAATACAGATTGCTGCTACCGTTAGGGTTCTTGTGTAGCAGGTCGGTGCGTGCCCAGTCGAGCACGGGCATGAAGTTGTAGCAGATGGTATGTATGCCCTCTGCGGCCAGGTTGCGTAGGCTCTGCTTGTAGACCTCTATCTGCTCGTCACGGTCGGGGCCGGCATACTTGATGGTCTCTGTCACAGGCAGCGATTCCACGACGCTCCAACGCATGGCGTAGCTCTCGATGTATGTCTTGAGGTCGTGTATCTTCTCGCGTGTCCACACCTCGCCGAGTGGCACGTCGTGCAGGGCGGTGACGATACCCTCCACGCCTATCTCCTTGAGCATGGCAAGGGTGATCTTGTCGTTCTTGCCAAACCATCTCCATGTTCTTTCCATAAGTTTCGATTGGTTTAAAGTTCTTGGGAGCAAATTTATATAAAATTTCCGAATTACAAGACCATCGAGCTGAAAATAATTAGCCCGCAGAGTGGGAGATAACAATTGTAGCCTGGGTTAAGGACGGATCGGAGCGACGGATGCCACTCTGGGTGGTGGCAGCCGATGGACGCGGGTCTGTAGGGTTTGTACAATTTGTTACCCATGAGCCTCGTTGTGCTTCATTTTCTGTGCCAGAATTCTTTGGTGTTATGCTTAATGTTTCAAAATCTCTTTGACTTCCTCGAGATTGCCGTCGTTGGGAGCAGGGTTGATACCCAGAATGTGACAGAGGACGGGATATACGTTGGTGTTGCGGAAATGGGGAACCTCAATGTGTTGGAAATCGGGGCCGATGGCTCGGAATAGGGCGTGCATGTCGGACAGCTGTGGGTCGTAGCCGTGATTGCCGCCGGCGATGAAGGGCTTGTCGTAAGCTATATAGCCAGGGTCGGGACACGCCAGTACGTCGCCCACCCGGCTGTTGGAACCGTAATGGAGGTAGGCGGGTATGTTCTCTTTCTTCCACACGCGAATATGGCTGAGGGTTTTCAATGCTTCGTAGATGGAGTCCTTGCAGCCTTCCTTGGCGTAGATGTTGGCTGGCACAGAACCCGAGACGGCTTTGTACCATGATGGTTTGAGGTGAGGTAGGAGTTTCACCGCATGGTCGGCGGACACCCATGTCATGCCATGGTCTGAGACAACGATGAGGTTGACGTCTGCCCCGATGGGCAGACGGCTGATGCGGTCGTTGAGGGATTGGAGCAGTGAGTCGACCAGTGCCACGGCGTCCCGTGTCAGCTTGCTCTGTGGCCCATACTTGTGTCCGTTGCCGTCTGGCTGGTCCATGTATGCCATGATAAGATCAGGACGTTTTTTTTCTGGCAGGCTCAACTGGTTGACAATGCCGTCCACCCGCTCGGCGAGGGTTAAACGGGGTTTGCGGTCATAGGGGTAATAGACGTTGGGGTAGCATCCGTTGATCTTTACGTCCGATCCAGGCCAGTAGAATACCGCAACACGCTTGCCTTGTCGCATGGCTGTATTCCAAATGGGCTCGCCACCATAGAAGCGCGGATTCATTTTCTGTTCGGTGCTGGACAGCGAGAAGTTGTCTCCTGTCTGTGAGTCGTAAAACTCATTGGCTACGATGCCGTGGTGGTCGGGATAGAGCCCGGTGGCCAGTGTGTAGTGATTAGGAAACGTCTTGGACGGGAACGACGGGATGAGACCTGCGGCAACACCCTTCTCGGCCATGTGGTCAAGGAATGGCGTGTCGTACCACTGTGGGTAGTCCCATCTGAAACCGTCAAGTGAAACGATGACGGTGTAATGGCGTGCCTGCGCTCCCAGGGGCAACAGGGTCAGCAACAGGATAAGTGCGATGATATTCTTCCTCATGGACATAGGTTATATTTCCCTGCAAAGGTAGTGAATATTTGCGATTTAGATGACTGCCGTTGCGTGTAAAAAGGACATACCTTTTGTTATTTGTCAGATGTAATTATAAAATATGTGACAAACTACATATCAAAACCTCCCGTCGTCTCCAACGAACTAAACTTTGGCTGAAAATTTGCGAAATTTGATGCGTTTTACAATTCGTTATTAATCAATAGTTTAGCGAGAAACAACCTGGTGGTTTCTCAAAAGGTCAATAGTTTTCATATTCATAGATATCCTTTCGAGCCTCAATAGGTTACATGTCGTTCCTCGTTTTGGCATCAATTGAGGCTCGATAGGGCACTTGTCATGCTTGCGTTAGGCATGAATGTTCCGTGCGGTGTACCTTTGAGGTGAACTATTTGCGGGGAAAAGCGTTTTTCTCACTCTGTTTCAATGAAAAATCCGAGCAGACTTTTGAACCAAAAAACAAGACAAGGGGATCTTTTTAGCCTTAGTCCAAATTATCCTCACGATTCCCTATAATACGGAAAGGACTCCCCCTTGCAGAAAGAGAATACCCTAAAGCAACCCCCTTGTTAGCGTTGTGGGCGATAATACCCCGTTTGTTGAGAATTGCGTTTATTCGAACAGAGACGGTTTTGCCGTTCAGACACCATTTTAAGGTAGGTTATCCTCTGTTTTATTCAATAAGGTGCTTTTGGTGTCCATGTGATTTGTTGCCATAAATACCATATATAAAACTCTCTCCTTTACATAAAAGAATGTAAAAATAAAAGGAGAAGCGTGAAAATAAACTTGCTTTAGAAAAAAATGATTTAAAAACACTCTTGATGTGAAAAATATTCCTTACCTTTGCATATGGACTAAGAGTTAAATCGTTATTGTTTTATGGCAAAGTACAATATTACAGAAAAGAAAGAGAAAGAGGCTGCTTATCGTTCGCTCGTAAGCCCCAAGCTGATGGATGAACTTGAGCAGAAGATTAACAACATCATTATCCTTGAGAAGCGTTATAAGGACAAGGATTACTCCGCCAAGAAGCTGGCAGCAGATTTGGGTACCAATACACGCTACATCTCAGCGGTTGTCAACGTGCGGTTCCATATGAACTATACTTCGTTTGTCAACAAATTCCGCATTCAGGAGGCAATGTCACTGCTGGTGGACAAGCGCTATCAGGATTTGAACATGGAGGAAATCTCCGACATGGTTGGCTTCTCCAACCGTCAGTCGTTCTATGCGTCGTTTTTCAAGATCAATCAGATGACGCCGCGCGATTACAAGATGCAGCACCTGGCCCAGCACCCTTCGCTCAAGGACCGTCCGAAGAAGCGTGGACGCAAGCCTGGCGTCAAGAACCAAACCAAGCCGGCTCTCTAACTTAAAGACACAGTAGCATGAGCAATACCTCATTTGCCTATGCTGACGAGCGTTTTGCGGATCTACAGATGCTCCGCTTTAGGCTTGCTGGTTTTGGTGACTTGTCTTTGAGACAAAAGAAGTACATTTACTATTTGTCGAAAGCCACTCTGGTCGGTCGTGATATCACAACCGACCAGTTTGGTAAATTCAATATTTTGATCCGCAAGATCCTGGAGGCTGTCTATACCGACCCAAGTGTGGACCGCACGACGCTCGACTTTCTTGCTATGGAGGTCTACCTGAAGCGTGTGTGGTTCTCCAATGGCATCCATCACCACTATGGTTGCGAGAAGTTTGAGCCGGGTTTTGGGGAAGCGTGGTTTCGCCAGACAGTTGCGTTTCTCGCAGACAATGTGTGGAAGCGTGAAGGTTATGGGTCGGCCGCTGACTTGCTCGCGGTGGTTTGTCCTGTGATTTTTGATCCCAGCGTGCAGCCCAAGCGTGTGAACCAAACGGCAGGCGAGGACCTCGTAGCGACTTCAGCGTGCAACTTCTATGAAGATGTGTCGCAGCAAGAAGCAGAAACGTTCTATGCACAAAAGCAAGACCCGTCTGCCGGTGACGAGCAACCTTCCTGGGGCCTCAACTCGAAACTGGTCAAGCGCAATGGCCTGTTACAGGAGGATGTTTTCCGAGAAGGCGGACTTTATGGTGTTGCCATCTCGAAGATTATCTTTTGGTTGTCAAAGGCTGCTGGCGTGGCAGAGAATGACCAGCAGCGAAAGGTCATAGGCCTACTCATAAACTACTACAAGACAGGCGATCTGCGCCTCTTTGATGCATACTCCATTGAGTGGCTTAAAGAGCAAGATGGCATGGTCGACTTCATCAACGGATTTATTGAAGTCTATGGCGATCCTTTGGGGCTCAAGGGCTCATGGGAGGGACTTGTCGAATACAAGGACATGGAAGCCACCCGTCGCACACAGGCCATCTCCTCTCACGCCCAATGGTTTGAGGACCACTCACCCGTCGACCCGCGCTTCCGTAAACCGCAGGTGAAGGGTGTCACGGCACACGTCATTTGCGCTGCTATGCTTGGAGGCGATGAGTATCCAGCATCGGCCATTGGCATCAACCTGCCTAATGCCGACTGGATACGTGCCCGCTATGGGTCGAAGAGTGTCACCATCGGCAACCTGACTGAGGCCTACAATCAGGCCGCAAGAGGCAATGGTTTTGATGAAGAGTTTGTGCTCGATGACGAAACGCGTTTGCTCGTCAGGAAATATGGTGACTTGTGCGATGATTTGCACACGGACCTGCACGAGTGTCTAGGACATGGCAGTGGGCAGTTGTTGCCAGGTGTTTCGTCGGATGCGCTGAAGGCGTATGGCAGTACTATCGAAGAGGCTCGTGCCGACCTGTTCGGGCTCTACTACATTGCCGACCCCAAGTTGGTGAGGCTTGGGCTGGTGCCCGACGTGGATGCCTACAAGAGCCAGTATTATACCTATATGATGAACGGATTGATGACCCAGTTGGTGCGCATCAAACCCGGACATCAGATTGAGGAGGCACACATGCGCAACCGTGCCTTGATAGCCCATTGGTGTCTGGAAAACGGCACAAATGTGGTGGAGCTGATTAAACGAAATGGCAAGACTTACGTCCAAATAAATGACTATACAAAACTGAGGGCGCTGTTCGCACAGTTGCTTGCAGAGATACAGCGTATCAAAAGCGAGGGTGACTATGTGGCAGGCAGGGACTTGGTGGAGCGATATGCCGTGAAGGTGAGCCCTTGTCTGCATGAGGAGGTGCTGAAACGTTATAAGGCACTCAACCTTGCGCCTTACAAGGGATTTATCAACCCTTGGATGAAGCCTGTTGTTGATGATCAAGGTCATATCACAGACATCACGCTCGACTACACCGAGAGCTACGCTCACCAGATGTTGCGCTATTCGCGGGAGTACGGAACGTTGTAGGCAACACGTAGTGCAGATGATTTGATAAGGACGGATGTAATAAAAGAAAAATGACGGAAGACATACAAAACAAGATAAGGGAAATCAAAAGAAGCTTCAGATTTGTGATGAATGGCTCCGCCTCGCAGTCAATGCGCGAGAAGGGAGCGGAGTACAAGATCAATTGGGGTGTACCCTTTGTGGAGCTGAAGAAGATGGCCAAGGACTTGGGAAAGGACTATGACCTCGCCGTCGCCCTGTGGAAAGAGGATATTCGCGAGTGCAAGATTTTGGCGACACTCGTCATGCCAGCCGACTGCATGCCCATTGAAGTGGCAGAGATATGGATGGAGCAGACCCGCACCCAGGAGATGGCCGAGATGCAGGCTTTCAATCTTTACCAGTATGTGAGATACGCTCCCGAAATTGCCTATCGCTGGATAGCCGCAGAGGGCGAAATGTGTCAGATTTGTGGCTACGACATCCTGGGGCGCCTCTTTATGCGAGGGCAGGAGCCCAATGAACGCGGCATCAACGAGTTTGTGGATCAGGCGGTGACGGCTATCTTGGGTTCTTCGACTGGAGTCCGCCATGCAGCCATGAATGCCATGATGCGTTTTGCAGATTTGGGAGTGGTCTATAATCGCCTGGCAACGGGTGCGCTCCGGTGTCATGGTATCGAATTGTAAGACAATAGGCAGTCTTCACGTGAAGGCATGCAGGGCTGCCGGACGCCATTGATGTAGACATTATCAATATTAGTAAACTTATAAGGTAAAAATGAAAAAACAAACATCAGTTCTCGCCGGATTGGCACTCGCGCTTCTGGCAAGCTGCGGAACCACGGGTTCGGGAACGACTGCTGGTAGCACCGCATCGTCGGTCTTGAGCAGTGTGCTTGGCAGTGCAACAAGTGCAAGCACAATTGGAAACGTGATTAGTAGCGTAATTGGACTTAACAAGTTGACAGAGAGTGGTCTGCACGGCACATGGAAATACTCTGGTCCGGGTTGTGCCTTCACGTCAGACAACGCCCTTTCGCGGGCCGGTGGAGAGATTGTGGCTTCGAAGATTGAGGAAAAGTTGAAGTCGGAGTATTCCAAATTGGGCTTCAAAAGCAGCAACACCTATATCACCTTCAATGAGGATGGCACGTTCAGTGCTAAAATTGACGGCAAGAGCTGGAGCGGCAAGTACACCTTTGACCAGTCGACAGGCGCCTTGAAGATGCAGGGCCTCCTGCTCACTCTCAATGGCTATGCTACCAAGACGACAAGCGGCATCAGTGTGCTGTTTGAGTCGAAGAAACTGTTGTCGCTCATCCAGACCATGGCATCGCTGAGTGGCAACACCACTGTCTCCACCATTGGGGATCTCAGCAAGAGCTATGACGGTGTGCGCCTGGGCTTTGACATGAGCAAATAAGCTCGAAAGCCTATACTATCAGACTAATGAAAAAGTTTCTTAAATTATATGATTTGAGAAACTTTTTTAATATTATTTAGTTTCTTCGCTTCGTTACTCTTCATTTTATGTTGTATTTTTGCACGTTAGATAAAAACAAGCAAAAATACAGCATTTGTTATGGCAGAATCAGTAGATATCAGGGAACTCAATGTTCTCATAGAGCAACAAAGCGGATTTGTGACCAATCTGGTCACGGGAATGAATCAGGTGATTGTTGGTCAGAAGCATCTCGTTGACTCTTTGTTGATTTCGCTTTTGAGTGACGGACATATCCTTTTGGAAGGTGTTCCGGGATTGGCCAAGACTTTGGCTATCAAGACATTGGCTCAATTGGTCGATGTGAAGTTTAGCCGCGTGCAGTTTACCCCAGACCTATTGCCTGCCGATGTGGTTGGAACCATGATCTATTCGCAGAAGGATGAGAGCTTCCATGTGAAGAAGGGTCCCGTATTCGCCAATTTTGTGCTGGCTGATGAGATCAACCGTGCACCGGCCAAGGTGCAGAGCGCGCTACTTGAGGCCATGCAGGAGCATCAGGTGACCATCGGTGAACAAACATTCACCCTGCCGGATCCCTTCCTGGTGATGGCCACGCAGAACCCCATCGAACAAGAGGGAACCTATCCGCTGCCCGAGGCGCAGGTTGACCGATTCATGCTGAAAGTAGTCATTGATTATCCCACGATTGAAGAGGAAAAGATGATTATTCGCGAGAATCTCAGAGGGTCTATGCCGCAGGTGAAACCCGTCACCACTTCAAACGAAATATTGAAAGCCCGCGAGGTGGTGAGACAGGTCTACATCGATGAGAAAATTGAAAAGTACATTGCCGACATCGTGTTTGCGACCCGTTATCCCGACCGGTATGGTTTGGCCGACCTGAAGGACATGATTACCTTCGGTGGTAGTCCTCGTGCCAGCATCAACCTGGCTAAGGCATCGCGGGCTTATGCTTTCATCAAGCATCGTGGCTACGTGGTGCCCGAAGACGTGCGCGCCGTGGCTCACGACGTGTTGCGTCACCGTATAGGCTTGAGCTATGAGGCGGAGGCCAGCAACCTGACCAGTGAGGAAATCGTTAGCCGTATCATCAATCAGGTGGAGGTGCCTTGATATGGACAGCACAGAAGTCTTAAAAAAAGTCAGGAAGATTGAGATTAAGGCACGGGGTCTGAGCCAAAACATCTTCGCTGGGCAATACCATTCTGCCTTCAAAGGAAAGGGAATGGCATTCTCCGAGGTGCGCGAGTATCAGTTTGGCGACGACGTGCGCGACATTGACTGGAACGTGACAGCACGTTTTCACAGACCTTATGTGAAGGTCTTTGAGGAAGAACGCGAGCTTACGGTGATGCTTTTGGTGGATGTGTCGGGGTCGCTCGATTTCGGTACGACCAAACAGATGAAGAACGACATGGCTGCGGAGATAGCCGCAACCATCGCTTTCTCAGCCATACAGAACAATGATAAGATCGGCGTTATCTTCTTCTCTGACAGGATAGAAAAGTACATACCGCCCAAGAAGGGCAGAAAACATATCCTCTACATCATTCGGGAGATGCTGAGTTTTCAGCCACAAAGCCATAAGACCGATGTGGGTATGGCGACAGCCTACCTGACAAGGGTCATGAAACGGCGGTGTACGTCGTTCGTCATCAGCGATTTCTATGATAATAAGGACTTCTCGCAGGAGATGCAGATTGCTAACCGAAAGCATGACGTGGTGGCTGTGCAGGTCTATGATCCACGTGCCAAGAGCCTTCCCGATGTGGGGCTGCTGAAGGTGTGCGATGCTGAGACAGGCCATGAGATGTATGTCGATACCTCAAGCAAGAAACTGAGAATGGCCCATACACGCCACTGGATGGAACGTCAGGCCCTCTTGAAACACACGTTTGCCAAGAGTCGGATAGATTGGATATCCATTGCTACAAACGAGGACTTTGTCAAGGCGATGATGATGTTGTTCAAGCAAAGGGCGTGAGCGGTAGTGGCAGATTCGATTACATGATTCTCTATGAATAAAGTTTTAAGATATATATTCCCGTTTATCCTGGCGGCTTGTGTGTGGGTTGCCCACGCACAAGTGGTTGTCGAACAGACTGTTGACTCGATAGGCCTTGTCATTGGTCAACAGGCTCATTTGAGGTTGGACGTCACCATGCCTGAGGGTGCGCGGTTGCAATGGCCTCAGTTAACAGCCAAGCAATACGTGACACCAGGTGTCGAAGTGGTAGAGGTGAGCGATGGCGACACGGTTAAGGTTGGTCAGGGACAACAGAAGGTGAGCCGAGTCTACACAATCACTTCTTTTGATGAAAAACTCTATGCTATTCCTGCCTTGACTGTTAAAGTGAATGGCAAGCCCTATCAGGGTACTACTGCAGCTCTGAAGGTTATCACGGTCGATGTGGACACGCTGCATCCTAACCAGTTCTATCCTCCCAAGGACGTACAGGACAACCCCTTCCTTTGGAGCGAATGGCAACCATACCTGTGGTTGGCCTTCTTGACGGTCGTGCTGGCTATAATGACTTTCTACCTGTTTATCCGTCTGAAGGAAAACAAGCCCATTATTACTAAGATGAGGATTGTGCGCCATGTGCCTGCACACAAGCGTGCCTTATCGGCCATCGAGAAGATTAAGGCAGAACGGATGCAACAGAGTGAGGACCAGAAGGCCTATTATACGCAACTCACCGATACGCTCAGAAAATATATCCAGGAACGTTTTGGCTTCAACGCCATGGAGATGACTTCCTCCGAAATCATCGAGCGGCTGCGGAAAAACGGTGACAAGAAGATGCTCGACGAATTGAGTGAGCTGTTTTTGACGGCTGACCTGGTGAAATTTGCCAAGTACTCCACGTTGATCAACGAGAATGATCTGAACCTTGTCAATGCCGTACACTTCATCGATGAGACGAAGCAGGACGTACAGGAGACTGTTGAGAAAATTGTCCCGAAACTGTCGGCTGATGACCAGAAAGCACAGCAAAACCGTATCACCCTGAAGAGCTTGCTGTGGGTGCTGGGTGTGGCTATTGTCGCTCTGATGGCATATGTGGTCTATCATGTGTGCCTGTTGATGTCATAGGCATGCGTTAGTAAAAGAAAGTCAGTAAAATGGAATTTGCAAACAAAGAATATTTCCTACTGCTATTGTTGCTCATCCCGTATGTGTTGTGGTATTTTCTTTACCGCAAACGGAGTGAGCCGACAATACGCATGAGTGACACTCGTGCGTATCTCAATGCTTCCAAGAGCTGGAGAGTTCGCATCATCAACTTTCCTATGGGACTACGGTGTGTGGCATTCGTAATGGTGGTTTGTGCCATGGCCAGGCCGCAGACACACAACTCGTGGGACAACAAGACGGTGGAGGGCATCGATATCATGTTGGCAATGGATGTCTCCACATCTATGCTGGCCGAGGATTTGAAGCCTAACCGCATCGAGGCGGCCAAGGATGTGGCGGCTGAGTTTGTCTCGGGAAGGCCCAATGACAACATCGGCCTGACCATCTTTGCGGGTGAAGCGTTCACTCAGTGCCCCATGACAACAGACCATGCCTCATTGCTCAGTCTGCTCAACAACGTGAGGACGGACATTGCCGCCCGTGGATTGATACAAGACGGTACTGCCGTAGGTATGGGGCTCGCCAACGCTGTCTCTCGTTTGAAGGATTCAAAGGCTAAGAGTAAGGTGGTTATCCTGTTGACGGACGGAAGCAACAACATGGGAGACTTGTCCCCCATGACATCGGCGCAGATTGCCAAGTCATTGGGTATCAGGGTCTACACCATAGGGCTGGGCACCAACAATGTAGCACGTTATCCCATGGCCGTGGCTGGAGGTGTGCAGTATGTGAACATCCCGGTTGAGATAGATACAAAGACTCTGAGCCAGATAGCAACTTTGACTCAGGGTAATTTCTACCGTGCCACGAACAACCGTGAGCTGAAGCAGATATACAAGGACATTGACAAGTTGGAAAAAACAAAGATGAACGTCACTCGTTTCTCCAAGCGATATGAGGCCTACCAACCTTTCTGTATCGCCGCTATCCTGTTACTCTTGTTGGAAATCCTGTTGAGAAACACCGTGCTGAGGCGCATACCGTAGGCACCGGATTGAGGAATGTAAAATTAGACAATTCTTGATAGAAGATATGCTAAGATTTGAAGACCCGATATATTTATGGTTATTGTTGCTCATACCGTTGCTCTTCTTGCTTCGGCTGATAGCATGGCGTCAAAGGAAAAAGCAGGCGAGACGCTTTGGGGATCCAGAACTTCTTGCTAAGTTAGCTCCTGATGTCTCGAAGTATCGCCCGACGGTTAAGTTCTGGTTGCAGACGATAGCCTTGGCCGGGCTGGTCTTGATGTTGTCGCGTCCGCAAATGGGTACCAAAATTTCCCATGAGAAGCGCAATGGTATTGAGGCTATCATCTGTCTGGATATCTCCAACTCGATGAAGGCGGAGGATGTGGTGCCAAGTAGACTGGACAAAAGTAAGATGCTCGTGGAGAACCTGGTGGACCATTTCACCAATGACAAGGTGGGATTGGTTGTATTTGCTGGTGATGCTTTCGTGCAACTGCCTATAACCAGTGATTATGTCTCTGCAAAGATGTTCCTGCAGAACATATCTCCATCACTCATTGCCACGCAAGGAACCGACATAGCCCGTGCTATCCAGGTGGCAATGCACAGCTTTACTCAGCAAGACAAGGTCGGACGCGCCATCATTGTCATCACGGATGGTGAGGACCATGAAGGAGGTGCTGAACAGGCTGCTGAAGAGGCGCGTAAGAAAGGCATCAGCGTCTTTATACTAGGAGTGGGAAACGTTAAGGGGGCTCCCATACCTGACGGACAAGGGGGATACATGAAAGATGGTAGCGGGCAGGTGGTCATGTCGGCGCTTAACCAGACAATGTGTCAGCAGATAGCCAAGGCCGGGAGTGGTAATTACATCCATGTGGACAATACGTCTGACGCACAGGATGAGCTGAACGACGCTCTTGTTAAACTGCAGAAGGGGGAAACCGATTCAGTGATTTACAGTGAGTATGATGAGCAGTTCCAGGCTTTCGGCATCATAGTCTTGCTGTTGATGATAGCAGACGTTTGTCTTTTGGAGGCCCGCAATCCCATGACGAAGAACTGGAGACTCTTTAAAAGAAGTGGAAGATGAATAGAAAATCGATAGGCCGCTTGCTCATATTGATGGCCATGATGGCCATGTGCTTGCCAGCGTTGGCGCAGAGTGACCGTGACTTTGTGAGAAGTGGCAATAAGTTATACAGGCAGCAGAGATACGCCGAGGCTGAGACTGAATACCGCAAGGCCTTGAGCAAGAACTCCAGCAACACACAGGCTATGTATAATCTCGGCTGTGCTTTGTTGAGCCAACAGAAGGATTCGGCAGCCATTGTACAACTGGAGAATGCCGGCAAGATGGAAATAGCCAAGAAACGGAAGGCTATGGTCTATCATAACATAGGTGTGATTTGTCAAGGCCATCAGATGTATCAGCAAGCCATTGAAGCGTATAGGGAAAGTCTAAGAAACAATCCTTCGGACAACCGGACGCGCTACAATTTGGCTCTGTGTCAACGGCAGATGAAGAACCAAAAGGGAGGCAGCAACAGCGACAAAAAGAAGAAAGAAAAAAAGCAACAACAAAAAGAACAGCAGAACAAGAAAAACCAGCAACAGCAGCAACAGCAGCAGCAACCGAAGAATGAAGATAAAATGAGTAGGGAAAATGCTGAACAACTGCTTAATGCTGCCTTGCAGGAAGAGAAAGCTACGCAACAGCGTATGAAGAAACAAGAACAGTCGGCTCAGCGCCGTAGACTTCAGAAGAATTGGTAATTGAACTATGATGACTCGTCATTTGAAATACATACTATTGGTTGTGTGCCTTATTTTTGGCATGCTGGGCATGCAGGCACAAATAGTGGTGTCTGTTCCCACGCATGTAGCTGCAGGCGAAAATTTCCGCTTGGCCTACACAATCAACACACAGGACGTTTCTGATTTCCGCGCAGGGGACATACCAGACGAACTGCAGGTGCTTGCTGGACCTTACACGTCAAGGCAGGCCAGTTACCAGATGGTCAACGGACATACGAGCAGTTCCTCTTCCATTACATTCACTTATACGATTTATGCAGCGAAGGCAGGCTCTTACACTATCCCGGCCGCACATGCGCGGGTGAATGGCAAGACTGTTTCATCGCGCGCCGTCAAAGTGACAGTGTCGGGATCTGCGCGCAGCGGCTCGGCTCCCAAGATGCATGGTGACGGAGATGGTGAGCCTTCGATGCAATCAGCGGGATCCCGTATCTCCTCCAATGACTTGTTCATTAAAGTCACTGCCAACAAAAAGCGTGTGCATGAGCAGGAGCCTGTTTTACTTACTTATAAGGTATACACTCTTGTAGACTTGACGCAGTTGGAAGGAAAGATGCCAGACTTGACAGGTTTCCATACCCAAGAGATACCGTTGCCCCAACAAAAAAGTTTCCATGTGGAGCGTGTCAATGGTAAGGCCTATAGGGCTGTTACATGGAGCCAATATGTAATGTACCCACAAATGACGGGTAAGTTGGATATTCCAAGCATTACCTTTAAGGGTATTGTAGTCCAACAGAATCGCGATGTTGATCCTTTTGAAGCTTTCTTTAACGGTGGGTCAGGCTATGTGGAGGTCAAACACAATATTGTTGCACCTGGACTGACCATTCAGGTGGATCCGTTACCTAAGAAACCGACCGATTTTTCGGGTGGAGTGGGGCACTTTAACATTTCGGCACAGGTAAACCAGACGGAAGTTAAGGCAGGAACGCCGGTCACTATGAGAGTCGTTATTGGTGGCACGGGTAATCTGAAGCTGATCAAGCAGCCTGTTGTGAATTTCCCGAAGGAATTCGATAAGTATGACCCTAAGATTACGGACAAGACTAAATTGACGTCCGGAGGTCTGGCCGGTAATATGGTCTATGATTTTTTGGTCGTTCCCCGTAATCCTGGTAATTATACCATTCCGCCAGTTACGTTTACCTATTATGATGTGGATTCCAATGTGTACAAGACCATCAAGACGCAGGAACTTCACTTGACGGTTAGCAAAGGAGATGGCAAGAACGCTTCGGAAAACTTTGAAAGCGTTAAAGACAATGACATTCATAACATCAAGAAAGAAACGGATGTCCTGTATGAAACAGAAGATTTCTTCTATGGCAGCGTGATGTATTGGGTGATACTCTCCTTGCTTGTCATTATCTTCTTGCTGTTGTTGCTCGTCTTCCGCCAGCGCGCTATTGACAATAGTAATTCCGTCAAGATGCGTGGAAAGAAGGCTAGCGCAATCGCCCGCAATCGCCTCAAGAAAGCTAGTCGACTGATGTTCAGCAATGACTCGGATGCTTTTTATGATGAGGTGTTGCGAGCTTTGTGGGGCTATGTCAGTTATAAGTTGAATATGCCTGTAGAACAACTCTCGCGCGAAAATATTTCGGCCAACCTGTCAGGGCAAGGTGTAGATGGCGAAACCATAGGCAAGTTTATTGCGGCAATCGATGAGTGTGAGTTTGAACGTTATGCTCCGGGAGACCCCAAGGGTAATAAGGAAAAGACTTTCAATTACGCTATGACAGCCATCACGCAGATAGAGAACGTCATGAAAAGGAGAAAGAAGAGATGAAGACTATGAAATATGATCTTATAACACGCAAGGCGTTTTGGTTGACGCTGTTAGCGTTACTGATGCCCATAATCGGATGGTCGGTGACAAAGCAAAATGCTGATGACGCATACTCAAAAGGTAATTATCAGCAGGCAATCGCTGACTATAAGGATTTGCTCAAGCAGGGTGCATCTGCCAGCCTTTTCTATAACTTGGGCAATGCGTATTATCGCTCAGACAGTCTTACGCAGGCTATCTTGTGCTATGAGCGTGCTGCCAGGCTGACCCCTGCTGATGATGATATCCGTTTCAACCTACAGTTTGCGCGTTCCAAAACGATAGACAAGATAACGCCTGCGAGTGAGATGTTTTTTGTTACATGGTATCATTCGTTGGTCAATCAGTGTAGTGTAGATGCGTGGGCGTTATTGTCTGTCGTCTGCTTGCTGCTCTCGCTCTTGCTTTTGTTGGCCTACCTGTTTGCTCCTCGTCTTGGCGTTCGCAAGATAGGTTTCTTTGGGAGCATTGGCTTTCTAGCACTTTTCTTGTTGTCAAATATCTTCGCTTACCAACAGGCAAAGATGATGGAAAATCATTGTGGTGCCATCGTCATGTCGCCATCGGTCAATGTGAAGAAGACACCCGACATGAAGGGCTCTGACGTGTTTGTGCTCCATGAGGGGACACGCGTGGATATTACAGATTCTAGCATCAAGCAGTGGCGCGGCATCAAACTGGCCGACGGACGTGAAGGCTGGATCCCTGCCGCTATGATTGAACAGATTTAAAGTGATAGGCTGTGTAATTTTATTAATTGCTTGAAAAGGAGTGGCAATGGATGGATTGATAGCTCTTGACCAAGAACTGCTGGCATGGTTCAATGGGGATGGATCGTTGTTTCTTGACAATTTTGTCATGATTTTGACGTCCGGCGTTACGTGGATACCCTTGTATGTGGTGTTGTTTGTGCTTGTCGTGAAAAACAATGAGACAATGTCCCAAATCATGCTTATCGTGGGATGTGTAACTCTTTGCATTTTGCTAGCTGATGGCGTATCTGATGGCATCGCGAAGCCTTTGTTCGCACGTCAGAGACCTTCCAATGATCCGATTATCAAGTATACTGTTGATGTAGTCGGCAACTACCGAGGTTCAGGATTTAGTTTCTTTTCGGCACATTCCGCCAATACCATGTCTTTGGCGGTCTTCTTCTCTCTCTTGGTAAAGGACCGCCTTCTCATGGTGAGTTTGCTGTCGTGGTCGCTTCTGAATGGCTGGACACGCCTTTACCTAGGCGTCCATTACCCTGGTGACGTATTATGCGGCTTTGTTTGGGGTTGCATAGCCGGGTGTCTGGCCTATTTGGCTTTTTACAAAATCTATTTTAAAATTAGTCCTAAACTCAACTACATATCTTCCCAATACACTCGGTCGGGCTATAGCAAGGACGACATAAATATGGTCGTCGCTGTTATTGTGTTCACCTTGTCTGTCGCCGTTGTAGCGGCTCTTTATACGATTAAATTGTTTTAATAACATTCAAATTCACTTATGATTGACACAAAACATATACATATCAGCGATTATAACTATGAACTTCCGGATGAGCGTATCGCAAAGTACCCCTTGTCGAAGCGTGATTGTAGCAAATTGCTGGTTTACCAACATGGTGAAGTATCTGACGACATATTCTACAATTTGCCCAAGCATCTACCGAAGGGTGCGCTTATGGTTTTTAACAATACTCGTGTAATCCAGGCACGACTGCATTTTCGCAAGGAGACAGGGGCGTTGATTGAGGTGTTCCTCATGGAGCCTGCTTTGCCGGCCGACTATGAGCAAATGTTTCAGACAACAGGCAAGTGCAGTTGGCTTTGTATGGTTGGGAATCTCAAAAAATGGAAGGATGGCTCGTTGAAACGGCTTTTTGACATCAAAGGTAAACAACTGATGCTCACGGCGACAATGAACCGTGGCAGCCAAGAAGAGAAGGGAGGCACTAATCACTGGATTGATTTCGAGTGGGACAATGAAGATGTTAATTTTGCTGATATTCTTGAGACTGTTGGTGAATTGCCTATTCCTCCCTATTTGAACAGGGATACACAAGAGAGTGATAAAACTACTTACCAGACGGTCTACTCTAAAATCAAGGGAAGTGTAGCTGCTCCTACGGCAGGACTGCATTTCACTGATGACGTGTTGCAAGATTTGGCAGAACATGGTATCATACGTGATGAGGTGACATTGCATGTCGGAGCAGGTACCTTTAAGCCTGTAAAGAGTCTGGAGATAGATGGACACCACATGCATACAGAATACATTGTGGTTCACCGACATACATTCGAACAACTTTTGGAACACGGGTGTAGTGTCATCGCTGTCGGAACAACCAGTGTGCGCACCTTGGAGAGCCTTTACTATATGGGTGTTAAGCTGGCAATGGATCCTCATGCTTCGGAGGAAGATTTGCATGTGTGTCAGTGGGAGCCCTACGACTTACCGCATGATGAGAAGGGATTGGTGCTTGTCAACGGCGTTCCCTTGAGCGTTGAACAGTCAGTACGTAATCTCCTTGATTATCTGGATCGTGACGGGTTGGAGACTTTACATTCCAGCACGCAGATTATCATCGCTCCAGGGTACACCTACAAGATTGTGAAGATGCTTGTGACCAATTTCCATCAACCCCAAAGTACGTTGCTTCTCTTAGTGAGTGCCTTCCTGAAAGGAGATTGGCACAAGGTCTATGACTATGCGCTCAGTCATGGTTTTCGTTTTCTCAGTTATGGTGATTCCAGTTTGCTAATACCTTAAGGTGTGATGACTGTGGAGAAAAATGGCAGTTGGAGTGTGAAAGAGTAAGAAAGGCGACAATATACTTCAAAAAATTGCATGTTATATGGTGGTAACTTAAAGTTCCACCCTTAATTGATACCCATTATGAAGATAGGAGATAAAGTTAGATTTTTGAGCGAAGTAGGTGGCGGAAAAGTAGCAGGCTTCCAAGGCAAGAATATTGTGTTGGTGGAGGATGAAGATGGCTTCCAAATTCCTACAGTAATCAATGAGGTGGTTGTAGTGGAACAAGACGATTACACTGCTGCTCGTGCCATTAACCGTAAGGCTGAACGTGACGAGCAAAGTGTGCGGGAGACTCCCTTCAACCATGGTAATCGCTCCATATCCTCCATGCTTGGAGACGGGCAAGATGAAGATGTGGACATGGATGTTCCCGATGAAGTTGATGATGCCAAGGAGATGACTTACCGTAGACCAGCCACAGAGCGCAAGGGGGGTAACCAGCTCTCTGCGTATATTGCTTTCGTTCCACATGACATCAAGCAAATCACTGATCCGCGTTTTGAGGTTTTCTTGGTCAACGACAGCAATTATTATTTGCAGTGTGCTGTGGCTTCGGCAGAGGGAAACAGTTGGAGCCTGTTGTTTCAAGGAGAAGTAGAGCCCAATACTAAGCTGTTTCTTGATGAAATCGGTAGGGATGAAATCAATAGGCTCGACAGACTGTCGGTGCAACTGATTTCGTATAAACGAGACAAGGCCTTTATCATGAAACCTGCCATTGATGTGCAGCTGCGAGTGGATCCGGTGAAGTTCTATAAGGTACACACCTTTCAGGATACGCAGTTCTTTGAAACGCCGAGCCTGCTCTTCACCATAATCGCTAATGACATTCCGGCCCGATCACTGGTAGTCGATCCGAAACAACTGAAACGAGAGATGTACAAGAGTGCTTCGGAAACTAAAACGGAGATGGAACCTACTCCGGGGCAGCGCAATGAACTGGTACGCCGCTATGCCGGCAATCAAAGTAAGGGCGACCGTAAATGTTCATCTTATATTCATCACCGCGACAAGGACAATACAGTGGTAGTGGATTTGCATGCCGGGCAACTGCTAGACAATATGGTAGGACTGAGTCCCAAGGATATTTTAGACTATCAGTTGAAGGTCTTCAGGGATACGCTGGCTGACTATGCTGGTAGTAAAGGTCAGAAAGTCGTTTTCATACATGGAAAAGGTGAGGGCGTGCTTCGTCGGGCTATCATCCATGAGCTGACTTACAAATACAAGACGTATACTTATCAAGATGCCTCCTTCCAAGAGTATGGCTATGGTGCCACGCAGGTAACCATCCGATAGCCTATATTTACTCTGCAAGAGGTAGTAACTTATGACGGACTTGTGTTTCAAACTGACAGACGCCTGTCAGGGAATGTGGTTTTAAAGAAATAAAAGAAAAAGCTTAGGGCAAATCTCATGCCGAGACATGCACTAAGCTTTTATCTGTTATGGCTATGCTGTTGATAGCCCTTGTGGTAGAGACAATCCGAAAATCTGCTAAACCTTGAAATATTCCTCTAACGCCTGCTCCGCTTTGCCGTTGGAATTGTCCATGTCCTCAATAATGTGACCATTTTCCATTAATGCAACACGTGTGCTGATATCGACCGTATGTTGCAAATTGTGGCTGCTGATTAGAATGGTTGCATGGTATGTAGCATGGAAATCGATGAGCAGTTTCTTCAGTATATTCTGTCCGGAAGGATCCAGAAAATTGAATGGTTCATCAAGAATGAGCAGTTCCGGCTTTGTGAACATGGCAGCAATGATGCCTATTTTCTGCTTGTTGCCAGCGCTAAAATCGCGGATAAGCTTTTTCTGACCGAATATTTCACCATGGGTGAGTGGCATGAATGGAGCCAATGGATTTTCCTTATCCTCTATATTCTTCCAGTTGATGGGGCTGACCCCACTCACCTTCGCTATGAAGTCCAGATATTCCTCGGGAGTGAGAAAGTCGATAAGGAAAGTGTCGTTTATGTATGCACCTGTCCGTGTCTTCCATTCTTCTGATGTAGCCGGATTGATGGCATGCGCTTGTTCATTCTCCATGCTGGTGTCAGCTTTGCAATCTGTTGCCTTTACGTTAGGGACGCAAAATGTGTCTGCGGATGAAGAAGGAACGAGCAAGACCTTACCCTGTTCGGCTTTTAGCAAGTCGAGCATGAGTCGGAACAGAGTGGTCTTGCCTGCACCGTTGTTCCCCACAAGTCCTAGAATGTCACCATGTTTTATTCGGAAATGTTCTATGTCCACAGCTATTTTGTCTCCAAAAATTTTCTGTAGTGATTTGATTTCGATTTGCATGATACGCAGGATTTGTGGGTTTCGACGGTATGTTAGCTTTATCTCAATCCTCTGCCATGGCAGTTCTTGAACTTTTTACCACTTCCACAGGGGCATAAATCGTTGGGACGCGGCATTTTCTCGCGTGTCACGGGCTGATGGTTTATCTGTCTTGCAGGCTCACGTGTGTCTTGGCTTGCCGCTTGTCGCTGGGCCTCATCTGCTGCATCAAGATTGGTTTTTTGTTCCGCGTAGCGTTGGGCATGCTGCTCCGGTTGTGCTTCACGTACCTCATCCTGTTGCATCATTGGGATCTGGCCGCGCATGAGGAAACTGGCAATGCGGTTGTTCATGTCGTCAATCATCTCATCCCAAATCTTCGCACTTTCCAACTTGAAGATGAGCAACGGGTCCTTTTGCTCATATGAGGCATTCTGCACACTATGGCGTAACTCGTCAAGCTTTCGCAGATTTTCCTTCCAGTCATCGTCAATGATGTGAAGCATGACAAACTTCTCAAACTCCTTGACGATATTCTTGCATTGCATTTCGTAGGCTTCCTTGAGGTTCACACGTAACTGTACTACGTGACGACCATCGGTAATGGGCACCAAGATGTATTCGTAGACTTGTCCTTGATTCTCGTAGACCTGTTGAATGACGGGATAGGCATCGCTCTGTATGCGGTCAGTCTTGCGTTTGAAGACTGCTATGGCGTCTTGGAAAGCACGCTCTTCCAAATCGGTCTTGTTGCCATTGTCAAATTCCTCTATGGTGAATGGGATTTCCATGGACAGAATTTTGAGGAAGCTTTCCTTGGCACCTTCATAGTCGTTGTTTTCAATGATGTTGACTACGCGATCCCATATGATGTTGGTGATGTCCATCCCGATACGCTCGCCCATCAGAGCATGGCGGCGTTTTTCGTATATGACGGTACGCTGCTTGTTCATTACGTCGTCATACTCAAGCAAGTGCTTGCGGATGCCAAAGTTGTTTTCTTCAACTTTCTTTTGGGCACGCTCGATGCTTTTTGAAATCATCGGGCTTTCGATACGCTCTCCGTCTTCGAAACCTAATCGGTCCATGACCTTGGCGATACGCTCGGATCCGAACTTGCGCATGAGGTCATCTTCCAATGAGACATAGAAAACAGATGAGCCAGGATCGCCCTGACGACCTGCACGTCCGCGTAGCTGGCGGTCTACACGACGACTCTCGTGGCGCGTTGTTCCAATGATGGCTAAGCCTCCGGCGGTCTTCACCTCCGGGGTGAGCTTAATGTCTGTACCGCGTCCTGCCATGTTGGTAGCAATAGTGACGGCTCCCAGCATGCGCTCCTCTTGATGCTTATTACCATCCTCATCGGTAATGGTGACAACACCTTTGGTACTGCGGCCTGCTTCGGCTACAATTTGAGCCTCTTTCTGGTGGAGCTTGGCGTTAAGTACCTGATGGGGGATGTTGCGCATGCTCAGCATCTTAGAGAGTAATTCGGAAATTTCTACGGACGTGGTGCCCACGAGGCACGGACGTCCAGCATTGCGCATTTCCTCAATTTCCTCAATGACGGCACGATATTTTTCTCGGTTGGTCTTGTAGACGCGGTCGTCCATGTCGTTTCTCGCAATGGGCTTGTTGGTAGGGATTTCCACCACATCGAGTTTGTAGATGTCCCAGAACTCTCCCGCTTCCGTGCTGGCTGTACCAGTCATACCTGCTAACTTGTGGTACATTCGGAAATAGTTTTGCAAAGTGATGGTTGCAAAAGTCTGTGTAGCAGCCTCTACCTTCACGTGCTCCTTGGCCTCGATGGCCTGATGAAGTCCCTCGCTCCAGCGGCGTCCTTCCATAATACGACCTGTCTGTTCGTCGACGATCTTTACTTGCCCGTCCATGACGACATACTCGTCATCCTTGTTAAACATGGTGTACGCCTTGAGTAATTGCTGGATGGTATGCACACGGTCGCTCTGCACGGCATAGTGATTGAGCAAGTCGTCCTTCTTGTCAAGCCGTTCCTGGTCTGCCAAAGATGAGTCAGCCTCAAGTGCTGAGAGCTGAGAGGTGATGTCTGGAAGCACGAAAAGATCTTTGTCGTTAACTTGGTTTGATAACCACTCGGTACCCTTGTCGGTGAGGTCGGCCGAGTTTAGCTTTTCGTCAACGACAAAATACAGAGGGGCGACGGCCTTGGGCATCAGACGGTTGTTGTTCTCCATGTATGTTTCTTCCGTCTTCTGCAACCCTGTCTTGATGCCATCCTCGGAGAGGTATTTGATAAGGGCTTTATTCTTGGGCAATGCCTTGTAAGATCGGAAAAGGCTTAGGAAACCTTCTTCCAGTAATTGCTGTGACTTGTTCTTGTCTTGGACCTTACGTCCTTCGGAGATTTTTTGGCGTGCTTCAGCAAGCAATTCAGTGGCTTGCTTGCGCTGTACTTCGTAGAGCCTCTCCACCAATGGCTGATATTCCTCATACATCTGATCGTCGCCTTTGGGGATAGGGCCGGAGATGATGAGTGGTGTGCGCGCATCGTCAATCAACACAGAGTCAACCTCGTCAACGATAGCAAAGTTATGGCGACGTTGCACCAGGTCATTTGGTGAAAGAGCCATATTGTCGCGCAGATAGTCGAAACCAAACTCGTTGTTGGTTCCGAACGTGATGTCGGCCTGGTAGGCTTTTCGGCGCTCGGGTGAATTGGGCTGGTGCTTGTCGATGCAGTCTACGGAAAGTCCGTGGAACTCGTAGAGCGGCCCCATCCATTCGGAGTCACGTTTAGCAAGATAGTCATTGACGGTCACCATGTGAACTCCGTTGCCTGTGAGTGCATTGAGGAACACCGGTAGCGTGGCAACGAGTGTTTTACCTTCACCTGTAGCCATCTCAGCAATCTTACCTTGATGCAGGGCTATTCCACCGAAAATCTGAACATCGTAGTGGACCATGTCCCATTTGACTGTGTTTCCGCCTGCAGTCCACTCGTTGTGATAGATTGCCTTGTCGCCGTCAATGGTGATGAAGTCGTTTGCTGGCTTGGCAGCCAACTCGCGATCGAAGTCCGTAGCGGTCACAATAATGTCTGTATTCTCCTTAAAGCGCCGCGCCGTGTCTTTCACGATGCTGTAGGCCACTGGCATGACTTCATTGAGTGCCTTCTCTAGAGCCTCAAGCATCTCTTTGTCTTGTTTGTCTATCTCGTCGAAGATTGGCTCGCGTTCGTCGATGGGAGTGTCCTCGATTTTAGCTCTCAGCTCTGCAATTTTCTCGCGGTAGGGCTTGCCTGCATCTTGCACGTAGGTTTGTATTGCCTTGGTCTTTTCCCTCAGCTCATCGTTGCTCAGCTTCTGTATATCTGGATACGCTGCTTTCACCTTTTCCACAAGGGGTTGGATGAGCTTCATGTCTCGTGACGACTTGTCACCGAACAATGACTTTAAAAAGTTGTTTAAATTCATTATATGTCGTTTTTTTGTATTCGTTCAGATTGCAAAATTACGAATTTTATTCCGTAATATACACAAAACTATGTTATTAATTAGTACTAGCGCCTTATTTGTTCTTTGTATTCTTTTTTGCCGTTCATGTATCTTTACAGCGTTTGCTTGTTATTCAGTTGACTCCATGGGAGATTTGGTCCGTTTCGTGACGGATAGGCTATTAGCAATCGCCATTGGTCTCAAACGCGTGTTCAAGTTAATTTGGTGGTCAAAAAAGAGGGGCGGAAGTGCATGCGTTGGGTGCTCGGATGCGAATGGCTTTTGCCAGTGTTGGTGCAATACGGTCAACTGTGACAGGGGTTGCAATGCGCTGGGGCTTCACATCTTCTCCCATAAAAATGATGGGAAAAGGGACAAAGCCTGCTCTACTAGTGTATGTCTCTTGGGTATCTTCGTTTAAGAGCTTCCAGCCGGGTGCTACATCAATGATGATATCCCCGCTCAGTGCCGGATTGAAGCCATTTCTGATTTTGAGGATGTCGTTGTTGCCGGCCAACAGGCGTTCGCTGGTATAGACGTCGGCCACGCCAGCATTTTGCATTAAGAATTCTTGGCATCGTGTCAGTATCTCCGACATGCTTACCCGTTTTTGCTCAATGAGTTTGTGGTTCAGGTAAACTTGATTGCCATAGCATTGCTCCACATATCGTCCTTGCCCGTAGATAGCGCTTAAGTACATGTTGAGCAGAGACGATGTGCGGTTGATATAAAAAGTGCCTGTCGGGATGCGATATTGCTTAATATTAGTTGCAGTCTCGTCTGTGTAGCCTGTCGATGTGACGACGAAGAGCACCCGGTCTAGGCTGAGATGCTTCTCAATACTACTGATGAGGCGTTCCAGTGATTTATCGAGTTGCATGTACACGCTCTCCATCTCGGTCTGCCAATGTGTCACAGGAGTCTTGTCTGCTTTGGTGGCCGAGAGATTTACAAATAACATGTCTGAAACTTCGTCCTTGCCCATTGCTGCTTGAGTGATGGCATTGAGGGACGCATCAATGACATCATCATTGGTAAAACTTGTATTTATTGGGTGTTTTGCGTGTAGTCTGTTGTAGGCTTTTAGCCATTCGGGGAGGTTGTTGCTATAATAGGATGCCCCTTGCCATTCGCCATTCTCGTCCATCCAAAATGCTCCATTTGCGGCGTGTCCGCCTGACAGAATGGCGGACTCGCGGTCAACTGCAAACGAATATATGATTGCTGTTCCATTGGAACTGACTTTGAGTTCGTCGCCAATGGTCGATGTCTTAAGGCGGTCTGCTGTGGTGAAATGCCGAGAGTCGTCAACGCAGAATACTGGTTGTAAGGTTTCACGGTCAAGCCATCGGTTGCCGATGATGCCATTGTAGAATGGAATCGTGCCAGTTGAAAGAGAGGCAGTTGCCGATGCTTTGTCAACGGGTGAGAATGGATAGCTGGCGCCATCATAGACGAGACCATCATCGAGCAGTCTTCGGAATCCTCCTTGCGAATAGAGTGGGGCGAAAGCTTCCATATAGTCGGTCCTCAATTGGTTGATGGTCACATTCACGACAAGACGAGGTGCAAGTTGAAAGGCTTGCATCTCGGCAGATGTGAGGGCGGCTAGTATGAACGCCAAATATCTCATGCGGTTACTTTTTTGCGTTAAGCGTGCAGATGTTTAATACACAACGTGTCATCAAAATTAATGCCAAAATGTTCATCCCCTCTGCATAATTTTGGAAAATGTTGCCAATAAGGAATAGAACGATGAGAGACATATATAATTTCCAGTACCAATGGCAAAAGCCTTTAACTTGCTGATTGATAGTTGAATATGCAAATATGATAGACAATGGATTTAACAGCAATATCTGTAAATTGAAATTGACGGTGGGATGTTGTGAAAATACCATTGCCAATAAGATGAGTCCTGCTAAACCATCCAGTGTCAGTAGGGTCACGTCTACAAGCCAGAAAGGCCTTTTGCGTTTCCATTCCAACAGTGATGACACAAGTATAATTACGAAGAATATGCAAAATGTACAACGTGGACTTAACTTATCCCATATGTTTGTTTCTGTGTGAATGTTGAAGCTGTTGGGCTTCAGTACCTCAAAGGTGGAATCTACTAAAGGCCGACGCATTCCTGCTGGATTGATAATGAAGCCCGAAGCGAAGTCTTTTCGCAATGTGTCGGGCAGAAATTGCTGTTGTACCTGACTCGTGTGCGAATCGGCCCCGAAGCCAAGGAGTAAGTCATTCCCAAAGCGTGCCCATCGATGCTTGATGTTCCATTGGTGGATCAGTTCTCGATAAGACGTCTTGTAAGTGGTAAAAGGGTATTCCACATGCCCGTCTATATTGTTGATGATAATGTCCCGAGCACGAGTTGTGCAGTTGTCGTAGAAATAATTATATCGGTAAGTGCGATTGGCGGTCTCATAATTCTTAGAGATAGCTGTGGCAATGGCCATCTTTTCTTCGTTAGTGAGGTTTAGGCGTTGTTCGATTACACCGCGACCGTTCCGTGCATATTCCATCATGAACATTTGAAAAGGCTCAATGCCCATTTCATAGTCGGTGAGACCAAAGACAAAACGAAGGACAAAATTATTTTGTCTGAAATCGAATATCCCGTAGTTGATGGCCAAGTCAATTCCTTGTGTTGAATCTTGGAAACGGAGGGCGGTATGACCGTACAGGCTCCACACC
>CAVDNW010000003.1:0-129782 GCA_963610435.1 Oscillospiraceae bacterium | reverse complement strand
TACTGCTTTTCAGTATACCAACCAAATGTTTCCAAGAAAAAATGAATAATTTATGCAATGTTTTCGCTTTGTTTGACAAAACGAAAGGTTTAAAGAGTAATCACCTTATATATTAAAGCTTATTCTGGATGTAACAGGAAAGCAGATTGGTTTTCAAAATATTTGGAAGAATGGTGAGCAAGTCGTAATTTTGCATGAGAATAGCGTAAATCGCACATCAATAGAATGAAAGACGGTAAGACAAGAACATAGAACTAAACTACAAAAAGGCAAGAATGACAGACATGGCTATCCATCACGACATTGACAATTGGATGCAGGAAATGCCCACGGACTGCGTCCTCCACACCAAGACATTCGACCAGTTTACCTGCGCAGAACTGTACGAGTTGCTTCGCGTCCGCTCGGAAGTGTTCATCGTGGAACAAAACTGTGTATACCAAGACCTTGACAACAACGACCAGACCGCCATCCACCTGTGGCTTACCCGCGGTGAAAAGGTGGTAGCCCAATGCCGCGTATGCCCCGCCGGCACCAAGATGTCCAGCACGAGCATTGGCCGCGTCATCACCACTGAGCGTGGCAAAGGCTACGGGCTGCTAATTATGAAGGCAGCGATAGCCACCGTCAGGGAGCGTCTGACCGATGTGGGCCACATCGACATCGAGGCCCAACTGACCAAGAAGTCCTTCTACGAGAAACTCGGCTTCGTGGCCACCTCTGAGCCGTTCATGATGGAAGGATTGCTCCACTTGAATATGAAACTGACATTCTGACGGCATACCCTTAACACCCGGAATACACAAAACAACCGAAAACAACACACCCATGCAGCAGATTCTATGCCTGGCCATGATTTTCCTTACTACCCTCGCCACCACCCTCCCCGCCACGAGTGCCGAGAATAAGACCAGCGCCGCCCGCCCATTCATGCTCAAAGGCAAAGCCTGCCTACAAAAGAGCGACTACAACACCGCCCTGTCGTGCTTTCTGAAATATGTTCAGATGGAAGAGGGCTGTGCGCACAAGGATACGGCCGACTTGCTCGACACCTACTATAACATTGGCGGCATCTACTCCGTCTACCAGGACTTTGCCCAAGCGCTCGACATTTATGAGAGTGGTTTCAAACTGAGCAAAGCCGCCCACAACGCCGGGATGCAGTTTAAGTTTCTCAACAACATGATCGGTGCCAGCTGCAACATTGGAAAGGGCGACTATGCAGAGCGCCTCAACAAGAAAGTGAAAGACCTGCAAGGCGTAGACCGCGGCATGCAGCTGTTCTACTACTACTTCAACAACGGCTTCATTGCCGGAAGCCGAGACAGACAAGACGAGAAGATACAGTGGATGAACAAGGCAATCGCGACAGCCAACACCCATCATCTGTCCAACAAGCAAAAGGTCTATCCCTATTCCGAGATTTACCAGAGCTATGAGAAACAAGGACAACTTCGGAAAGCCCTCGACGCCCTATTGAAATATGACACACTGGCCCATGAAATCAACCGTCAGTCAGGCTCTCATGACAGCAACCCGTTCGCCTATCTGCTCGCCGACTGCTACAAGGGGCTCATGCGCATCTACACCAAGATGGGCAACAAGGAGAAAGCCCTCTATTACCAGAACGAGTTCTTCAGATATAACGACTCGCTGCTCAATCTCAACGAATACTCAAAAATCAAGAACCAACACCTCAACTACGAGAACCGGCAGACCCAACTTATCATCAGCAGTCAAAAGAAAACCATCCTCTACCAAAAGATCTGTCTGGTGATGCTGGCCATCCTCGTGGTGACCGCTGCGGCAGCCATCATCATCATCCAACGCCAGCGCAAGGTGCTTTACGACACCAATATAGCGCTGTACGACCGCAATAACGAACTGGTGGAAGCCAAAAGCAACGCCACGTCCCCCTCCCCCACTTCGGAAGGGCTCACGCTATCCAGCAAGCCCACCGCCGTCAACGAGCAACTGTTGCAGAGCATCGCCGAGGCCCTCAAGGACGAACGAAACTTCTGCAACCCCGACTTCAGCCTGTCGACCCTGGCACAGATTATAGGCTCAAACACCAATTACGTGTCGCAGGCCATCAACTCCACGTACAACAAGAATTTCCGGACCCTTCTCAACGAGCATCGCATCAAGGAAGCCATGAGAAGGATGAAAGACAACACCGAATACAGCAACTACAGCATACAAGGCATATCGGAAAGCGTCGGATTCAAGTCGGCCTCCAACTTCATCGCTGCCTTCAAAAAAATGACAGGCATGACACCCTCCCTCTATCAGCGGTTGGCAAAGAACGAGTAAATTCCGGACCGTCCCATCTGGCAAAGAGAGGGGGGGGACCCTATAAAACGACAAGGGGAGGAAAGCCGTGTTGGCTTTCTTCCCCTTGTCGTTTTATAGGGTCCCGGTGTGATCTTACTTCACAACTTTCATAGTCTTCTGCGATCCGTCTGAATAGGTATTCTTCATCAGGTAGACACCCTTCCCGGATGCGTTGACCTTGCGTCCATTGAGGTCAAACCATTCAGTGCACTTCACCACCTTGGCCGTTCCGTCAGCCTTAGTGTTGCGGATGGCTGTTGCCTCTGCGTCGCCCACAAGAATGTTGTCAAGGTAGACCGCCTCCTGATAGCCTGCGGTGTAGGCGTAGAAGGCAAAACTGGCAAAGTGGCAGTCCTTGAAGTCGCTGAGCTCCACACGGTATTGCTTCCACCCCTCACTACCGTCGTCAGTCGAGATATCGTAGCTAGCCACCTGTGTGTATTGGCCATCGTCAGCGCGGACATAGACCACCACATAGGGGTGCTGCTCATACTTCGGCGCATAGTTGTAGACCCAGAACGAGAGGTAGTTGGCCTTTCCGTCCATGGCCACCTTGGGTGAGATGAAGCCCGCTCCAGCATAGGTGGTATAGTAACTGCCGTTGTAGAAATAAGCGCAACCATCATCGCCATCCTGCGGCGTAGCCTGGTTGTATGAGCCATCCTCGCCCGTCGGGCAGGCGGTGCCCCAGTTGAGTACACTGGTATTCTCAGAATTGATGATCCATGGGGATGTGTTGAGCTGGCGGTCGGCAAACGACTCATGGAACGGCAACTCGTAGAGCTTGCCAATGGTGCAGTTGGTGACCACCGTGTCGCCGATGCCTTCAGCATTCTTGGCCACCACGCCGTAGTAGAGCACCTCCTGTTTGCTGAGGTCGCTGCGGTCTATTGTGCAAGTGAGGCCCTCCACATCGTCGGCCACGATAGTGAGCGTGCGCTCGTCGGCATCATACTGGAGCACACGATAGGTGAGACCATCTTTCAGCACCACGCCTCCGTTGTGCCCCACCTCAGGCGCCTGCCAGGTGATGACAGCATGCTGGTTGTCAGCACTACCATGAATGGCAAGCTGGGCCACTCTTGACGGTCGGTCAATTCCCACAAAGAGGTTGGCTGAGGCCATTTCACTGCGTCCATACTGGTTCTCTGCTATGACGGAGTATTGGTTTTGTCCATGCTGCACTTCTGTGTCAGTCCATGTGACGTGTGAACCGGGCATGACATCGGTCTTGGTGCAGACAGGGATAGACGAACTGCCACGGTAGATATAGACCGTAAGATTATCGCTAAGACGCGTCCCCTGATAGTCGGTGGCAGGAGCGTCAAAAGAGAGTGTTGCCGCAAGTGCGCCCGTCGAGTCTGCCACAGCCTTGAGATTGGAGATTTCAAGAGGCGAGAAAGCCGACTTCACATAGGTTAGGCTGACATCATCGAGATCGGCCATGATGTTGTCGTATTGTCCTTTGGAGACGATGTTGAAACCAAAGCAATACTTGCCCGCATCCTTGGTGACCACCCGATTGGAAGCGGACTCAAAACCGTAGCCGACGTTGGCTGGCAGCACACCGATGTCGGTGGTGAGACTGGCCGAGTCAGCGGCCTGCCCCATGAAGACACGGCCTTCTGTAGTATATGTACCCGCCTGGCTGTTGATATATCTTGAGAAATTCTTCTTGTAGTCCAGCGTATAGACCGAGTTGGCGTCGAGTTTGACGAGCGGCGTGATGAGCCATGAGGCTAGCGTGTTGTCAGCTTGTCCGTTGAAGGCATAGATTGTCATGCACTGGTTGTATTCGCTGTATTTCCAGAGGTAACTGTCCTTGTTGCTCTCATCCACACCTTGCATCTGCACCGTATAGTGTTCAGCCGAGGCCCGCGTGTCGAACGTCTCCAGGTAAGGAGCTTCGTAGCAACCTACGAAGGCCGAGTCGACGGCGGCACCCCCTTCGCCATAGGCGTTTTCGGCCTTGACCCAATAGGTGTTCATGCCCGCATGTTTTACCTTGGCGTCAGTCCACGAAAGGGCTGATCCCGTGGCAGGATGATCGAAAACATGGATAGGCTCCGCCTCATCGTTGCGGTAGACATTGACCTTGGTGATTTCGCTGAGGACATCGCCGCCGAGATTGCTCTTGGGGGTGGTGAAGCTGACTGTGGCTTCCATCTTGTCGTCAGCACCGGCCACCACTTTGAGGTCAGACGAGGCAGCGGGCGCCAGCGTGTTACCAATCTCGTCGACGGCAAAACTCTTCACCAGCAGCATGGTGCTGTTCTTGCTCTTTTGTCCGAGATAGCGCAGTGCCACATAGTATTTGCCTGTTGCGGAGACATTGAACGAGGCCGAATAGTTGGTGTAGGTCTCATAGAGTTCCACACTGTCGGCCGTGTTGAACTTGCGGAAGGTCGTGATGTCCTTCGGGTCAGTGCCGATGAGCAGTTCGAAATATTCGGGATAGCCCTTTGAAAAGGTCTTCAGGTTTATGGTGGCGCGATAGGCCGTCCCACCCTGAAGCGAGATGGCCGGCGTGATGAGCCAGTCGTCGGCAGGCTGGTCGCTGTCCCACGGAAGGTCAAAACGCACGATGTTGCCATACTCCTGGTATTTCCACTTGGTTCCATCACCATTGTTGTCGATGACGGAGAAGTAGTCATCAAAGGCATGCTGGCTGTCGAAGGTCTGATAGTAGGGTGTGGTATAGGCATCGCCACATGTCACCTTGTCAGACTCGGCATATACGCCCCGTTTGCCATGGTTGGTGGCATAGACACGATAAGAATAACTGTGAAGGGCAGCTGGCGTCGGCTCGGTGAAGGTGGTGCCGGCATAGTTGTCGGCCACGGTCACGCTGTCAGGCATACGCACCACGGTGTAGGTTAGGGCCGCCGTGTCGACGTAGCCCTTGTTGACACCCTCGTCAGGTGCTGTCCACGTGAGCGTGTTGGTGCCGTTAGCATTGGCAAACGATGGCGCCACAGGTGCCACAGGCGTGTCGAAGCCCGCATACTGCTTGAGCGAGGCGAGTGGTGACCAGCCCGCGTCATTCTTGGTGTTCACCGCAATGTAGTGGTTGCCCTCCGACAGCGAGACGGGGATGCTGACGCGCTCGCCAGGCTGGACGTTAGTGCCCTTGAGGTTCTGGCCGTCGAGCCACACGTTGAGGGTCGACATGCCGAGTGCAGCACCGGCATAGGTCTGCTTGGGCAAGGTGAAGGTGATGGTGCCGTCGAGACCGCCTGCCTGCGAGAAGTCAAGCTTGAGGTCACCCACCTTGGCGGGGGCATCATCCTTTGCACTCTCCTCAAGCGAATAGATGGCCGAGAACTGCTCCTGCTTGCCAAACTTGCTGACTAGTTCAGTTTGTGCAGTCTCCGGGTCGACGCTGTAGAGACAGTTGCCCTCGTCGGTGATAGCAGCCCACAGGAAGAGTCCCGTACGGTTGTCGTAGGTCATCGACTGCGAGTAGGCCAAAGGCGTGGTACCGGTCCATGCGATGAGCGACGGCCGGCCGTTGGCGCGGTTGATGCGATAGAGGTCGCCATAGGCATTGATGAAATACATCTCTCCGTCGGGCGTATTGCCCAGCGTAAGCACGTTATACTTGCCACGGAAGGCCGCAATCTTGTCCATCCAGTCGTAGTCAGTATTGTAGCAGCACCAGTTGAGGCCCGACAGCTCATCGTTGTACTGCATGGAGTAGATGGTGTTGTCTATGTTATTGTAGGCCATGGCAGAGGGCAGGAGCGAGTAGCTACCCTTACTGATATCGTACATGACATTCTTCAGTTCCTTTTTGGCTGCCGGGTCGATGGTGATGTATCGGGCACCATTGAGGCCGCCCATGACCTGCATGGCATAGATGCCGATAAAGTTGTAGCCCGTATAGGCACCAGAGAGGAAATTGTAGCTAAGGTCGGTCATGACAGCTTGGGGTGCGATGTCGTCGCCAATCTCAAACGAATAGATGCCATAGGGCACCTGCGCGATGGAGACGTTATTCCAGTCGGTACTATTGATGAGCGAGCCATAGAAGGTGCGGCCGTAAAAGGGAGAGGGTGCCAGTGACGTCAGGGGTGCCCGCGACTTCATCGTGCGTACGGTCTTGATACCGTCTGCCGGACTCGTCTCAGAGAGTTTCAGGGCGTTTAGGCCCCGGTGCGGCATGGCTGTGCCAAAGGGTGCCTTGGTCTGCGCCGACAGGGCGGAGGCCGACAGGGCCATCAACGCCACGGTGGCCAGTAACTGTATGTTGTTCTTGTTCATAAGCGCAAAGATATGTGGGTTCGTATGTGTTTACTTGGAAAATTTGAAGCTCTTGCCATTTGATTTCACAATGTAGGTGCCATGAGGCAAGGTGCTGAGGTCGGCTGCCTGGATGCGTGTGCCATTGACATTGTAGAGGGTGGCGGCGTTACGTCCGTCCTTGCCGAAAGAGACACCGTTGATGCCTGTCTCCGTTCCGAGGGTAAACTGGCAGGTCGACATCTCCCGCGGGGCGAGGATGGAATAATTGGTGCCATCGTAGAGCAGGATGGTGGCCGTATAGACCGTGCCGTCCACACCGTTCTCGAAGGGACCCGTGAAGCGCACATCGGCCACCTTGCCTTCCTTCACACGGAAATATTGTGGGTCGAGACAACCTTTCTGCACAGCACCACTCTCATTGAGAATAAAGAGGTAGGCATAACCTGAATAGAAACCGGAGGTGCAACGGATGCGTGCGGTAACGTCAAGAAGAGCCTTGTCGACGATACCCTTGAAGGCAAGCTGCTCAGCAGGAGTCACCGCAGCCTCATCTGGAGCCGTCAGGATACTGACTTTTCGGCTATTGCAGATGTGGCGCTCATCATCGTCGATGAAAGTAAGCAGGTAGTTGCCGGGTGCCACACTGAAGACATCCGTGAAGCTGACTTCAATGTCACCGCCTGGTTCAAGGTCAATCTTCTGCTTGGTTCCTTCAGCCACCTTGCGCCCTGTCTGGGCGTCGAGCAATAGAGGTTGCACCTCACCAAGGTAGTTGACATCGCCCGAGTTGACGATATGGGCAGTCATTTGCGTGAGCCGTCCTGCAAACACCTCAGTCTCGACCGATACGCTGTCAGCATTGAGGCAGAAGTAGTCGGGATAGGAGAATCTGACGTCGCCATGTGCCACACTGACGTTGAGGTAGTTGGGGTACCCCACATATTCATCGCGGATGGGTTGCCAGGGCGAACCATCCTCGGCGGAACGGGCTGCGGGATAGAGGCGATAAGAGCCGTCGGCAAGCGAACTGAAAGCCACACTGTCGAAGGCGAGGCCGTTATACATATACCCCATCAACACGGTATCTGGGACGTTGAGGCTTTCGATGACCGTCTGCTGTCCGTTCGCATCGACGGCGACCAGGCCAAAATGAAGGGCAGCATCTTGCCAGCCAGCATTGTAGAGGGTGCCATGGAGAGCAATGCTAAGCGTTTCGTCCGAGGCCACGCGAGTCTTGCTGGGTACGAGGCCTTCGCTCGAGACGAGTTCAATGTCGGCATAGCTGTTGCCGACAGGACGCTGGATACCTGTAACGATGTACTGGTTGTAGTTGAAGCCTCCTTCGGCTCCACCGATTCCCTGTGTAGCTGGCGTAAGGGCGGAAGTGCGGAAGTAGCCGTTGCTCATGCCGCCCCAGCCCCAGTTGACGTGGACAAGACCATTTCGGTCATAGCCGTCGAAGACAAAGCAGTGGCCACCAGCCGACGATTGGCCTAAGGCAATGAGAGGGCGATGGTGGTTGAGTTCGTCGATGATGATGCTTTGCCACTCGGTTGATGAATAGTTCTGGCGCGTACGGTAGGCAATGCCGCGGTCATAGCCAAAGTAGTTGATTAGAGCTTGCGGAACAGAAAGACTGGTCGCGCCGCTCGAACTGGAATACTGCATGTCGACCGATATGCCGCAATGGAGCATCAGCTGGGCCACGGCGTTGCACGCCTCGTCGCTGCTGTTGGCGTCATATTGGGGCAGCATGGCGTCCCAGTCATAGCGAGTGTTGGCAAAGTCGGCAGTCAGCGTCTTGCCGTAGAGGATGGAGGGAGCGTATGTATGGGTTCCCACGCCCTGCTCAGGCCAGCGGTTATAGTACATGACCTGCGCCATGGCCGTGGCCACACAACCTGTGGCACAACGCGAACTGATGTCGTAGACAGGACACTGGTCGTTGTAGGGTGAGTCTTGGTTCCACTGTATATTGCCCAGCAGAGGCTTCACCTCCGTGTCGTATAATGTTACGGCACCGTTTGCCGGCTTCTTGAGATGATTGCGCTTGAGATAACTGATCTGGTCGACATAGGAAGCCATCCACGACTGCATGTTATCGGGCATGTCGGTTAAAGAGAATGAGCCGTGGTCGCTGTAGCCGAGGATTTCATCGGCCTGGTCGTCGGCAGCCACAATGACATACCCCTGCGCACTGATGGAGTTGAACACGTAGAGGCAGTTTTGCCCGGTGGCGTTGCGGCCCGTGTAGGCCAGCTGCAATTTTTCGGCAGCCTTCTTGGCGCCGATGCTTGCCTGGCGACCGAGAAACCGACGGGCTATGCTCGTGGCCTGCGAAGGTGTGATGTCCTTGGCATGGGCGCAAAGGCCAGCCAAGAAGAACAATGTTAGAAGGATAAGTTTTCTCATAAGCGATTACAGTTGTGTTTGTTGACTGCAAAGGTACGGAAAAAGGATAAAAACTGAACATTTGTCAGATTTTAGCCTTTCTAATTCATAAATTGAAAACAAAACAGCCTGTCTTGCAAGTGTTTTGGCAACTGAAAGGAAACCGGAAAGCAACGGCTGACACGGGGTTCTCTCGCACACGTTGCAACTTTCGTCAGGCCTATATCCCTCAAAGTGACAGACTATGAAGGCACCACAGAACACAAAAATCATTAAAAAACTGGCACAGTTCTTGTATTTAAGAAGGTAATGCAATAAATTTGCAACCAACATCATTTATAACACAAATCAAGAACATTATGGAAGTACAAGAACTGGAACAAATCGTTCGTCAACGCGGAGGCGCACTGAGTAGTGCCTTCCCCGCCCTGATGCGCAAAGTATATTTGTGGATGACGCTGGCTTTGGCCATTACGGGCATCTGCGCCTATGGAGTGGCCACAAGTCCGTCACTGATGCAACTCATCTACACGAGCCGCGGCGCCATTTGGGTGTTGCTCATCGCCGAGCTGGGCTTGGTGTTCTACACAACAGCCCGCATCAACCACCTGTCTTTGAGCACCGCCACCACGTTGTTTGCCATCTACTCGGCGCTCAATGGTGTCACGCTGTCAGCCATCTTCCTGGCCTACACCTTGACATCGGTCGCCAGCGTGTTCTTCATCACTGCCGGCACCTTTGCTGCTACCGCCCTCTACGGCTACACCACCAAACGTGACTTGTCTAAGATGGGCAGCATTCTCTTCATGGCGCTCATCGGCCTTATCCTGGCCACAGTGGTCAACATGTTCCTGCACAACAGCATGCTCACGCTGGTGCTGAGTTATGTGGGCGTAGTCGTCTTTGTAGGTCTCACCGCCTGGGACTCGCAGAAGATTCGCGAGATGCTGGCCATGCAACCCGACATGAGCGAGGGTTCACAGAAGGTGGCGCTCATGGGTGCTCTGACGCTCTATTTGGACTTCATCAACCTTTTCCTCTATCTGCTGAGGATTTTCGGAAAAGAACGTTAGGAGACAGTAAAAACCAATTGGTACCATTTGAACTCACGAGCCGGAAAGCCTTAGTCGCTTTCCGGCTCATCTTTTTTACTCAATTTTCGGATTTGCCGTCACCAACTCAAGTTTCAGATTTATCGCCACAAAATGCTCAACAACTCTTAGCGGATACGCAATCTGTCGTATGATTTCCGAAAAAACAGGGTGATGCGAGGACCTCAATCTGGAGCGCTGCAGGGTACTTTCAGAGCAGCGAAAGAGAGAATCGGCAGCGACAATGACACTGACTGACAGATGGAACGCTTCGAAAGACGGTGAATCATGTCGCGACCGACACCTCATTGACGCACGGTATGGCACCTATGCAGAGTCGATACGGCATCTATCAATGCTTGATAAGCCGCCTTTCGCAAGAGCAGAAGTGCGCACGGCGTTTGAGTCTTCAGTTTATCGTTTGTAACAATCGGAATATTAACACTTTACACAAACATTCATCAGAATTGCGTATTTGCAGACACGCACATGCTTCGTTGCAAATACGCAATTCTGAGAAGGTCTGTTGTCCGTTATTTTACTTGAATTTCGAATTTAAGTGACAAGAAACAACATCTCCCATGCTGAAATCTACTCTAAAATGAAAAATATTCTGCCGTATGGCGTGACTACCTCGGATTTTATCGCTAATTTTGCCATGTCATTTCAGAGTTTTCATTGCTTTTGTTTTGTACCACCGAGGTAAGCGAAATTCTGACATGCCAACATCTCCGGCAACTTTTGTTACCCAAGATGTTGTAAAAACTTCAACCAAGTGGTGCAGACATAAGGACAATGCAGTTTAAGAAGAGAATTGAGTATTTGGATGCGATGAGAGGATTGACGATGATACTGGTAGTATATAGCCATGTTCATCTTTTTTCATTTCATCTTTTTAACAGTTTAGGGGGGGGTAATAGTTACAACGACCTGTTTATAATGATAAGGATGCCGCTGTTCTTTTTCGTCAGCGGCTTTCTGGTTGACAAGCCGGGCGTGGTATGGAAACTGCAGGATGTCATTCCCTTCATCAAGAAAAAGGCGAAGATACAGCTGGTACCTACTTTTGTCTTTATGTTGCTCTTTTGTTATCTGCTTGATTTCAATGTAATAGACGGTTTTAGGGATAGCGCAAAGTTGGGATATTGGTTTACCATTACATTGTTCCAATATTTCCTTGCGTATTCGCTTTGCAAGATGATGCCTGCCCGTTTTCAATACAAGGCATTGCTCGTGATGTCTGTCTTGTTTTTCGGAATGACAAGGCTTCCAGTTTGGGGCGCGTTTCAATTTGACCAACTATGGTATTTCGTGTTCTTTAGCTTTGGAGCTTACGTAAAGAGCCACTTCAGTTCGTTTGTCGATTTCCTGAAGGGAAAATATTTCCCTGTCTTGCTGGTTGCGTTCTTCCTCATAGCTTTTATAAAGATAAAGGGTTCTTTCCCTGACGTTACGCCAGTACGAGTACTAGAGAATGTTTTCTTGGGCATTGCCGGCATTTGCATCGTGTTCAACTTCTTCAGAAAGCACGAGGAATCGTTCCGGCAAACCACCATCTTGGGCAGGGCACTGCAATACATAGGAAAAAGAACGCTGGACGTGTATCTGCTGCATTATTTTTTCCTGCCCCGACATTTGGAGATGGTGGGCGATTTCTTCCGAGACAATTATAATCCTTCATTGGAGTTCGTCTGCTCATTCCTGGTATCGATTGTCGTGGTGGGGTTGAGCCTGATGATGAGCAATGTGATACGCACGAGCGACACGTTGGCCCATTGGCTTTTTGGCGTAAAAAAAGACATCTCTCGCACCGTCTGATCAGCGCACCGTATCGGGAGGCAGGGCCGCAGCCCCACTGCCCCACTGCTTGTTGGGCCGTGGCCCCATGGTGAGCACCAGACGCCCTCCACCAGAAATCATGTCGTGGGTGATGTAGGAACGGTCGTAGGAGGCGCCGTTCCATGTGGCCGACTGAATGTATATGTTTCCATCGCCGGCACCTTCGGCCTCCAGTTCGAAGCGTCCCAGCCGGATCCTGTCGAATGCAGGCGTGCCGAGAATGTAAATCGGCGTACCCGGACAAACAGGATAGAACCCCATCATGCCAAACGCCTGCCAGGCACTCATCTGTCCGGCATCGTCGTTGCCCGACAGACCACCAGGTTCATCGAGATACTCGGTCTGCAAAATCTCATGCACGAGAAACTGTGTCTTCCACGGTTCGCCCGTCCATGCGTAGAGGTAAGCGATGTGGTGGCAAGGCTCATTGCCATGCCAGTAGGCCATGCGACCGGTCGACAAGGAGTCTGTATCGGAGGCGCGAAGGGCAAACAGACGGTCGAGCCTCTGCGAGAGACTGTCGCGCCCGCCCATAGCCTCCATCAATCCGTACACATCGTGGGGCACATAAAACGAATAGTGGGCCACAGCACCCTCTGTGACAAACGGCACCCTGCCCAGCAGGTCCTCATTGCAGAGAAATTCCCCGCCAGTCCGTTGTCCGTTACGGGGTGCATGTCGACCGTCTGCCCATCGTGTCTTGGGATTGAAGACATTGCGCCAGTTGCGCGAGCGTGCCATCAGTTGTTGGCGGTCGGTCTCGCGTCCCAAAACGCCGGCCAGCTGGGCTACGCAAAAATCATCGTAAGCATACTCCAATGTGCGGCTCACCTGTTCACGCGTATGAAAGGCATCGGGCACGCTGTCCTCGAGAGGCACATAGCCATAGCGCAGATAACTCGTCAGCGCGCGCCGCCCCATGCCATCGCGATAGGTCTTGAGGTCGGCAGGTGTGTCAAAGGCATTCTTGCGCACGCCCTCGTAGGCCGTCCGCAAATCGAAGCCCTTCACGCCCTTCACCGCAGCATCGGCCAGCACAGCAGCCGCATGGTCACCAATCATCGCCGCCGTATAGGCGTTCCAACAGGGAAAGACGGGCATCCACCCTCCGGCACGGTACATGCGGCAGAGACTCTGCATCATACTAGCCGTCAGCGTGGTGTCGAGGAGCTGGAGGAGCGGCATCTCCGCCCGATAGATGTCCCACATGCTGTAGTCCATGTACATCGTCTGCCGCTCGCCTGCCTCGGCCTTGCCGTCGGCAAAGCGCGGACAGGCGCGCAGCCCACGGTTGTCGGGCACATCGCTGAACTCATGCGGAAGGAAGCTCGAACGGTAGAGGGCGCCATAGAACTGGCGCACCTTGGCGCTGTCACCACTCTCCACTTCAATCCTGGCCAACCGTTCGTCCCACTGGGCGGCATTGGCCTTCACCATACCACCAAAGTCGAGACCGCACGTCTCAACAGTCCTGTTGCGCTCGGCCTCAACCTGACTGGTGAACGAGGTGGCAGCCGAGAGTACAATGGATTGTCCGGCACGGCCACGAAAGGTAATCCAGACCACCGAATCGTTGGCTCCAGATGTCACAGGTTTGTCGGCGTAGGCCAGGGCCAAGTGTCCCGCAAAACCCGCCCGCTCGCCCCATCCCTGGTAGATGCGGTGCACGGGATTGGAAGCAAAGACACGCCGTTGCAGCGTGTCGAGCATCACGGTTCCTTCGCGCTCGTCGCTGTTGGGGCGCACCACGATATGCACGTCCCCGTCAGTCTCGGGCGTGATGCGCAACAGGGCCGCATGCGACAGGGCCGTGACTTCCATGCGCAGATGTTCACGGGGCAGACGCACCGCATAATAATAGGGATGGGCCAGCTCCCCGTCGTGGGAAAAGGGCGTACTTCCCTCCTCCACCCCGAGGCGCACAGGTCCGGTGCCCTGCGCCGTGATTGTGAACGACCCATAGTCCTGCGTACAGCCTCCCACAAGCCAATGACTGCAGCGGATGCCCTGCAAGAGACTGTCCGGGTAATAGTATGGAGCGATGCATTTCTGTTCCGTGGCACGTGTCTGCGGTGTCCAGAAGTTCTGTCCATGAGGCACGAGCACAGCCGGCAGCGTCTGCCCGTGCTCCTCCGACCCTTTGCCGTAGATGCCCTTGGAGCGTGTCGTTGCCTGGTCGGTGCCCACCAGGGTGTTGACCTCCGACAAGACATGCAGACGACGCAGCGACGCTATGCGGCGGTGGGCGAAAGCCTTCACCGAGTCCCAGGCATAGACATAAGAACTGGCAGCCACCGACTGGCATCCCAGCGCATAGACCGGTCGCTCGTTATGGAGGAAAGCCACATAGACGCCATCCGCTCCCGGACGCCTCATAAAAATCATCTGCAGGTTAGCAGCCATCGGCACCACACTGTCCATGCGGTCCACCTCATCGGCCGGACGGCTGCGCTCGCTACTCAAGCGCAACAGAGTGAGCAGCCGATAGAGGTTGGTGTCGTGGCCGAAGCGCAGGTCAGCACCATGAATGCCCAAACGAACGATTGTGTCGGCATCGGCCTCTATGCGCTGCCACAGGCTGACGGCACTGCGTGCCGGGATGCCATTGTTCGTGGCGCAAGAGCCGTTGCATATCCACATGCGGCGGTTGTTCTGCCAATAGAAGGCCTCGGCCTCACCGCGCGTGAAGACGTCCCGGAAGTCGACTGGCAGCTCCACGTCCTGCATGTCGGTGGCGATGGTGAAAAGTTCACTCATCAACTTGAGACCGTCGTCCACCTTGCCAGGGTCCTTGAACAACGCCTGCAGAAACCTCGCGGGCTTCACCTCAGCCTTCACCGTTGTCTCGCTTGTGAGCCGTTTCTCCTCCGGCGAGTCGTAGGCAATCCATGCCATGTCAGTCTCCCTGGTCTTGCAGTCGTTCATGAAGCCCTCGGGAAGCGTCTCAAGCGTCTGCAGGAAAGCCGCCATACTCTTGCGGCAGCGGTCCGACACGCTGCTCCTCGACCTGACGAAAGGCGTTCCGGAAAACACCTCAGGATAAGCCGCCAGCATGCGGCTGGCGATGGCCTTGTGCTGGCGTGCGCCAAGCGGTGTCAGCTTGCCGCCGTTGCCCTTGGCGTTGCGCCACACCTTTGCAAGCCGTCGGGCTACGCTGCGTCCCAAGGGCGTGAGGTTTTTCTTGTCGGCAAAGTGGCCGATCACCCATTCGTAGCGGCTGTCGCTGGTCAACCACCGCGACCCGTGGCGGCCGTAGTGGCTGATGTAGAAGGGCACGAAGCCCTCGGGCACCCGGAAGTCGGAGCCCGACCGTTCGGGGTAAGCATGATAGACACCACCCAGTTGTTCCCACGTGGGTTGTGCGTTTGTGAAGAGCGCCACCATGAGGAGCGCCCATGTCAACAGTGTTTTCTTCATTCCAGAGTCCAGTCTATTCCTAATTTGTTGTTTATCATCTTGACCACGAAAGGCAGTTGCCTGTCGGTAGCTATCCACATCTCCGTGCCATCGTCATCGGCCCGCACGCGTAGGGTGGTGCCCTCTCGCGCCACCTCACGCCATGTCAGCCCGTCATAGACAAAGCGATGACGGCGCACCAGCTGGCGGAGAGCCCGCCGTGAGATGAAGAGGAAGGTGCCCCGGCATGTGTAGCTGCGGCCTGTCCACTGCGGACTATCCCAGCAGAACACGTCGGCGCGTTCAACCGCCGATTGCGGGATGCGGTATTCGTTGCCATGGCAGACCATGCGGAGCGTGTCACCCTCGACTGTCCATGCCACAGGCCAGTTTCGGTATTGGCGGTTGAGCACGAAATGCACGGTTGCCATGGGATTGCCGCCCGGCATGTCGTAAGCTCTTGCGGGGGAAGCATCCCGGCCTTGTACGGTTGTCGGTTGACTGTCTGTCGCCATCTGCCCGTCGTCATCAGGCATGCGTACGGGAGGTATCCTGAGCCATGCGGCCTGTCCAGCCACCGGATAACGGCCCAACATGGCCCAAATGAGCCACGACGACATGGCCCCGCTGTCATCGTTGCCGGGCAGGCCGTCGGGCGCATCGGAGAAATTGGCACGGACAATACTGCTCACGCGCGCTGCACTGAGGTCGGGCCGTCCGATGTAATGGTAGAGATAAGGGGTGAGAAACGAAGGCTCGTTAGCCACGTTGTAATGCCCCTGATCGAAAAAGACGTCGAGCCGATGGCGGAACGCCGAATCGCCGCCACACAGTCCGATGAGCCCCGCCACATCGTGGGGCACGCTGAGCGAATATTCCGCTGACAGCGCCTCATAGAAGAAAGTGTTCCACCACGGGATGTACCAGGGAGCCACCTTGGTGTCGGGACGATAGGCAATTTTGGGCCGGCAGACGGCCGATTGGCCCCAGACCACGGAGTCGAGCCATTGGCCGTCGGCAGCGCGCGGCATGATGAACCCGCGCATGCCCTGCCACTCATAGTCGGCACGCCACAGGTTGCGCCAGTTGCGCGAGCGCATCATGTATTTCTCATAGAGGTCACTATGGCCCAAGCCACGCGCCACTTGGGCGATGCACCAGTCGTCATAACTGTATTCGACAGTGCGTGTGCCGGCCCGGGGGATACCATAGGGTATGTAGCCCAGCCGCTTGTAAGCATCGAGGCCGCCACGTCCTTCCTTCTCATCATCGGCAGGCGGTACCTCGGCATCCTTGAGCATGGCACGCAAAGCCAGGTCATAGTCGATGCCCTGGAGACTGCGTGCGTAGGCCTCGGCGATGACCACCTCGGCGTGTGAGCCGCCCTGCGTACGTCCGTTGCAGTCGCCGCTGCGCGCATCGGGCATATAGCCGTCATGCAGATAGATGTTGAGCAGCGAATTGATCATACCGACAGCCCGCTCGGGATAATACTCCATGAGCAGGGGGAACGACGTGCGGTAGGTGTCCCACAGGGCATAATAGTCATCGTAATAGGCCATCCGGCTTGACGGTGCCTCCTGCATGTTGCGGTAGGCTGCCGGTTCTTCGCCCGTCTTGTCAATGGGCATGAGAAGGGTATGGTAGAGGGCGGTATAGAACATGCGCTGTTCCTTGTCGGTGCCTTGATAAGGGATGCGTTGCAACAGGGTCGTCCAGGTGGAGCGAAGAGTGTCAAGCTGTGCATCGAAACCATACTGGCAGATGTTGCTGCGCGCCTGTTGTTCGGAGACATAGGAGATGCCCACCTTGATGTTGGCTGTCGAAGCGGATAGTCCGTTGCCAGATACAAAGGATCGGGATGTGGCAGACGATGCGGTGAAAAGCAACTTGGCCGACAGGCTATCGGCTACCGCCGAAGACCTGAAAGGCACATCGCTCTGCAAGCAGAAGTAGACGGTGTAGGGGCCGCCATTGTTCCAACCTCCCCGGACGGTGGTGTGACCCGCCACCTCATGGTCGCTGACAAGGCGGAGAGCGGATCCCACGTATTGTTGGGTCTCACGCTTGTCGGGGATAGAGTCCATTCCCAGGAAGGAGGACATGTCGACAAACAGACCATCGGCGCAACGGATGCGATAGAGCGCACAACGCTCGGAGGTGGTGATTTCGGTGATGATGCCGTTGGCAAATGTGCAGCGGTAATAGCCCAGAGACAGGTCTTCGGCAGTACGTAGCTGGGCATAGACGGGAATGTCTCTGACGCTCGCATCAGGCATCAACAAGGGTTGAAAGGTCGGCTTGTCGCTGAGCAGGATGGGCTGTATGAGCACATTACCATACTTTTGTCCGCCTCCGGTGCCACTGACGTGTGTCTGCGTGAAACCCTTGACAAGCTCGGGCATGGGGGCCCAGCCGGCATTGGGCATCGACAGACAGTCTGGGCCAGGCTTTACCATGCCAAAGGGCATGGACGGGCCGATGAACGTGCGTCCCAATCCCTCACTCCCGATGCGCGGATCGACCCAGTCGGCCAGCTCACGGCCGGCAGCCACAACCGGCAACTGCGACAAAAAGAAGAAAAGGACAACAAGTGTTCGCATCAAGAAAAGAAGTAAGTTCTATGGCAAAAAGAAAAAATCCCGCTGACGGGATGCCACGATATCTGTGTGTGGCATCCCGGCCAGCGGGAGACTAATGGTTCATTTACTTAGAATATCCGGGGTTCTGGCTCCAACCGGAAGTGTTCAGCTTCGATGTGGGGATGGGGAACACACGGCGGAACTTGTCGAACTTGGCTTTGGCAAAGCTCTTCTTGTGGAAGCCATACTCGTCCTCGAAATGGCCGAAACGGATCATGTCGTTGCGGCGCCAGTTCTCAAAGAAGAACTCACGTCCGCGCTCGTCGTAGATCTCCTGCAACGTCGGTTCGTGGTCGATGCTGGGCGCATGGACATAAGAGCGGATCTGATTGAACAGCGACTGCGCCGTAGCACCGTCGGTTGCCGTGGCACCACGGGTGATGGCCTCGGCCTTCATCAGGAGAACATCGGCATAACGCAGGATGGGCACATCATTGCTTTGGTTGCGCTCGTTCTTGTAGTCGGCATCAACGAGGAACCACTTCACGGTCTTGAATCCCTGGCAATAGCCGTTCTCGTCATTGCCCACATTGAGCTCCTCCTCGCCATTGGGCACAAGCGTGATGGTCTTGTTCAGCGTCACATTGTGATCATTATAGGTCCATGGCGTGGATGTCTTCTGGTATGTGGTCGGGTCGAAGTTGTAGATGGTTCCTGCCAGCACATGCCCCTGGCGGTCGTCGGTGCTCAGCGCCAGGAGGAGGTCAGACATCTCAGGCGTGATGGAGAAGTTGCCTCCCACCGACTTTGACAGTTTGGTGCCATAGTAGCTGATACCCGAGTTGGCCTTGCGCCATGTGAGCGGACGCGCATACTGCATGCCCTGCTGGGTGATGGCGTCGTAAGGCATGGCGTAGATGAAGTCCTTGATCTTCCAACTGTTGTTGGGATAGAACTTGGACAAGTAAGAGTCGCTAAGGTCGAATTTGCCGCTCTTGATGATGTCGTCACAAAGCTCCACCACACGGTTCAGCTTGTCGTTGGTGTAGTTGGCAGCATCGTAGGCATCGACGCTGGCCGCCGTATAGACGGGCCAGTTGATGTAGAGCTTGGCGAGCAGTGCCTCGGCCATCCATCGGGTGGGCTTTCCATAGGTGTTGGCCGTCACGTCGGTGGTAAGGTCGGGGATGACCGCCTCCAGCTCATCAGCGATAAACTGTGCAGCCTGTGCTCTTGGCAGGCGCTTCGTCACAGCGGTATCGGCTAGCACAGAGTCAAGCACAGCAATGTCGCCATAGCTGTCCATCAGGACAAAATGGAAGAAGGCGCGGATGGCACGCGCACCGGCCACACCGGCACCGCCATTGTTGCCGCCCATGTCGCGGATGGCGATATTGGCCTGCGAGATACCCCGCTCCACTTCCGCATACCAGTTGGTGGAGGCATCGTCGGGCGAGAAGTTGTGTTGGCAAGTGTGGGCGTAGGTACCCGAGTCGTAATAGTCTCCGCCGAAGCTGACGCCTACAAACTCATCGCTTGACAACGACTGGGCTTCCATGTAACGGCGTCCCCACACACCTGACAAATGCAAATAAATCTGAGAGAGCATGGCCTCCTGTGCTATATCAGAGGTCGGATACTTCGTGTACTGCGACTCTACGGGGACATCCAAATCGGTGCAGGCGACCGTCAATCCTAGCATACTGGCGGCACACATGAACATTATACTTTTTTTCATAAAGAAAGTCGTTTTAATGATTTAAACCTTAAAAGTTCACTTTCACGCCCACCATGTAAGTGCGTGTGTGGGGATAGACGCTCCAGCGATAGTCTACGCCTGGAGAGGTGCCACCCATGTCGACCTCGGGGTCAAGTCCCTTGTAGCCGGTGATGGTGAAGACGTTGTTGGCCGTGAAATAGAGCGTGGCATCGTTGATCCATCCGTTGAAGCAGTTGCGGAAGGTGTATCCCAGCGTCAGGGTCTGCAGGCGGAAATAGCTGCCGTTCTCTATCCAGCGGTCTGAAGGATAGTTGGGTGAGGTGTTGACAACCTTGGAGCCGTCGCTGAGTGTCACCACCTGCTCCTTGGCAAAGTCGGCGAGCACGTTCTTGGTGCCGCTTGCCGAAGCCAAGTTGGACGCTGCCATGTAGCTGGCGCGTGCTCCGTTGTAAATCTTGTTGCCAAAGACACCAGTGAAGAATGCGGTCAGATACCAGTTCTTGTAGGACAAGGTGTTGTTCCATCCGAGGTTCAACTTGGGTTGCGCACTTCCTGTAATGGTACGGTCGCGGGTGTCGTCGGGTGACGTCGTCACTTCTCCGGTGCGCTTGCCCTGGGTGTCGTGGACATAATAGGTGGCCTTGCCCTGGTCGTTGAAACCGGCAAACTCAAACGTGTAGAACGTTCCGAGCGGCTCGCCCTCGAGGATGCGCTGCGTGTATCCGTTGTCGGACACGCCAGCCACCATCGGGTCGCCCTGTGTAAACTTGTCGGTGTGGTAGATATTGTTGGAGAGCTTGTCCACACGGTTCATGTTGTGCGAGAGGTTGAGTGAGGTGTTCCAGCGGAAGTCTTTCTTCTGGATGACATCAGCGTTGATGGTAAACTCCACGCCCCTGTTGGTGATTTCACCCACATTGGCGTTGATCTCGGCGAAAGGATAGATGGAGGTAGACACGGGATAATTCCAGATGAGGTCCCACGTCTTCTTGTTGTAGAACTCAATGCTTCCGTTGATACGCCCGTTGAGGAACGCATAGTCGATACCCACGTTGAACATGCCCGTCGACTCCCACTTCAGATTGCTGTTGGCATTCTTCGTGGCTCCCAGCGTGCGGTAGGAGATGACTGTTCCCTCTTGGGTGGTGTAATTGAAAAATCCTCGTGCGCCATAGGTGGCCACAGCCGAGTAAGCGCCAAAGCCGAGAGCGTTACCGCTGACACCATAGCCCACGCGGAGCTTCAGGTTGGAGAGCACCTTCTGGTTCTTCATGAATGGTTCCTCAGTGATGTTCCAAGCTGCGCTGACAGATGGGAATGTACCCCAACGGTTGTTAGTGCCGAAGACAGACGAACCGTCGCGACGCACAGTGGCCTGAAGCATGTAGCGACTGTTGAACGAATAGTTGACACGTCCGTAGAAGGATATGTTGCGGACGGTCTCTTTCACACCGCTCTCCACACCTGCTATGCCATCGATGGTGCTGGCATAGGTCAGGTTGTTCCACTTCACGTAGTCGTCGAAGAAATTGGAGACCGTGAGACCGAAGCCGTCGTTGTTGACGCGTTCCTCCCAGGAATAGCCTGCCATGAGCGTGAGGGTGTGCACCTTGTTGAACGTATGGCTGTAGTTGGCATAAGCCTCAAAGTTATGCTCGTGTCCCAGTCCGGTGTAGCGGTTGGCCTGTCCGTTCTTTCCAGCATAGATTTCCGAAAGGTTGGAATGATAGCTGCTGGAGGTGCGCTGGCGGTTGCTGAACGAGTAGTTGGCGTTCAGGTCGAGCCCGTCGATGATGTGCAGCGTGGCCTTTCCTGTGAACTGCTGGCGCTTCCAGCTGTTTTCCTCGGTGTCTTCGCTGATCATGCGCAGGGGATTGTAGTTCTTGTCCTTTCCGGCCCAGTCGACGGGGTTGAGCGGCGAGAAGTAGTTCATGGCGTCCATGACCGATCCACCCTCGCTCCACATGGCTACACCGGCATACTTGCCGTACATGAGGTTGGCTCCCACCGAGAGGTCGAGGTGGTCCTTGAGTACCGATGTGGTGAGCAGCGAGCGCACGTTGAGGCGGCTCATGTTGCTGCCCTTCACGATGCCCTGCCGGTTGTGGTAGCTCACGCTGGCCATATACTTGGTCTTGTCGTTTCCGCCATTGATGTTGACGTTATGGTTGTGGCTGACGCCCGTGCGCAACACTTCCTTCTGCCAATCGACGTTGCCGCCGTTGTCGTCGATGGGTGTACCAGTAGCCTGTCCCAGGGCTTTCAGCTCACTGGCACTCATCATGTCGAGTGTCTTGGCCACCTGGTCGAAGCCCACATATCCGTTATAGCTCACATTGGTGCGCCCGGCCTTTCCCTTCTTCGTGGTGATGATAATAACACCGTTGGCCGCCTTCGAACCATAGATGGCGGTGGCGGTGGCGTCACGCAGCACATCGATAGACTCGATGTCATCGGCAGCCACCATGGAGATGTCAACGCCAGGTATGCCATCGATGACATAGTAGGGCTGCATGGCCTCGCCCGAGCGGAGTGACGAGGCACCGCGCAGCGAGATACTGGGCGTGCCGTTGGGGTCGCCGGTTGATGTCACAATCAGTCCGGGCACCTTGCCCTGCAACATCTGCGCGGGGTCGGTGAACACGCCCTGGTTGAGGTCTTTGGCGGCGACGGTGGTGATGGACGACGTGACATCCTTGCGGCGCATCGTGCCATAACCCACGACCACAACCTCGTTGAGCGTCTGGTCCGACTCTTTCATTTTGACATTTTGTCCAGGCGTAATGACCTGCGGTTCGTAACCCGTGTAGGTCACGCGCAACTTGGCGCCTGCTTTGGTTGTGGTCAGGCGGTAGCGGCCGTTGGCATCGGTCGTTGTTCCGTTCTGCGTGCCCTGTTCGAGGACACTCACGCCGACGAGCGGTTCGCCATTGGCATCGGTGATGACACCAGTCCTGACACCCTGTGCCATGGCCGTAGCACCGCAAAGCAACAAAGCGGCAGACAGCAGCGGGCGCCGCAATCCAACCTTCACTTGGCTCTTACTTTTTTTCATAAGCGTTCATTTGATTGGTTTATAATGATTATTGGTTATGATATTTTGTCACTGGACAGCATGGCACCCATTGCGCACGCCCCCATAATCGATATTCCGGGCGGCCTCGACATGCAGGTCGGCATTGACGGCCGATGCCTTGTCGACGTAGAGGCCATAGACCTTGCCGACGACAAAGCCCTCGCCCTTGCAAGGCCGTTTGTCGTAGATACCGCCCTGGTAAGCGGTCTGACGGCGGAGGTTGAGGTGCACATTGGTGAGTGTGATGTTGCGCACCTTAGTGTCGGTATCGCCCCCGACGAAGCATCCGTTCTCCGAGGTGGCGAAGATATTGGTGAAATAGATACGGCTCACCTCGCCCGAACGGCCCTCGGTCTGGCCCTCAGGGAAGCGCCAGTTGGCATCCTTGTGATTGCCGTCTGCACGCGGATAGGAGGTGACATAGATTGGTTCGGCCTTGCCCCACCACACGTCTGACCACAGGCGACAGTCCATAATGATGTTGGAGAACGAGACATCGGTCACTGTGCCCTCGTCGCGGTTCTGTATGCCGAGGCCGCGGTTGCTGGCCGTGATGATGCAGTCGGCGATGGTCACGTTGTAGATGGAGTCCATGTTTTCGGATCCGATTTTCACGGCGCACGAACGCGAAGTCATGGTGCAGTTGTTGACGGTGATGTCGTGACAGCTGCCATACTCGGCAAACTCACGGCGGTTCTTGAGACAGATGCAGTCGTCGCCCGATGTGATGTGGCAGTTGGCGATGCGCACGTTGCGCGAGTGGTCGATGTCGATGCCGTCGCCATTGCGTATCTTGAGATTGTTGAGCAGGTCAATGCCATCAATGACCACGTCATCGCAGCCCACAAGGTGGACGGTCCAATAGGCTCCCTCGCGGATGGTGAGGTCGCGCAGGCTGACCTTGGTGCAGCCGTACAGGGTGAGCACATGGGGACGGGGGTCGAAGGTGGTGACGGGCTTCAGCTCATAGGAGTCGTTGAGCTCGCTCCCCATAAACGCCACACCATTTCCGTCGATGGTGCCGCGGCCCGAGAAGGACACATTGTCGCAACCCTTGGCCCATAGCCACAACATGCCCTCGCCCTCATTCTTTCCGAAGGCACTGAGACGGTAAAGGCTCTCGTCGGGATGGGCCATGAGTGTGGCCGTAGCGTCAAGATGGAGCTCCACATGGGATTTCAGCTGGACAGGCCCAGCCAGAAAGGTGTGGTTGCGGGGGAAATAGACCTGTCCTCCGCCATCTGCAGAGCAATGGTCGATGGCGCGCTGGATGGCAGCAGCGTCGTTGGCCTTGCCGTCGCCCTTGGCGCCATAGGCTGTGACATCATATACGTGGGGTTGTGCCGACACGGTCAGCACGGCAAAGAATAATAATAGGTATGTAGTTAGACTACGTTTCATTGGCATTGGTTTTAACGATGCAAATATATATTAAAAATATTACAAATACGTTTCATCAAGCCATTTTTCTTAAAAAGAAACGAAAATTAATGTTTTTGAAACAACAAACAACTGGAGATGTGCGCAATGTGGGTATGCAGGCGTGCGTCTTCGACGTATAGAATACATACATGCGCCTCTTGCAACTGTCGTTTCTTCAGCAAGAATAGTTCCATTAAAGATTTCCTTTTCTGGCAAGAAAAACCAATATCCGCTTCCACGTTTCACATTTTTTACATAATTTTGCAAATGTTCAAATATAGCAGCCACACACGGGCCATTCCACTATCCACTATGACCGATTCATGTCTGCAGTTCACACGATAGCAGATTAAGGCACTCTACGCCGCACACAACGAAACACATAACATCAAATATCAGACCACATGAACAAGAAAGCGATTCTTTTGGGACTGTTGCTGTTGATGGCCGCACCAAGCGGCAGGCAGGCATGGGCCGCAACCCAACCACAGCACGGTGCGCAAAGCAACACGGTGATAAAAGGCCATGTTGCCGACATCATGGGCGAACCCATTGTCGGTGCATCGGTCATGGAGACAGGCACCACCAAAGGCACGGTTACCGATGCCGACGGAAATTTTGAGCTTGACGTTGCCGCCAACGCCAGCCTGCGCATCTCGTCCATCGGTTTCAAGACAGTGAACATCACTGCCAAACAGGGCATGAACGTGGTGCTGGAAGACGACAACGCCCTGCTCGACGAAGTGGTGGTGGTGGGCTATGGACAGCAGAAGAAGGTGAACCTCACGGGTGCAGTAGCCAACGTGGACTTAGACAAGACTCTCTCTTCGCGTCCAGAGCAGGATGTGGCGAAGGCGTTGCAAGGTGCCGTTCCCGGCCTGACCGTCGTGAACAGCAACGGCGACATCGACTCGCAACCCAGTCTGCGCATACGTGGCCTGGGCACCTTGTCGAACGGTCAAACGTCAAACCCGCTCATCGTGGTGGACGGGGTGCCCACCGACGACCTTTCGATGATTAACGCCAACGACATTGCATCGATCTCGGTGCTGAAGGATGCCGCCTCGTCATCAATCTACGGCAGCCGTGCAGCTTTCGGCGTGATACTCGTCACCACCAAGCAAGCTAGCAAGGGCGACAAAATGACCGTGAGATACAACGGCAACTTCGCCTGGGACAAGGCCACCATACTCCCAGATTTCCCCGATGTCCCCACGCAGCTCACTGCAGCCTTACAGGCCAAGGCGCGGAAGGGGAGCGGTTCGGTGGAACTGTTCGGCATGTATTTCGACAAGCTGTTGCCCTATGCACAGAAATGGAAAGAGCAGAACAGCGGAAAGAAGAAAGGCTACGGGGAGATGACTCCCTACACCGATGAGAACAACGTCGGCGACTATCGCTTCGACGGTGACCAGCCCTACTATTACGCCGACTACGACATAAGAGGCATATGGTACGACAGTGCAGCTCCCTCATCGAGCCACGACATATCAATCAGCGGGTCAAGCGGGAAGACCGCCTACTACATCGATTTCGGCTACAACTACAAGCAGGGAGTGCTAAAGGTAAACCCTCCCAAGCGTAAACGCTATAACCTAACCGTAAACCTGCGCACAGACCTCACCGACTGGCTCACCTTCGGCACAAGGGTCAACTTCACACGACGCGATGTCAGCCGGGCCAACTCGTTCAGCAACATCTACCAGTACATCTGGCGATGGGGCTCGTTCTTCGTCCCCTCGGGCTATATCACCGACGAAGACAGGACTACCTACGACTACCGCATACTGGCACTGCAAAAACAAGCGGCACGCATGAGCACCGTGCACGACGCACTACGCCTGAACGCCTACGCCGTAGCACATATCACGAGAGACCTCACGCTGAATGTAGACTACACCTACCAGATTGACAACACCAACCTGAAGTCGAGCGCCAACAGCGTCTACGGCATGAACTGGAACGGCACCGCCCCCGACTACCTGGTCCAGCCTTCGACCACCGACGCTACCCGCAACAACACCAAAGCCAACCGATGGACAGCCAACGCCTATGCCAACTACACCCACACATGGAAAGATGTCCACAATCTCAGCATCATGGCTGGTGTCAACGGAGAGAGCTACAGTTCCGACTACTTCTACGTACAGCGCACACAACTCTACGATGAGAACTATCCCGAGCTTAACATGGCATACGGCAGCCTGTCTCAGGCCACAATCAACTCGGCAACAGGCGACCGCGCCACAGCCGGATACTTCGGCAGAATCAACTACGACTACAAGGGCATCTACCTCCTGGAGCTCAACGGACGCTACGACGGCAGCTCGCGTTTCCCTACGGGGCACAAATGGGCGTTCTTCCCATCGTTCTCAGCAGGCTACCGCTTCACCGAAGAGGCTTATTGGAACAAGCTGCACGACTACCTGAGCAACGGAAAACTGCGCATCTCGTACGGAGAAATCGGCAACGAAGCCGTGGGCGACAACATGTTCCTGTCGACCATCTCACAAGTTAACCCGTCGGGCATCTACTGGCTCGACGGCAACGGCACACGTGTCAACCAAATGGACATGCCCACTTGGGTAAGCTCATCGCTCACGTGGGAGCGCATCAAGACCACCGACGTGGGCATCGACCTAAGCTTCCTGCGCGACGAACTGACCGTGAGTTTCGACGCCTACCAGCGTCTCACCAACGACATGCTGGCACCCGGAAAGGCACTGCCCGGAAGCGTAGGCGCATCAGCCCCCTACACCAATGCCGGACAGCTGCGCACACGGGGATGGGAGTTCAGCGTCAGCTGGCGCAAACAAATAAACAAAGACCTCGGTGTCTATGCCAGTTTCAACATCGGCGACTCGAAATCGAAGATTACCAAATGGAACAACGACTCGAAAATCATAGGACACACCGGAGGAATCGATACCGACTACAACGCCAGGATGTATGCCTACGAAGGAGAGACCTGGGGTGACATCTGGGGATTTGAGACCGACCGCTATTTCACTGAGGACGATTTCGACGGACAGAACGCCGACGGCTCATGGAACTACAAAAAAGGCGTGGCCGACCAGACCGGCATACAGACCGACAACTTTGTCTACGGACCTGGCGACATCAAGTTCAAGGACCTTGACGGCAACGGCATAATCGACGGGGGAGACGGGACTCTCGAGAACCACGGAGACCTGAAGGTCATCGGCAACACCCTGCCGCGCTACGAATACAGCTTCCACCTGGGAGGTTCATACAAAGGCTTCGACATCGACCTCTTCTTCCAGGGCGTGGGCAAACGGTCTATGTGGACCCAGTCGTCGTTCGCCTTCCCCGAGATGCGCGAACCTGACCTGGCCCTCTATGCAAACCAGACCAGCTACAACGTCTATGACCCCGCCAACGGTGTGGTCAACATATCGGAAGACAACGACTACCCCTGCCTCTATCCGGGAAACGAATATGCCGGCAACGTGTCGGCGCTGGCCCCCATCGGCGGATGTCACAACTATTACCCACAGTCGAAATACCTCGTCGACCTCTCCTATCTGCGACTAAAGAACGTGACGCTGGGCTACACACTGCCACAACAACTCACACGGAAGGCGTATATCGACAAGATAAGGCTCTACGCCAGCGTCAACAACCTCTGCCTGCTGCACAACGGTGCCCGCAACCTGCCCATCGACCCGGAAATGAACGACGGACCGACGGGTACCTACGGCTACGGCACATGGGGACGAACGGCACCTATCACACGCTCATGGTCGGTAGGCTTCCAGGTGTATTTCTAACCGCCACAATGACACGTGGTCATCACTGCACATTTTAATAAAGGTATAGACAAAGATGAAGAACATAATATTATTTGCCGGCGCTGCCGTATGTCTGCTGACAGGATGCAACGACATGCTCGACAAGAACCCGCGCGACACATTCACCAACAACCGCCTCTTCTGGAGCAATACCAATGCCGTAGAGAGCTACACCAACAAGTTCTACGACAACTACGTCGGATACAGCCAGGGAAACGGGACGGGATGGTTCTACTTCAAGAGCCTCGGAGACGACCAAGGCAACTCGGCCTTCGACAACTGGACCTTCACCACCGTGCCGAGCACGTCGTCCTACTGGACTGACGGTTTCAAGGAAGTCAGACGCGCCAACTACGTCATACAGAACATGGACGCATCCGACATGACCAACGCACAAAAAGTCTACTTCACGGCCGTGGCACGCCTTAACCGGGCATGGGCATACTACCAGCTCGTGCGCGAGTACGGCGATGTAGAATGGCTGAGCGAAGTAATCACCGACCCCGACGACGAGCACGTCTACGGCCAGCGCACTGACCGCGACATCGTCATCGACTCGGTGCTCGCCGACCTCGACTATGCTGTGGCACACCTGGGAACCGTGACCGACAAGACCAAATGGAGCAGCCACATGGCACTGGCCATGAAGAGCGACGTCTGCCTCTACGAAGGCACTTTCTGCAAATACCGCACGGAAACCGACAACGGAAAAGCACCCGACAACACACGCGCCGACAAATATCTGCGCGAAGCGGCCGACGCGGCCGACGCTCTCATCCGTTCCGGCAAATACAGTCTCACCAGAACCTACGGTGAAGTGTACAATTCACTGGCATTGGGCTCAGGAACAGAGACCATCTTCTACCGCAACTATGAGAAAGACCTCGTGATGCACAAACTCATCGCCTATACCTGCAACTCGGCAGAGCAGTGGGGCATCAACAAAGATGCTTTCGACGCCTTCCTTTTCACCGATGGCAAGCCACTGGCCACCACCACGCTCGACAAGACCGACAAGGCCGTACCCAACGCCAAAGGCAACTACTCCATAAGCAAAGTCCTGCAGGTGAGAGACAAGCGACTGGCCGTACTGGTCGACTCCATCCTCTGCTTCAAGGGACACGAGTGGATACGCGTGGACGAGACGGGGGCCGCACCAGGCATGGCCATGACTTCGTCGACAGGCTACACCATCAGAAAATACGACAACCTCACGCTCGCATCCTACTACCGCAACAACACCACAACAGGATACACCGATGCACCGCTCTTCTGGTACGCCGTGGTACTGCTCAACTATGCAGAAGCTAAAGCCGAACTCGGAACGCTGACACAGACAGAACTCGACAAGACGGTAAACCTGCTCATGAGGCGTGCCGGACTGCCCGACCTCTCGCTCACCCCAGAGGCCGACCCTGCCAACAACATGGGGGTGGGCAACCTGCTATGGGAGATACGGCGCTGCCGCCGATGCGAACTGATGACCGACAACTGGTACCGATACTGGGACCTCGTGCGATGGCACCAGCTCCACCTAATCGACTCGGAGACGCACCCCAACCTCAATCTCGGCGCCAACCTCTCCAACGTGGATAACATAGAGGTCAACGTCAACGAAGACAAATATATGGTGGTATGCAACAAAACACGCAAATTCGACAAGAAATACTACCTCTTCCCCGTGCCGACCAACGAGCTCAACCTCAACGCAAAGAACACGCAGAACCCAGGCTGGTAACCCCCTGAACGACTGCCTCTGCCAAGACGGCCGGCCGACAACCCACTCATCCGCACCTGACAATCCACACGTCAGGCGCGGATTTCTTTTTGTCTTTCGTTTCTTTTTCGATTTCTTTTTTCTATCTTTGCATCATATAGATTGCAAGCAGACCAAAAGAGGCCCATGCGTCACGCCTTCTGCAGGATCTCTTCACACCAAAACAACACGGCTTATGACAATAGAAGAAAAGACTAAAATAGAGGAGCGCATCGTTGATGTGCTGAAGACCGTCTACGATCCCGAGATTCCCGTCAACATCTGGGATCTCGGCATGATTTACAAAATCGACGTAAAAGACGAGGGCAACGTCAACATCGACATGACCTTCACTGCGCCGTCGTGCCCCGCAGCCGACTTCATCCTGGAAGACGTACGTACCAAGGTCGACAGCGTAGAGGGCGTGAAAGCCACCAATGTCAACCTCGTCTTCGAACCCGCCTGGGACCAGAGCATGATGAGCGAAGAGGCAAGAGTGGAACTGGGATTTGAGTAACGGGCACCCCACCGGATGCGCCCACATCGTCACATACACAACAACATTACTACGCTTATGGCAAAGAACGTGTATTTTCTGAGCGACGCCCACCTGGGCTCATTGGCCATCCCACACCGCCGGATGCAGGAACGCCGTCTGGTGCGTTTTCTCGACAGCATCAAGGAGAAAGCGTCGGCCGTCTATCTCCTGGGCGATATGTTCGATTTCTGGGACGAGTACCGCTTTGTCGTCCCTAAAGGCTACACCCGCTTCCTCGGCAAATTGTCGGAGCTGACCGACAGCGGGGTCGAGGTACATTTCTTCACGGGCAACCACGACATTTGGACCTATGGCTATCTGGAGGAAGAGTGTGGCCTCATTGTGCACCGTCAGGCGCTCACCGCCGACATCTACGGCAAAGTGTTCTACATGGCCCACGGCGACGGGCTGGGCGATCCGGACAAGAAATTCAAGTTCCTCCGCTGGATATTCCACAATCGGATGTGCCAACGACTTCTCAACTTCATGCACCCCTGGTGGGGCATGCAGCTCGGTCTCAACTGGGCCAAGCACTCCAGGCTCAAGCGAGTCGACGGCAAGGAGCCGCCCTACATGGGCGAGGACAGAGAACACCTGGTGCTCTGGACAAAGGAGTACACAAAGACCCATCCCAATATCGACTATTTCCTCTACGGCCATCGCCACATCGAGCTCGACCTCAGCATGCCGCGCGAGAACGGGCACACGGCCCGCATGCTGATTCTCGGCGACTGGATTACACAGTTCACCTATGCAGTCTTCGACGGAGAACACCTTTTCCTCGAAGAGTATGTAGAAGGCGAAAGCCGGCCATAACCCACTGCGGGGGCGACACAATCCTATGTATGTGTCGCCCCCGCAATCTATTCTTAGCCGAACAGATGTAAAAAATCAGGTTCTTCCGTTACGTCTAAAAGTTTGCACCAAAATCCATAATAAAAACTCTCCATCAACGGTCAATACGCCCGCCCCGCGAGGTCATGTTGGCCAAAATCTCCTGTTCGCTGACGAGATTCTGGTCACCGGGGATGGTGTTCTTCAGTGCCGATGCTGATACGGAGAAGTCGAGACAACGCTGCTCATCGTCAGGCCACTTGAGGCGGGCATGTATGTAGGCAGCCACCCAAGCGTCACCTACCCCCATCTGATCGACAATATCGTTGATGTCATAGATACGCGAATAATAGATTTCACCATCCACCCAGAGCACGCCACAATTGACATGGTGCTGGAAGGACAGAATGTTTCTGTGAGCTATAAGCATGCGGTGGCAACGGGGGAACATCTCGTGCAGGCGGTCGAAGTAGCGGCGATAAGCGTCCCGGTCAAAGTCATAGTCTTCTCCAAGAGCAGTAAAGGGGATAGGATCCATGCCACTGGCCACCTTCCACTCGTTCTGGTCGCCGAATATAAACGAGCTGCGGCTCATCAGCTCGCACAACGACTGCCGGGCATCGGCTCCGGGATATTTCCACAGATTGGCCCGGTAGTTGATATCGCAGGTAAGCTCCACACCCTGTTCGTCGGCCATTCTGACGGCTTCCATGGTCGTGTCGAGGGCATCGCGCGAGGTGGCGCAGGTGATGCCCGAACAATGGAAGAGTCCAGCCTCGCGAAAGATGGGTTCCCAGTCGATGTCACCATAGGCCAGGGTATTGAACGACGAGTCGTCACGGTCGTAGACCACACGCGAGCCGCGCATGGCCGCCGAAGGCTCAAAGTAATAGGTTCCCAAACGCTTGCCGCCCTTCACCGTATGGCGGACATTGAGTCCCAACTCACGCAAGTGCATGAGAGCGGCCTCGCCAATGGCATTGTCGGGCACACGCGTGACATACTCCACGTCATCGCCGAGCTGGGCCAACGACACGGCCACGTTGGCCTCTGATCCGCCATAGGCAGCGTCAAGCGGTCCGTTTTGAAACAGGCGCTGGCCAGCATGCTTGGAGAGGCGCAGCATTATCTCACCGAAGGTAACAATTTTCATGATGCAACAGTTGGTTTTGCAGTGCCTTACCGAAAGGTACAGACACCATTGCCGAAGGGGACCCTCATCCCCTTTATGACAGCCGTACGCCCCTTATGAGAAGGTGAGGCCGCCGATACTGACTGCAAATTTACGCCTTTCGCATGAAAACGCAAAGGACAAGGCCACAAAAAAGCCATCCCAGAGCTTTGGGATGGCTTTTTTGTGGTCAGGACCTTTCCGCATTTTGTCGTCGCGGAAACGCAATTAGTCGAGAGCCTTGCCGCTGACAAGTGCCAGCGTGTCACGTGCGATGACTATCTCCTCGTCAGTGGGGATCATCACGACCTTCACTTTTGAGTCGTCAGCAGAGAGCACCTGCTCCACGCCACGGCAATGGTTGCGCTCGGCATCCATCTTCACGCCGAGATACTCCAGACCGCTACAGCTGTCCCAGCGCACACCCTCCTGGTTCTCGCCGACACCAGCCGTCCAGACAATGATGTCGACACCGTTCATGGCTGCAGCATAAGCGCCGATATACTTCTTGATGCGGTAATTGTACATCTCCAAGGCCAGGTGTGCCAGTTTGTTGCCATCGTTGTCAGCGTTCTCATTGTCGCGCATGTCGCTGGAGATGCCAGCCACTCCGAGCACACCGCTTTTCTTGTTGAGATACTCCGACATCTCCTGTGCTGTCATTCCGCTCTTCTGCATCATGTAGGTCACAGCAGAGGGATCAATGTCGCCCGACCGCGAGCCCATCATCAGGCCGGCAAGCGGTGTGAGCCCCATGGAGGTATCGATAACCTTGCCATACTTCACGGCGGCGACAGAGGCACCGTTGCCGATGTGGCAAGTGATGATCTTCTGGGTCTTGATGTCCACGCCCAGATACTCGCACACACGCTGCGAGACGTAGCGGTGGCTCGTTCCGTGGAAGCCGTAGCGGCGCACGTGATACTTGGTATACCACTCATAAGGGATGGCATAGAGATAAGCGTAGTCAGGCATGGTGCTGTGGAAGGCATTGTCGAACACCGTCACCTGGGGCACCTGGGGCATGAGCTCGTCGACGGCCTTCAAGCCTGCCAAGTGGCCCTTGTTGTGCACGGGAGCCAAGTCTATGAGGCTCTCGATGCCCTTTTCCACCTCCGGCGTGACGATGCAGCTCTTCTCGAAGAGATCACCGCCCTGCACCACACGATGGCCTACGGCACCAATCTCGTCAAGGTTCTTGATAGCACCCAGCTCCGGATCGAGCAGGCACTTGAACACCAGCTGCACGCCCTCTTTGTGGGTAGGCAGGTCGGCCATAATCTGCTTCTTGGAACCGTCGGGCAGCTTCACCTTGATGAAAGCCTCATCGAGGCCGATGCGCTCCACACCGCCCTGTGCGAGGACCTTTTCGCCGTCCATGTCGTAAAGTTTGTATTTGATGCTGCTACTACCGCAGTTTAAAACCAATATCTTCATTTCTTATATTGTTAATTGTTGAAAGTTGCGCATTGAATGTTGCTTTTGCGTATCGGGATTTCCGGTCAGGCCTTCTTGGCGTCCTGCGCCTGGCAGCTAGTGATGGCCACCATGTAATAGATGTCGTCAACCGAACAGCCACGGCTGAGATCGTTGACCGGACGTGCGATACCCTGCAGGATGGGGCCGATAGCCGTGGCACCGCCGAGGCGTTGCACGAGCTTATAGCCGATGTTGCCTACCTCCAGGTTCGGCGCAATAAGCACATTGGCCTGTCCGGCAATGTCGGACCCGGGAGCCTTTTTAGCAGCCACGGCAGGCACAAGGGCTGCATCGGCCTGCATCTCGCCGTCAACCTTCAGCTCCGGATACTTTTCCTTGGCAATCTTAGTGGCGTCGACCACCTTGTCGATGATATAGACGCTCTTGCCGGTCTCCTTGTCCTTGGCATCCTTGGCAGAACCCTTGGTAGAAAAACTCAGCATAGCCACACGGGGCTCGGCAAAGCCTGCCACACTCTTGGCGGTCTGTGCAGTGGTGAAGGCGATCTGTGCCAGCTGGTCAGCTGTGGGGTTCGGCGTGACGGCCACATCGCCCATGACGACTACACCGTCCTCACCAAACTGATGCTGGTCGGTGATGAGCAGCATGGCGCCTGAGACACAGGTGATACCGGGGGCACACTTAATGATCTGCAGGGCGGGGCGCAATGTGTCGCCTGTGGTGGAGAGGGCACCGGAAATCTGTCCGTCGGCATCGCCAGTCTTGATGATCATGCAACCAAGATAGAGGTTGTTCTTGGTCAGGAGCTCACGGGCCTGGTCAACCGTCATCCCCTTCTTCTTGCGGAGCTCAGCGAGCAGGGCGGCATATTCCTCCGTCTTCTCGCAGTGGAGCGGGTCAACGATGGTAGCCTTCCCGATGTTGTCGAGGCCCCATTGTTCAGCTTCCTTCTTGATATTCTCGGGGTTGCCGATGAGAATCAGGTCGGCGAGGTCGGCGGCCAGCACCTTATCGGCAGCTTTCAGTGTGCGTTCTTCCTCTGCCTCAGGAAGAACAATGCGTTGCTTGTCGGCTTTGGCGCGCTCGACAATTTTCTCTAATAAACTCATAAGTGTATGTTTTTAATCGATTAAATTCAAATGTCATGCAGGGTTTTCCTGTCATGATTGGCAGACCGCCGCTTTCCCATAGCGGGACGGTCGCTATCATTGCCACTGGTCAGCAACGACCTGTGGGCAGGTGTGTTTTCATTTCTTTTCTTGGGAGATTGCCCCTCGCGGTTCATCCGGTCATCTCTCTGGCAAGGATGCCCTCAAGCTCCTCGGCCGACAGGCGTAGCCGGAACTGTCCCTTGATGGCCACACTGATGCGGCCGGTCTCCTCCGAGACGATGATGGCTATGGCGTCGCTGTCTTGCGAGATGCCCAGCGCAGCACGGTGACGCAAGCCCAGTTCTTTAGGAATGTCCATAGCGTGGCTTACGGGCAAGATGCAACCAGCAGCCTTGATGCGCTTCTGAGAGATGACCATGGCGCCATCGTGAAGGGGCGAGTTCTTGAAGAAGATATTCTCGATGAGCAACTTGTTCACGTTGGCTCCGATGAGCTCTCCAGTCTGCACGATGTCGTCAAGAGGCGTGGCACGCTCAATGACGATGAGTGCTCCGACCTTTCCGCGCGCCATATCCATGCACGCCCACACGATGGGCATGATGGTGGCCTTGTCCTCTTCGGGGCTCTTGCTCTTCTTGGAGGAGAAGAACTGCAGTACGTTCTTCACACGCTGATGGGCACCAAGCTGGTAGAGGAACTTGCGGATTTCCTCCTTGAAAAGCACGATGAGACCGATGACACCCACGCTGACGAGCTTGTCCATGATGCTCCCGAGCAGACGCATCTCGAGCACCTGAGACACGAAGAGCCACACCAGCACAAACACCATGATGCCGATGAAGACGTTGAGCGAGCGGCTCTCCTTCATCAACCGGTAGAGGTAGTAGAGCATCAGGGCGACAAGAAAGATGTCGATGATGTCCTTTATGCCAAATTCGAAGAACATAGTGCGTTGTATAGTTTCACGGCTTCTACTGCAGGCTTCACGTCGTGCACACGGATGATTGACGCTCCGCGCATCAAGGCCATGGTGTTGACCACTGTCGTGCCGTTGAGCGCCTCAGCGGGTGTACTGTCCAAGGTCTCGAATATCATGCGCTTTCGCGACATGGCGGCCAGCACCGGCAGTTCCAGCACCTGCAGCTTGTCCATCTCGTCGAGGAGCCGGAAGTTGTCAGCGCGCGTCTTTCCGAAGCCGAAGCCAGGGTCGAGGATGATGTCCTTTTGGTGCAAGGCACGCAGTTGCTCCACCCGACTGGCAAACTCCAAAAGCATGTCGCGCAGCGTGGCTTGCTGTGACATGAGAATGTAGGAAGTCCCCGTAGAGGCTGTGAGCGGGAACATCTGAGGGTCATCGCCGCCCGAAACATCGTTGATGATGTCGGCACCAAACTCCTCAATGGCCATGCGGGCCACCGAGGCCCGGAAGGTGTCGATAGAGATGATGGCATCAGGGACGGTGGCCTTCACTATCTCCAGCCCCCGCCTGACACGGTCGGCCTCCTCGGCCTCGGTGGCTATGGCGCCCCCAGGCCTTGTCGAGCAACCGCCAATGTCGATGATTGCGGCACCTTCGCCGACCAGAGTCCTGGCCCGTCGGGCGATGTCTTCATCGCTCATGGCCCGGCTGCCTGCATAAAACGAGTCGGGAGTCACATTCATGATTCCCATCACCAGAGGTGTATCCAGCGCCAGCAGGCGTCCACGGATATTCAATGTGTAGTCCATATTCTCGGCAAAAATAATAATATTAATTGGAAAATCAAATTCATTTTATGTATTTTTCCATTATCTTTGCATCAAGTGTTCATAGCTGGTCATCTGGCGGGACTCCTTTCATGGCCTCGCCTTCACAATCTGCGCATTGGGCAAACGACATGGCCTTGCTTGCAAAACCTAAACTCTACATTACCAACCTCATTATCATTTCACCATCACATGAAGAAAACCTACGCATTAATGTTACTTCTCTTCTTCTGTGCCACGGCTGTGGCACAGGGAGTGTTGCCTGAGTTTTCCACGGAAGCCAACCCCATTTGGTATCGTGTGCAATTCAAGACGGGAAGCGCCTTCTTGACCGACCAGGGCAATGGGGCCAACCTCAAGACAGCAGACGGCAGTTCGTCCGATGCCCAAAAATGGCAACTCATCGGAACGAAGAGCAACTTCAAGATGAAGAGCAAGAGCGGGCGTTACATCCATTGGAACGGAAGCAAATTTATTTCCAGCAGCTCTGCCAGCGTGGCACTAAAGCTCGTGCAGAGTACCAACGCCTCAGCCACCGACTGTTGGGAAATCCAGCGCGTCAACGGCAGCCAGTCGATGAACCAATGGGGCGGAGGAGGCGCAGGCCGTGAACTGGGCGAATGGACCCAGGGCGACCCCAACAATCCGCTCACCTTCATAGCCACGTCGACCAAGTTGCCCACATTTAGCGACGACAATAGCGAGTCGTGGTACTTCATCCAGTTCCGGAACGGCGGATACACGCTGCAGGACAAGGGACAAGGACAGTGCATACGTCTGGCCACCGCTGACCCCATCGACGAACAGTTGTGGAAACTTGTCGGCGACACCGCCTGTTTCCAACTCGTCAACAAGGCCGGCCGCTATGCCGTGGTCAGCAGCACAGGCGCCTCATCAGAGTCGCCTGCCAACAACGCCCCCTTGCGCGCCTACACCACTCCACAGAAGAATGGCTTCAAACTTGTCGAGACAGAAAACGCCACCTACATGCCCGCCTGGGAGATACAGCCTAACGGACAGAGCGGCAAGGCTCTCAACCAATGGGGAGGTGCTGAGCTGGGCCGCAGCATCGGAGTGTGGACAGTCGGTGACCCCAACAACCCACTGGATTTCGTATCCCCCGACGAGATGGCATATCCCGACTACAAGGTTGTGGGCATCCAGAACTTCACACCCGAGAACAAACTTACACTCTGGTACGACAAGCCCGCCACACTGACAGGTGTCGGCAACATCTGGATGGAATACAGCTTGCCCATCGGCAACGGACAGCTCGGTGCAAGCCTACTCGGAGGTGTCAACAAAGACGAGGTCCAGTTCAACGAGAAGACACTATGGAGTGGCAGCAGCACCGACAACAGCAGCAATTATGGCTATTATCAGAATTTCGGCACGATGACCGCCGAGGACATCAGCGGAACGTTTGACTACAGTTCGGCCGGGGCCGCACAAGACTATTGCCGCTTGCTCGACCTCACCAACGCCACAGGCAAAGTGTCCTTCAAGAGCCCCGACAAGTCGGTGACGTTCTCGCGCGACTACTTTGTGTCAAAGCCCGCAGGTGCCATCGTGGCCCGCTACACCGCCGACAAGAGCGGGCAGGTGAGTCTACGCTTCACCCTCGATGCCGGCAAACCCGGCTTGAAGGCCTCTACGGCATACGCCGACGGCGAGGCCGCCTTCTCGGGCAAGCTCGAGACGGTGAGCTATAACGCCCGTCTCAAGGTGGTCCCGACGGGTGGCGAGATGACCACAACAGACGAAGGCATCGTCGTGAGGAATGCCGACGAGGTGCTTGTCGTGCTGTCGGGCGCCACCGACTACGACCCGTCGGCCAAGAACTTCGTCAACAACACAGCACAACTGGCCGCCATGGTGCAGGCCCGCATCGACCAAGCGGCCGCTACCGGCTTCGAGACGTTGAAAGAAGAGCACATGGCCGACTACCGACGCTTGTTCTCACGTGTGGACTTCGACATCGACGGGACTGCCAACAACATGCCCACCAATGAGCTGGTCGACTCTTACAACCAAGGCAACGGCACCCATGCCCACATGCTGGAGACACTCTATTTCGCCTACGGACGCTACTTGGAAATCAGCAGTTCGCGCGGAGTGGACCTGCCGTCCAACCTGCAGGGCATCTGGAACAACGTGAGCGAGGCCCCCTGGCATGCCGACATCCACTCCAACATCAACGTGCAGATGAACTACTGGCCCGCCGAACCCACCAACCTGAGCGAGACCCACATGCCTTTCCTCAACTACATCATCAACATGGCGGCTGGCAACCATCAGGAATGGGCCGGCTATGCGAAAGCCGCCGGACAAAGTCGCGGATGGACATGCTACACCGAGAACAACATCTTCGGAGGCGTCGGCTCATTCGCCCACAACTATGTCATCGCCAATGCGTGGTACTGCACGCATCTCTGGCAACACTACCGCTACACCCTCGACCGCGATTTCCTGAAGCGGGCCTTCCCCGCAATGCTCAGCGCCGCACAGTTCTGGCTCGACCGTCTGGTGCTCGACCCGACCGACAACACCTACGTTTGTCCCAAGGAGTATTCTCCCGAGCAGGGGCCTTCGCAGGAAGACGGCGTGGCCCATGCCCAACAGCTCGTGTTCGACCTTCTCTCCAACACGAAGAGTGCCATCGATGTGCTTGGCAGCGACGCCAACATTTCCGAGGCTGACCGCACGCTGCTTGAGGACCGCCTGTCGAAACTCGACCGCGGCCTGGCCACAGAGACTTACACCGGCCAATGGGGCAATCCGAAGAACAGCGTAAAGACAGGCGATGTGTTGTTGCGCGAATGGAAGAACAGCGCTTACACAGCGGGCGAGAACGGGCACCGGCACATGTCACACCTCATGTGTGTCTACCCCTTCAACCAGGTGACGCCAAGCAGCCCCTACTACCAAGCCGCCGTCAACTCCATGAACCTCCGTGGCGACGAGTCGACAGGATGGTCTATGGGGTGGAAAATCAATCTCTGGGCGCGCCTGCAGAACGGCACCAAGGCCTATGGTATCCTGACCAAGGCCCTACGCCACAGCACATCCTACAGCACCGACCAAAGTCGCGGCGGCATCTACTACAATCTCTACGACTCGCATGCTCCGTTCCAGATCGACGGCAACTTCGGCGCCTGCTCCGGCATTGCCGAGATGCTGCTGCAGAGCCACACCGACACACTCCAGGTGCTGCCAGCCCTGCCAGCCGCCTGGAAGACCGGACACGTCACGGGCCTGAAAGCCGTGGGCAACTTCACCGTAAACATCAGTTGGAAGGACGGCCAGGCCACCCGCATCACCGTGGTGAACAACGGTGGACAGGTGGGTGTCGTCAAGTATCCCGGTCTCTCGCAGGCCCACATGTTTGTTGACGGTCTTTCACAAGAGGCCGATCCCAATGAAAGCAACACGGTGTTCGTGTCGCCAGAGAAGGGCAGCGTCACCGTGTTCGACTTCGACGGCAGCTATGACCCTACCGGCATCGATCCGATAAAGGAAGGGACGCTGGCCTACACCGTCAACGGCCGCACCGTCACCGTGAGCGGCTGCAAGGTGAAGAAGCTGCAAGCATTCGACTTGCAAGGACGCTTGGTCGGCAGCACGTCGCGCCCCACCCTCGCGGTGGGCAAAGGAGCTGGCGACATGGTCGTCGTCAACGTGACCACGCAAGACGGCCACAAGCAAACGCTTAAAGTGAAATTCTAATTTCCCTTTCATCGGACCGAACGCGGAGCGACCTCCCGTTCGGTCCGTTTTCTTATCCGCACATGGCGGCAAAAAGACCCTCACGCGAAAGAAATTACGACGGAAAGACGAACATTCTCACATTTTATGTTTACTTTTGTCCCACGCTACGCCCGTATGGCTCGACCATGACCCGGCCCGCCAAACGATAATATGTAGAAGACATTTTGATTAGAACAATGAATGCATCAGATTTGTACAACATCTACCTGCAGCATCCGCAGGTGACGACCGACAGCCGCAGCCTTCCTGCCACGGCACCGACAGACGGGAGTGATTGTGGAATATTCGTAGCCCTAAAGGGTGCTTCGTTCGACGGCAACAAGTTTGCAGCGATGGCATTGGAACGCGGTTGCCGTTACGCGGTTATCGACGAGAAGGAATATATGGTGGAAGGCGACGACCGCTACATCCTGGTCGACGACGCTCTCGTGGCGCTGAAACAGTTGGCCCGCGAGCACAGGCGCCACTTCCACATCCCCGTGGTGGGCATCACGGGCACCAACGGCAAGACCACGACCAAGGAACTGGTGTCGGCAGTGCTCGCCAAACGCTATCGGGTGATGCACACCGAGGGCAACTTCAACAACGATGTGGGTGTGCCCAAAACGCTGCTCCGCCTGTCGCCCCACGACGAGATTGCCGTGGTAGAGATGGGGGCTTCCCATCCTGACGACATCCGCAAGCTGGTGGAATATGTAGAACCCACGCAGGGCCTGGTCACCAATGTGGGGCGCGCCCACCTACAGGGCTTCGGCTCCTTTGAGGGCGTGATGCAGACCAAGGGCGAGCTCTACGACTGGCTCAAGGCCCATGGTGCCGAGGTGTACGCCAACCTGTCCAACCCACATTTGTCGAAGATGCTCGCAGACCGGCACATCGACCACACGTTGTCGTACGGACAGAGCGACACCGAAGGCCGCTACGAGGTCACGGGGCGTGTCGTGGCCTGCACCCCCTACGTCAAGCTACAGTGGGAATACACGTCCGGGGACACTGCCGGACAGCAGGCACTGCAGCAGTTTGAGGTGCAGACCCAACTTGTGGGCACCTATAATGCCGACAACCTCCTGGCCGCCGTTGCCGTAGGACTGCACAATGGCGTGACGCCTGCAGAGGTGAACGAGGCCCTTGCAGCCTACCGTCCCGACAACGACCGGTCGGAACTGGAGCGCACGGCCAGCAACATGCTGATTGTCGATGCCTACAACGCCAACCCGTCGAGCATGGCTGCGGCACTTGACAACTTTGCCCGCATCACCGTGGAGGAACCCAAGATGGCCATCCTCGGCGACATGCGCGAGCTGGGCTCCGCCAGCGCCGAGGAGCACCAGCATGTGGTTGACACGTTGGCAAAGATGCACCTGGCTGACGTGTGGCTCGTTGGCAGCGAGTTTGCCAAGACCGAAACACACTTCCGCAAGTTCGACAACGTGGACGAGGTGAAGGCCGCCATCGCTGCCGACAAGCCTCAGGGCAAGTGCATCCTGGTGAAAGGCAGCAACGGAACCAAACTTTTCCAGCTGCCCGAGCTTCTCTAAGTGACGGCAAAGACCGTATGGGGGCGTGGCGAGACACAAACGAAGGTGTCGCACCACGCCCCCATACTTTGTGAAACTCACTGTTGAAAAAAGAAAAAAGATTTTTGGGAAAAAGAAAAGTCCGGCCTCGCAAAACGAGAACCGGACAGAATGAAAGGAGGAAGTGGTACCTCTTGGAGTTGAACCAAGGACACATGGATTTTCAGTCCATTGCTCTACCACCTGAGCTAAGGTACCCTCTATTTTGCATGAGAAGCGCAACTGTTGGTGATGCATTTCTCATTTGCGAGTGCAAAGGTAGTGCTTTTTATCGGAACCTGCAAATTTTTCCAAGAAAAAATGCTCGTGTTTCAAAAAAAAGATGTAACTTTGCAGTCGTCTTCAAGTGGTGAAGGCTTTTACGCCTCATCATCCACGCAAAGACCATCGGGATTTAGCGCAGTTGGTAGCGCACTACGTTCGGGACGTAGGGGTCGCTGGTTCGAGTCCAGTAATCCCGACTATCAAATGGTAAAGGCCAAGTGACAGAAGATGTCGCTTGGCCTTTTTCTTTTCCAGTATTTGTCGCCATTCGAGCCTACCTTATATTATAATAGGACTCACCTTTATTATATAGAGGTTATATAAATTGTCTGCCGGTCAACTCAACATGTTTTTTACCGTCACCTATAGTTTGTCTATGCGAAGCGTCTGGTCGCAATAGTCGACCACAGCAGGCCGATGAGTGACGAAGATGACCGTCTTGTCATGTGCTGCAAGAATGTTGTGAAGCAGCTGCCGTTCTGTTTCCGGGTCAAGGGCCGATGTGGCTTCATCGAAGAGCATCACTGCACGGTCGCGCAACAAGGCCCTGGCGATGGCTATGCGCTGCGCCTGGCCCTCAGAGAGCCCGCCTCCCGCCTCGCTGCACATGGTGTCGAGGCCATCGGGAAGCTGCATGACAAAGTCGGCGCAACTCGTGTTGAGAGCCTCCGCCATCTCCTCATCCGAAGCGTCAGGCTTGCCCAGCCGGAGGTTGTCGCGTATGGTGCCGCTCATCAGCGTGTTGCCTTGCGGCACATAGACGAAATTGCATCGCAAGCGGGGCGACATCTCATGATGCTCGTCACCGCCATACACGACGAGCCGTCCCTGCTGCGGCCGCAAGAGCGCCAGGACAAGACGTATCAGCGTGGTCTTGCCGGCACCCGTCTCCCCCAGTACCGCCGTGCACGAACCTGGCCGGAAATCGAAGTTGAGATTGGTGATGACGGAGCCGTTGGCCTCATCGTAGGCATAGCCGACACCCTCCAGCCTCACCCCGCAGGGTTTCGGCAACAGGATGGGGTCGCCCTGCTCTTCCAACGGGTTGTCCTCCAGTTCCATCAGCCGTTCAGCAGCCGTGAAGACCGACACGAAAGACGGCACCAGCTTGGTCAGCGACCGCGCCGGGCTCTGTATGCGGTTGACCAGCTGCAGGAAGGCCGTCATGCCGCCAAAGGTAAGCGTCTTCTCCGACATCCTCACGGCGGCCCAGAGAAAAGCCACGAGATAGCCCAAAGCAAAGCCGAAATTGAGCACAAGATTGCTGAACACCGAGAAGGCGGTGCGCTTGACCACCCGCCTCCGCAACTCGCACTGTGTGTCCTCCAGTCGGCCGACCATAGCACCGTCGGCCTCCAGCGTCTTGATGAGCACCCGCCGCTGTATGGTCTCCTGCAGCACGCTCTGCACCTTCGAGTCGGACGAGCGCACCTCGCGCGTCAGCCGGCGCATCTGCCCCACGTAAATCTTGCTGAAGGCGATAAAGACCGGGATGATGGCCACCGTGACCAAGGCCAAGACGACATCCATGGACAACAGGTAGCAGAACGCCCCGACAAACATGGCCACCACGGAAAGGGTGGAGGGGATGGTCTCGGTCAAGAAGCCGACCACATTGCTCACATCGAACTCCAGACGGTTGAGCACATCGCCTGAGTGACGGTGTTCCTTCCCGTGCCATTCCGAGCGCAGGATGCGGTCGAGTATGCGCTGCTGCATGCGGTTCTGCGCCTTTACTCCGAGGATATTGCGCACCCATGTGCTGGCTATGTTGAGTGCGAAGTCGCAGAGGATGAGTGCACCCATGAGTGCCACGGTGCCATAGATAGACCCCTGGCGGGCGCCCGACGCCACATCAATGGCCCGCTGCACAGCCCACACCTGCCACAGCGACACCCCCACCGAAGCCAGTCCGATGAGTGCGTTGAGCGTGGCTTGCAGGCGATTTCCGCGCCAAGCCCTCCACAGCCACCTCAATATGGTCTTGGCACCATATTGTGACGGTGGAACCTTGAGCAGTCTTTTGATGTTCATGGATGTAAGCTATTGTCTATGGGTGAAGGGGATGCCGGCTTACCGCTGGTCAAAGCCCCACATCAGTTTGTCGCGGAGTGTAGAGAAATAATGCGATGACTGCTGCTTCACGATCTTAATCTTAAAGGGAGCGCGGCGGATGGTCACCTTCGTCCCCTCGCGCAACTTCTCCGACCGTCCGTCGATGGCCACCAGGAAATTGTGGCTACGGCTCTCCACCTCCAGTTCGATCACGCTGTCGTCGTTGACGACGATGGGGCGGATGTTGAGGCTATGGGGTGCCACGGGCGTGAGACAAAGGATGTCGGCAGAGGGCACGATGATAGGGCCGCCGTTGGAGAGGTTGTAGGCCGTGGAGCCTGTCGGCGTGGAGACGATGAGCCCGTCGGCCTGGTAGGTGACGAGATACTCGCCGTCGACACTGCAGCGCACGGTAATCATGGCCGCATCGGCGCGCTTCAGCAGAGCGATGTCGTTGAGGGCGAAGGGACTGCCCTCGATGGGCTCGCCGTCGGCCTCTATCTGGATGGCAGTGTGCTCCTCGGTCTTATAGAGGCCCGCATAGATTTCGTCGAGCGCCTTCTCGACCTCTGCAGGGAGCACGTCGGCCAGGAAGCCCAGACGGCCCATGTTGACACCGAGCACAGGTATACCCTTGGCGGCCACACGGTTGGCGGCGCGCAGGAACGTACCGTCGCCGCCCAGCGATATAGCGAAGTCGACATCAAAATTGTAGTCGTCGAACACGCCCGAGCAGACCACACTGCCGCCGGTCTGCCGCTGCAGAAACTCGTAATAGGGGCGGTCAATATAAATCTCGGCATCGTGGGCATGCAGATAACTGATGGTGCGCTCCACGGCCACCGACTTCTTCACCTGGTACTCATTGCCGAAAAGGGCAAAACGCAAATGCTGCTCAGACATGTTTTTTCGTTTTTAAATCTTCTTTTTCCCTCCAAAAGGGCAGAGAATGGCAAAGATTTGGTAAATTTGCAACAACTCTTCGATGCAAAAATACGATTTTTTATTGAAACAATTCATCATATCATGGCAAAAGTATACGAATTTCTCGCCAACGGCTTTGAGGAGATTGAAGCCTTGGCCCCAGTGGACATTCTCCGCCGCGGCGGTGTGGATGTGAAAACAGTGAGCGTCACCGGCAGCGAGTGGGTGGAGTCGTCACACGGCATCACCGTCAAGGCCGACCTGGTGTTTGAGCAGGCCGGCGATTTCAGCGATGCCGACATGCTGCTCCTGCCGGGCGGTCTGCCAGGCGCCACCAATCTCAATGCTCACGAGGGCGTGCGCCAGGCCATCAAGCGCCAGCATGATGCCGGACGACGCGTGGGCGCCATCTGCGCAGCCCCCATGGTGTTGGGATCCCTCGGCCTGCTTGAGGGCAGAAAGGCCACATGTTCGCCGGGCTTCGAGAAATACCTGACAGGCGCCACCTACACCGCACAGCTCTTCCAGGAGGACGGCAACATCATCACCGGCGAGGGGCCGGCGGCCACTCTGCCCTACGCCTACCGCATCCTGAGCTACTTCGCCGGCGAAGATGCCACACGCGTCCTACAGCGCGGCATGCAGTATGCCCACCTGATGGGCGAGCAGTAACAGGAGGTCACTATCGCACATACACCGCACACACATGGACTACATCATCATTGTGGCAGGAGGCAAAGGCACGCGCATGGGCGCCGACCAGCCCAAACAGTTTCTGCCCATCGGCGGCACGCCGGTGCTCATGCGCACCATCCAGGCCTTCCACGACTACGACCCCACACTCCACATCATCGTGGTACTGCCCCATGACCAGCAAGACCACTGGCGCCTGCTGTGCGCCGACCACCACTTCACCATCGCCCACGACATCGCCGACGGGGGTGACACGCGCTTTGCGTCGTCGCAGAACGGACTGGCGCTGGTGCCCGCCGACGAGGACGGTGTCGTTGGCTTCCACGACGGCGTGAGGCCCTTCGTATCAGCCGACACCATCGACCGCTGCTACGAGGCGGCACGCGAGGAGTATGCCGCCCTGCCGGTGATGCCCGTCACCGACACACTGCGTTTCACAGGCGGCAGCAGCGCCGGGCGCAACGTGCCGCGCTCCGACTACCGCATCGTGCAGACCCCGCAGGTGTTCGACATCTCGCTGGCCAAGCAGGCTTTCGCACAACCTTACCGCGACACGTTCACCGACGACGCGTCGGTCGTGGAGAACCTGGGATGCCAGGTGCACATGGTGGAGGGCAACCGCGAGAACATCAAGCTCACAACACCCTTCGACCTACAGCTCGCCGATTTCATCATCAGCCGGCAATAGGGCACTGGCCGAACAGCGGCTCTCCCGTTCTCATCACACATCATGGACATCCTCTCACAAGACATCATGTATCTCACGGGCGTCGGCCCGTACCGCAAGGACACCCTGACCAGCCAGCTCGGCATCAAGACGTGGGGCGACCTCATGGAGTATTACCCGTACAAGTACGTGGACCGCTCCAAGGTCTACCGCATCTCGGAGCTCACGGGCGACATGCCCTTCGTGCAGATCAAGGGCAAGATCCTCAGCTTCGAGACCTTTGCGGCCGACCGGCGACAGAAGCGCATCGTGGCCCACTTCTCCGACGGACACGGCGTGGCCGACCTGGTGTGGTTCCGGGGCGGTCAGTATGCCATGAAAAACTACAAGGTGGGCCAGGAGTACATCGTCTTCGGCAAACCCACTGCCTACATGGGACGCTACCAGTTTGCACATCCCGAGATGGAACGGGCTGCCGACCTCAGCCTCAACGACATGGGTATGCAGCCCTACTACATAACAACGGAGAAGATGAAAAACACGGGGATGACATCGCACACCATCGGCAAACTCACCAAGACACTGGTGAGCAAGATACCCGACGGAGCGCTGCCCGAGACGCTGCTGCCGTCGCAGGTGAGCCGTCTCCATCTCATCTCGCGCGAGGATGCGCTGCGCAAGATTCACTATCCGCGGTCTCTCGACGATGTGCAGCGCGCTCAGGTGAGACTCAAGTTCGAAGAACTGTTCTACGTGCAGCTCAACATCCTGCGCTACACATCCGAGCACCGGAAAAAATACCAGGGCTATGTCTTCTCACACGTGGGCGAGGCGTTCAACCGCTTCTACCGCGACAACCTGACATTCGAACTGACGGGCGCACAGAAACGGGTGGTGCACGAGATACGCGACGACCTGCGGTCAGGACGGCAGATGAACCGCCTGCTGCAGGGCGACGTCGGTTCGGGTAAAACGCTCGTGGCGCTCATGGCCATGCTCCTGGCACTCGACAACGGCTTCCAGGCATGCATGATGGCCCCCACTGAGATTCTGGCGGAACAACACCTGGCCACGCTCCGCGAGTTTCTCAAGGGAATGGACGTGCATGTGGAACTGCTGACGGGCATCGTCAAGGGCAAACGGCGGCGGGAGGTGCTCGCAGGACTGGCCGACGGGTCGGTCGACATCCTGGTCGGCACACACGCCATCATCGAAGGCAACGTGGTGTTCAGGCGGCTCGGCATGGCGGTCGTCGATGAGCAGCACCGCTTCGGAGTGGCCCAACGGGCCAAACTATGGGCCAAGAGCGACAAGCCGCCACACATACTCGTCATGACAGCTACACCCATACCGCGCACCTTGGCCATGACCATCTACGGCGACCTCGACGTGAGCGTCATCGATGAACTGCCACCAGGACGCAAACCCATCGTCACCCTGCACAAATACACCAACCAGGCGACGAGCCTCTACAGCGGCATACGCAAGCAGATACAGGAAGGCCGACAGGTGTATTTCGTCTTTCCACTCATAGAGGAGAGTGCCAAACTCGACCTGCAAAACCTCGAGGAAGGCTACGACACGCTGTGCGATGTGTTCCCTGACTTCAAGCTCAGCAAAGTGCACGGCCGCATGAAGCCTGCCGAAAAGGAAGCAGAGATGCAGCGCTTTGTGAACGGAGAGACACAGATACTGGTCTCCACCACCGTCATCGAGGTGGGCGTCAACGTGCCCAACGCATCGGTCATGGTCATCATGGAGGCGCAACGCTTCGGCTTGTCGCAGTTGCACCAGTTGCGCGGCCGCGTGGGACGAGGCGCCAAGCAGAGCTATTGCATACTCGTCACGGGCTACGAACTGTCGCAGGAGACACGCAAGCGCATCGACATCATGTGCGAGACCAACGACGGCTTCCGCATCGCCGAGGCCGACCTGAAGCTGCGCGGGCCAGGCGACCTGGAGGGCACACAGCAGAGCGGAGTCGCCTTCGACCTGAAGATTGCCGACATTGCGCGCGACGGACAACTCGTACAGATGGCACGCGACGAGGCGCAACGCATCATCGACAACGATCCCGACTGCAACAGGCCGGAAAACGCACGCCTGTGGGACCATCTGAAAGAGCTCCGTAAGACCAACATCAACTGGGCAGCCATCAGCTGAAATTGCTAATTGCGTGCGACAACACAGCAAATTGTGTTAATTTGGAAACAAAAAGTGTTAACATGACAATTACTTGCAATATTTTTATTATCTTTGCAAAGTCTCCTGATGATTCGTTGCACACGCCTAATATCCAACGAAACGCGCAAGATAAATGCTTCTCGCTTTTTCGGAAGACGGAAACCTAACCACAATTTGAACTTCATGACGCTGAAAAGAACCATAAAGACATTAACGATATCACTATTATTTGCCTTGGCGGCCGAACCAGTTGCCGCACAAGACCTGCTGGCTCGTCAGGCCCCCATAGACCGCAGAGCCAAGAAACTTGACTCCATTGAAGTCAAGACCTTCGCTGAAAGGGAAAACCTCCATTCGCCTGCAGCTGATCTCTATAGCGACGAATGGGACAACATCTCCACCAACCACACCGGCGAACTCCCCGAAACATTCACCATCGACTTACGCCACTTCTGCATGCCCACACCCAGCCGGGTGGTGACCAGCAATTTCGGTGCCCGCTGGGGCAGACAACACAAGGGCCTGGACATCAAGGTCTATGTGGGCGACACCATCCGCGCGGCTTTCTCGGGCAAGGTGCGCATCGTCAGATACAACCCCGGAGGATTCGGAAAATACATCGTCATACGCCATCCCAACGGCCTGGAGACCTACTATGGACACCTCTCCAAGCAAATCGTGGAGGAAAACCAAGTGGTGCGTGCCGGCGAGCCCATCGGACTGGGTGGCAACACGGGACGAAGCACAGGTTCACACCTCCATTTCGAGACACGTCTCTGCGGTGTGGCCCTCAACCCTGCCCTACTCTTCGACTTCCGCAACCAGGATGTCACGGGCGACCAATATGTCTTCAACAAGCACACCTATGAAAGCGAGTCGGCAGATGCCACACGCGAGCGCGGCAAGATCGGAAACGGCGGATACACCCGCGACATGGTGCAGGGCGGCCAGCTGGGACACAGCGAGACGGCCGAGGCTGTGCTTGACAATGCCATCAACGCACCCGAGCGCCTCTACTACAAGGTCAAGAACGGCGAGACGCTCGAGTCTATCGCCAACAAGCTCCATGTGGACATAGACAAAATCATTCGTCTCAACGGCTTCCGCAAGAACCAGCGCGTCAAGACCGGACAGATTGTGAGATACGTATAAGGGACACGGCACGAGCCCTACCCTATGGCTAAGAAAAGCCCTGCAATCCCATTGGAATTGCAGGGCTTTTCCTTATCTCGCTGCGAAGGCTTATCTCTTCACGGCCGCACGCAACACAAACCAGACGTGCAGGGCCAGCGTCTGCAGCAGACCATAGTGATGGCACATGAGGCGGAAACGCTCCCGAAGCGAGGCGCGGTGGTTCTTGACCGACAGGCCGCCATCCAGATAATTGACCACCACGGCACCGACATTGCGCAGAGACAGGCCCTCGCTCTCTGCCGCCTTCATGATGCGGATACACCAGTCGACATCGGCCGAGAGACGATATGACAAGTCGTAGGGATGGGTCTTGGCCAGATCGGTGCGCGCATAGAACGCCTGATGGCATACAAGCATGCCCTGGCGAAACGAGCGCCACGTCAAGTGCTCGGGCGGCTGCAGACGACGGTGGCGCAGGAAATGGCCGTCATCGTCGACGATATCGGTGTCACCATAGAGCACGCCGGGCAGGTCCTCGCCGTCACCCACACTGCCCGCCACCAGATCAAGAGTGTCGGGAGAGGGAAACACGTCGCCGGCATTGAGAAACAGCAGATAGTCGCCCGTGGCCTGGCGGATGCCCTTGTTCATAGCGTCGTAGAGTCCGCCATCCTTCTCCGACACGACGATGACCTCATGCCCGTTGTCGGCTTCAGCCGACCGACGCGCATAGTCTTGCGCTATCTCTACCGTGCGGTCGGTCGACAGGCCGTCAATGATGAGGTGCTCCACATCGGCATAGGTTTGGCTGAGCACACTCTCGACGGTGCGCGGCAACTCGTGGGCAGCACGGAAAGTGCATGTGATGATTGTAAACTTGATCATGTATGGAGCTGGATTGGTCAGATATTGTAGTTTTTGAAGGCCAAGGCCTGGTTGTACACCTCAATGTAGTGCATGGCTACCGTGCGCTGCGAGTAGCTCGACCGCACCTTGGCGACGGCCTGCCGTCTCAGCGCATCATGGTCAGCCTCGCGGAGCACCCAGTGGAGCCCGGCAGCCAAGTCGGCCGCATCCTTGTACTTGGCCACATAGCCGTTCTTCTGGTGGTCAATCATCTCGGGTATGCCGCCCACCTTGAACCCCACCGACGGCACACCGCAGGCCATGGCCTCCATGATGGTGTTGGGCAGGTTCTCGTCGAGCGAAGGCAGCACAAAGACGTCGGCGGAGTTGTAGATGTCCACAATTTGTCGCTCATCGCTCACGTACCCCAGCGGGATGGCTGGCAGACGCAACTGCTCTACCACCTCCTCAGCATGGCCGCCCAGGATGGCCACCACCGTGTCTTGCACCATCTTGGGGTGCTGGTCGGCCAGCATCGAGATGGCCTCAGTGAGGTAGGCAATGCCCTTGCGCTGCAAGGTGACGCGCTGCGACACAAAGAGGATGACACGCTTGTCGGCGGGCAGATGGGCACGGAGACGCGCTGCCTGCTTGTCTTGCGGACAGAACACGTGGGTATCGATGGGGTTGGGTATGGTGTGTACTTGCAGACCGGAAAGCACGGCACTCTGCCGTGCCTGGTCACCCAGCCATTTGCTGCACGTCACAAAGTGGATGCCGCTGCCCTGATAGAGTTTCCGCTTGCGGTTGAAGATGCGGGTCGACAGGTCGGTGGATGTGTGGCGCTTGTGCAGGTAACGGCATCTCTGGCACACGGAACGGTAGGCTTTGCAGCCAAGGGTGCAGTGGCAGATGCCCGTAGCAGGCCACAAGTCGTGCATGGTCCACACCACAGGCTTGCCGCTGGCAAGGATCTTGCGAATCGAACCCAGCGACAGCAGCCCCTGATTGATCCACGCCAAATGGATGATGTCGGCCTCCTTAAACTCGGGAAGGCCCGTGATGTCGATACCGACATTGGCCAAGTCGAGCTCAAAGAGGTTCTTCCGGCTGAAGTGAAGATGCCAGAACAAGCACCAACGCTCCCAAAGGAAGTTCCACCTTCGGAGCCACGGACGGGGCGCCTGCACCACGGTGATGTTGTCGGTCACCTTGTCGCCCACAAGCATCTTGGCCTTCACGCCATTATTGTTGAGCGTGTCGAGCAGGCGGCTGGTAGCCACGGCGGCCCCACCTGTCTTCTCACTTGTGTTGATAATCAGTACGCGCATACCTGTATGGATGTTTTTTGTAGGGATAAGTGCAAACGGGAACAATGGGAATTTACCTCAAATGACCGGGCGCAACCTATCCAACGCAAAGATAATAAAATCGGATGAAACAATAAGAAGAATTGCTGAAAAATGAGCAAAAAACATGATGTGTGCGTACACAATGATTGATTTATATCAATTAAAGCATATTTTCAAAAAGAAAGCATGGCAAAAATCTTGCACAAAGTGTATTTTCAACGTAACTTTGCATCGTCAAAAGGTTAATAGATTGTTTAGGTTAGTAGTAATAGATTTAGGTTTTTAGTTATTAGGTTTAAGGTAGATTGATAGATTGTTTAACGGAGAACAATGGAAGCCGGGAGGTTTTCATTTCTTTCAAAAAAGGATTTTAGTTAAACATAGGTGTACGTTGGAGCTCGGCGATGAGTTTCAGCGTATTTTTTTGTGCCTGCAGATGGCAGGATGAAGGGCTCAGTCCCAACCTGCAGCATGGCAACAAAACAAAAAGGCTTGGAGCCCGAAGGTCCAAGCCAGTCATTATCTAAAGTGCTGCGATGATGGTCCAGATACCCGCTGACAGCGCACGGTTTCGTCAGCCTTCCTCTCCACCAGGCAAACGGCATAGGCCGAAATGCCCTCCTCGCGCCCCGTGAAGCCAAGCTTCTCGGTGGTGGTGGCCTTGATGCTCACCTGGTCTTCGCCACACCCCATGACGTGAGCCAAGCAGGCCTTCATGGCCGGGATGTGCGGATTGAGCTTAGGGCGCTCGGCGCAAACGGTGGCGTCGATGTTGACCAGACGGTAACCCTTGGTGGCAATAAGTGCCACAACCTGCTCGAGGATAACCTTGCTGTCCATATCGAGCGTGTCGGCCGACGTGTCGGGAAAATGGTAGCCGATGTCGCGCATGGCAGCGGCACCAAGCAGGGCATCGCATATCGCATGGATGAGCACATCGGCATCGCTGTGGCCCAGCAGGCCCAGCGTGTGACTGATTTTGACGCCTCCCAAAAAAAGCTCACGCCCCTCCACCAACTGGTGGACATCATAGCCCATTCCTACTCTAATGTTTGTCATCTTATCTGCGTTTAAACAAATCCTTGATTCCATCCATGTCGAAGCTCAGCGTGAAGCGGAGCGTCTGGTCGAGCGGGTTGCTCTTGGCCGTGGCTATGACATAACCGGCATCGAGAGAGAACACGCTCATCTTGAAGCCGCCGCCCACCGTGAAATACTTGCGGTTGCCCTTGTTCTCGCTCTCATGGTGATAGCCGGCGCGGAGGGTGAACTGGTCATTGTAGGTGTACTCGGCACCGACACTCCACTGAATCTCCTGCAGTTCCTCCTTGAAGCCGCCAGGGGCATCGCTGAAGCTCTTGAAGATGCCGCTGATGCTCGACACATCGTAGTAATCCTTCTGCACTCGCTGCTGATAATCCTCAGTGTTCTCACCATCGTTCTGTCTGGGGTAGGTGGGCACAAGAAGCTTGTTGGCGTCGGCAGCGATGGTGAAACGGTTGTATTCGTCAATCGGCACCATCAGCGAAGCGCCAAGACGCAAGTTGGTGGGGATAAACTCGCTGTTTTCATAACCGCCAAACTTAATCTTGCTACCAATGTTGGAGATGTTGAGACCCAGTCCCAACTGGCACTCGCGCGAACCGATATTGACATAGTTCTGATAATAAGCCGAGAGGTCAGCGGAGAAAGCCGAACCTGGTGAGGTGTCTTGCGTATAGTCGTAGGTAAGGTCCGAATAGATCCAGCGCACTGCGGCTGCTATCGAGAACTTCTCGCTGAGCATGAGCGAATAGGCCACGTCGATCGACATTTCATAGGGGTTGATGGTGTTACCGGCATTGGCCGTCGAACCACTGCTGCCCGACGAGTAGTCGCCCATCATCACCTCGCCCAAAGAGAAATAGCGGAACGAACCCGAGACGGCACTGTAGTCGCCGATGCGATAGTATCCTGCGAGATAAGCCAGGCCCATGTCATTGACCAGCTGGCGCAGCCACGGCGTGTAGTTAACAGACACACCAGCACGGCTGATGGTGAACGGGTACTTGGCCGGGTTCCAGAATTGTGACACAACGTCGGGATCGGTGGCGGCACCTACGTCGCCCATGCCGCCAGAGCGGGCGTCAGGCGCAATGGTCTGCGAAGTGACAGACGTGTTGATGGGATTGAACATGTCTTTCTTATCCTGTGCACTGACTTGCAGTGTGGCAAGGGCAAGAAAGCATGCCACGATTATTCTCAATGTCTTGTTCATGCTTGGTTGATTTGTTGGATGGTTGCCGTCGCACACGAAGAAGCCCCAGAATGCGGTGCGGCATCATTGACTGGTATAAGAACGTGATACGCGGGTCATTTATTGTTGATGACAACGAGTTTCTTAGCTTTCGATACCTCGGAACTGCCACCACCCGACACGCGGACGCGATAGAGATAGACACCGGTCTGCAGCCGGCCGCCGCCATTCTGGCAGAGATCCCACTCGACGGTGTAAGTGCCGCTGGCCGACACGCCGCTCTCTGAGTGGGTCCACAAAAGTCGACCGCTGGCATCGAAGACGTCGATCCTCACATCAATGTTCGAGCCGCTGAAGTCGTGGCTGATGATGAACGTGGTGGAGGTCGTGGCGGGGTTTTGCGACACGTCGACACTGTAAAGGGTCGGTTTCAATCCCTTCACCACATTGAAATCGAGCGTGGCCGTGGATGAGTTGTTGAGCACATCCCAGGCACGGAAGAGCAGCGAATGGCGGCCTGGCTCAAGCTCCGGCAGACTGTAACCGACGGCACCGCTCTGATAGGTTCCGAAGTCATAGGAAAAATAGTCGTTGAGCTTATAGGTCATGCTGGGACTTCCGTCGATGACCAGCTGCAGGTCATGGCCTATGCCATTGCCAGCTGCGTTGATGCCGTCGTCGTCGCTCAGGCGTGCGACAAAATAAGGAGTTGTGTTGACATTGCCGCCATTTTCAAACTGCGGTGTATTGAGATAACAGTAGATTTTCGGTCCCAGCGAGTCGAGCAGGTTGTCATCTGTCCCCCCCACGAGGAAATTGTCCTCGGAACCATGAGCCACGAGCGAGAGATCACTGCTCACGGCATGGATATTGATCAGGCCTTTTCCATCCGAATAATTGATGTCCTTGGGCACCACAAACGAGAAGGCAAAACGGCTGTTTCTGACACTGTCGGTTCCTTTGAAGAGCGTGTTGGTACGGTCATAATAGGTGAAAGCTTTAGTCGCTTCAGCACTGCTGTTCAGTCGGCAGGTCACCAATTCACGCGTGTCACGCACCAAAGCCGTCATCACACCATTGAAGGCCTGCGCACTCTCCACATGGCCCGCCACACGCGCCACACTTCCAGCCTTGAGTGTCACGGGTGCATCGGACGACGGATTGACACCATTGATAGAGTCGATGACGACGCTCAGCGTGGGCAGGTGGAGAGAGATGGCGGGGTCGCCAAGGAGCGAATACTGCAGTTTGTTGACCGTGGTGTCCTGGCGAGCGGTAATCATCTGGTTCTTAGCCAGACGCTGTGCCTCGCCAAGCGTCATGGGTTTGCCGCCAGACAAGGAAAGCACATAGTGCAGGAAAGCCATGTTGATGGCTTTGTTGTAATTGGAATAGACAGTGCGTGTGGTACCGAAGAAGGCCACTGCACCGCCCTTGCTGCTGGTCACGGCAGCCTCGCCGATGGTGGGTGTCGTGCCGTCGAAGGGCAGAATGTCGCACGAGGCTGTGATCCAGAGGGGAAGATTGGTATTGGTGAACGACTGGAAATCGGACAGGGTGAGCACCCGCTCGTGCGAGATTTGGTCGGCACGGCCATGCCCGCCATAGTCCATGATGAGTGCGCCTGCCTGTTGCTGCTGCTTCAGAAGGGTGCTCACCGTCGGATAGGTGTTGCCTGTCGATGTGGAGACGCCCTGGTAAGCGTCCCACATGACCTTCTTCACATAGTAGCCGGGATGGCGCGTCGAGATGTCTTCGGCAGCGTCGTTGATGTCGTTCATGTGCAGGTTGCTGTTGCCGTCGTCGCCCATGAAGACCAATGTGTTCTGCCAAGCACCCGCGTTTTCATTCTCCACGTAGGCTATGGTCTTGTCTACCACGGCCTTGGCCTCATCCTCTGTAGTAACCGGAAAACGGCCGACTGCCATGTCGAGCTTGTCAGACCGCAGTTGGTCAACGCCTTCGCCGTCGTCCAACAGGCAGAAGAAACCATCGTCTATGAAGCACCGTACCTCATTGAAGGAGTTCTCGCTCTCGAAGCAGAGCAGGTAATCGTCGGGACTGAGGTTGGAGCATTCAGACGTGAGCATGCGGTTGTCCCACACGCAGTCGCCAAAAAGCAATAGATAGCGGGGCATGTCTGCGTCTGTCGCCGCGCGGTCATAGAGCATCTTCAGGTACCGACGGTAGGCATTGGCGTCGGGCGTGCCACTGGAGAACTCATTGAAAAGTTCGTCGGCGGGGACAATGCGCACACGGAGCGAGTCATGCTGCTCATGGAACGCAGCCAACCGCTGTGCCTGCTTGAGAAGCTTCTGCGAAGTGGGGATGATGATGACCATGTCGGTGGCAGCGTCGGCATGATGGTCTTGGTTGGTGATGTGATAGAGGTATTCGGGCGAGGAATATTGGGCCGTCAGGCTCGGGGCGGGGGCTGGTTCGTCCCAAGCCATCGACACATAGTCGAGCCGGATGGGGTCGCCCAGCAGACAAGTGATGCTCACGGTGTCGGTGGCCGTAAGCCCGTCGACCTGATAGGTTTTGGTGGAAGAATTGCCCTTGTCGTAGCTTCCCAATGAGATGTAGAGCTCGCCCAGCTCTTTTCCATTGAGGGACACCTTTGCACGGCTGGTCATCCCTGCCGAAACGCTCACCGACAGATGCCCGGACGTGGCGCCACTATTGTTCTTGAGCACCACGTTCTTGGTCTGTCCAGTACGTATGGGGTCTGAGTCGAAGAGATTGCGGCCGCCCTGATACCAACTGTATCCATCCACCTCATAGAGCGTGTGATAGTCATCGGGCAACGGATAGAACGAAGAAACAAAGGCGGCAGAGTCGACCACTTGGGGGGCGGCATCACTCTCTGTAAGAAAATAATATCCGTAGTCGGAGTAAGGATTGCGCGTGCGGCGTGCGGCATTGTTGCTCTCCCAGCTCACCGGGCCGCGCGCATGGAAGAGCTTTCGGTTACCTGCTACATAGGTGGGCACCTCCTTCAGGTCGTCGGTCTCACGCAAATCGTCACCGACAAGACGCTCATTCTGCAGGTTGCCGCCATATCCATACACCTTCACCTTGCTCAAATCGGAGAAGCCCAGCTGGCGTATGAAGGCACTGGTGAGCTGATAGAGGCCAGTCGACGGGACGCGTATCTTGGCCCATGAGCCTGAGGCGAGCACGGAGTGTGCGGCATAACGCGATGCAGCATCTGTCGTCTGGGCAGCCTGTGCCCTGCGCTTGTTGCGCGGCAACGGCTTTGCATCGATGCGGAGCATGAAGCTGACGAGTATCTGGTAGCGGCCCTCGCGGTAGACCAAGGGGCAGAAAGCCACCTCAAGCGACCCTTTCTTGCGGCTGAGCACCATGCGCTGCTCCACACAGGGCAAGGCCGGCAGCGTGTCTGCCGACAAGCTGTGGTAACGGGCTATGTCCTCCTGCGTCATGTCGATGAACTCCGGATAAAGGATTGTTGACGTGTAGACGGAGTCGGAAAAAGCTCCTTCCAAAGGCACAGTGTAAGTGAACTGCGGCAGCATGGAGTCGACACTAACCTCGTCGGACGTCAGATTGAAGAACCGTTGCGCCGAGACGGACAGGGTCATCAAGGACGACAGGAGTAGAACAAGTATTCGTCTGTGTTTCATGTTTTGTCTATTGGTAAGGAAATCCACATGGCGCGGCAGCATATCCAGTATGTTGCCAACCGCTATCCAGTCCTGCGGGCTTCCGCAACGCAGCTCATTTGCAGTTGAAGTCGAGCACTTTACGTTCCTCGATGAAGCCCACAATATGGTCGTCGATGTGTACGGGCCCGACACCCGTCGGGGTTCCCGTATAGAGGATGTCACCCGTCTTCAGGGTGTAGAACTGGCTGATGTAGGCGATAATCTCGTCCACCGGGTAGAACATGTCGCCCGTGTATCCCTGCTGCACCTCCTCGCCGTTGATGTCGAGGTGGAAGCGCAGTCGCTGGATGTCGGGCAGTTTCTCCTTCGGAACCCAGTCGCCGATGCACGCAGCACCGTCGAATCCCTTGGCGAGATCCCACGGTTTGCCCTGCGAGGCGAGCCGGCGCTGCATCTCACGGGCCGTGAAGTCGATGCCTACGGTGCAGGCGTCATAGTAACGGTGGGCAAAGCGCTGGGGGATATTCTTCCCCAGGCGGCAGATGCGCACGACCACCTCGGCCTCATACTCAATGCTCCCAAGATGGTCGGGAATGAAGAACGGCTTATGGTCCTTGAGCAAGGCTGTGTCGGCTTTTAGGAATATGACAGGCTCCTCTGGCTTAGATAACGTGCCATGGAGCGCTTTATTGTGCATGGCATAGTTCATGCCGATGGCGAAAATCTTCATAACTGATAGCTGGATAGGTTGTGTTTTGAATTATCTGACGACAAACTTGTGTCCGTCGCGGATGTACAATCCGGGCGGGAGACGCGAACTGTCGGTCCCGACGAAGCGACCATCGACGGTATGAATGCGGCCTGTAGTCTGACGGCCGGTAACGGTCTCGATGCCTGCTGCTTGCCGGCGCAACACCTCCTCGAGACCAGCCGTGACGTCGATTTCGCCGTAACCGTAAAAGTTGTTGGGATAAGCGAGCGTAGCGTCATAGTGGCGACAGGTCTTGGCAAAGATGCTGAGGCAGTCGGCCGGCGACAGTGTGGGGTCTGCCTGAAGCCACAAGGCAATGGCCCCGGCAACCACAGGCGACGACATAGAGGTTCCTCCATTGCTGTTCCATGCGTAGGTGCGCCCACCATGTCCGAAGTGGCGCACGTCCGAGCTGATGTCGTTGGCGTCAGGATTGTTCTCCAAATAGAAGCTGCTATACGACGAAATGATGTTTTGTCCGGGTGCCATAACGTCAGGTTTGATGCGGCCGTCGAACGTGGGGCCTATACCCGAAAACGGCGTTCGGACACCTCCCTGTCCGTTGTCATAGACTTTCTGTTCTCCGAGATAGTTGACAAACTGTGTCCTGTAGCCTGTCGCTCCGACGCAAATGACCGACGGTGCGCTTGCCGGCGAGTTGATGCTGTGGCTGTTGTCACCGTCCGCCAGGCGGTCGTCGAGGCTGCTGTGGTAGAGCCATCCGGTGACACGATACAGTTCTGCGTCGGCCTCTTGTCCCATGAGTTGCACGGAGACAGGGTAGCACTTGCTGAAGATGTGTGCCAGCGTGATGATATTCCAGTCGCATACTATCTGTCGGGCGTCGTAGCAAGAAGGATAGGCCGTAGCGGCTATGACATATTGGTAATCGCCGATGGCCACGGTGTCAATCCATGTGGAGTCGTCAGCAGCCAGCACGCAGGCAATGGGAACGTCAACGGTCTGGGGTTCGTCGGCGTGCGAATAGACCGAGATGCGTAGGGAGAAATCATCCATGCCGCCCTGAACCTTGGTAGTAAATCCCACATTCTGCAAGTTACTGCCGCAGAAGAGACCCGCCGACTGCTGCCCCGAGGGCTTGTGGAGATAGTTGATGGAGCGCCCGTCGTTGCCTGCCGACGAAACAATGATATGTCCGGGACCTGTCAAGGAGTCGAGCATCTCGTAGTATAGCTGGTCGTATCCCTGGAAATCCTGCAGGGTTCCCTCACTGAAATTGATGACGCAGGGCTTGCCAGCACGGTCGGCATAGTCGAATATGTACTTGAAACCGAGGGCGTCGAGCGCGTAAGTATACTTGTAATAGTCACTGGGGTCTATCAACGCGATGTCTTCGGTCGTAGCGTTGCATACCAGACAAAGGTCGCTCTCCCAGGCTATGCCACGGTAGGGCGACAGCGTGTCGGTACCTTCTGCTCCGCTGCCTGCTGCAATGCCGGCCGTGTGTGTGCCATGCGTCTGGCCCAAGCCGTCACGGGGACAACCGAGTGCCAGCAGACTGTCACGCCCCACATAGTCGCGCCCTACAGGCAGGGAGCTGTGCAGCGTATCGTTAGAGAGCTGGTCCCAAAGGGCCTTGATGCGGTACTCTGTCATATCGGCAGAATAGAAATTAGGATGTGTGAGGTCGAAACCGATGTCCTGCACACCCACCACAACGCCACGCCCAGTATAGGCCTGGGGCAGGCGGAGCAACTGTTGTGCCGGTGTGGCCGACACTATCGTCGCCGTGGTATCCATCTGGACGGAGGCCCGCTGTCCTGCTTCGATGCGCACCACCCGGTCGTCACGGGTGAGACTTCCCAGCACACGAAGAGGAATATCGGCCACAAACAACGAGCCCCGCTGGTCCATCACGCATGCACCATGTCGCTGAAGGACTTCCCCGTCGGGTTCTGTCAACTTGACGAAGGCCATGACTGACGCATCAGCAGACGCACCTTGGACAGCCCGTTTCTGCGCGCCCTGCGACAACCATGCCTGCCTGACGAGCGGCGACATTTTGATGAATGCCGGGCGCTGGGCCCATAAAGCCACCGGCACTAGCGACAAAACAATGAATGGCAGCCATCTGCCCAATGTCTTTAACATAGTGGATGAGATGTGACAAAACAATATGGGGAACCGCGGAAGACCGCGTCTTCCATGGTTCCCCATTCATATTGATGTAAACCTAAAAGTTAGTCAGCAGCAAGTGAGAAACGCTTGTAAGCTGCAACCTTCAAGCCTTTTGCCTGAGCGTCGAGCCACTGAGCAACGTTCTTCTTGTCGCCCTCCTCGAACTGGAACTCCTGGTCGACCAGACAGTTCTCCTTGAAGAACTTGGCCATACGGCCCTTGGCGATGTTCTGAATCATGTTCTCGTTGAGCTTGCCGGCAGCCTCAGCGCCGACAGTCTTGATAATCTCACGAGCCTTGTCAGCATCCTCCTGAGTGAGCCAACCCTTGGTTACGTTAGAAGCGATGTGGTCGTCAGAGTCAACGAGGTTGGCGTTGATACCAGCCTTCTTCAGAGCCACGTTGACCTGGCGCTGGATCTGCTCCTCCTTGGTCTTCTCGATGGCCACCTTGAGCTCCTCTTCCTTAACGTTCTCGGGCACGCTGGCCTCGTCGAGTGCGACGGGCTTCATAGCGGCGACCTGCATGGCCACCTTGTGACCGGCATCCTCGTTGGCAGCAGAGAGCTGCACCATGGTGCAGAGCGTGTGACGGCCCATGTGGTCATAGGTGTAGATATTGTCGCCCTCAAGCACGTTGTAGCCGTCGAGCTCCATCTTCTCGCCCACGACACCAGAGCGGCGTGTGACAGCATCAGCCACTTTCACGTCCTCACCGTCGTAGTTGACGGTCAGTTCAGCAACCTCGTCCAAGGTGTGGGCCTTGGCAGCAACGGCAGCGTCAAGGATGTCCTGTGTGAGCTTGATGTAGTCGGCACCATTGGCCACGAAGTCGGTCTCGCACTTCAAGCCGATCATGGCGGCGAAGCCGTTCTCGTTCTTCACGAGCACGCAACCGTTGGAAGTGGTGCGGTCAGAGCGCTTGGCAGCGATGGCCAAACCACGCTCACGTACGAGCTCCACAGCCTTCTTGATATCACCATCAGCCTCGGTGAGAGCCTTCTTGCAGTCTTTCATACCTGCACCGGTCATTGTGCGAAGCTTCTTGATGTCTTCAATTGTAACAGCCATAATGATAATTTACTTTTATAAGTTTGATGTGTTAACGCTTTGATTACTCAGCGGCAGGTGTAGCCTCCTCAGCTGCGGGTGTAGCCTCCTCAGTTGCGGGAGTCTCCTCGCGGCGTGCGCGACGGGGGGCACGGCGACGGCCCTCAGCGGCCTCTTCGGCCTGCTCTGAAGCAGCCTTCTCGTCGGCCTTCTCGGCCTTGCGCTCCTCCAGGCCTTCAGCGATAGCGCCACAGACAGCGTCGAGGATGACCTCAACAGAATCCTTGGCATCGTCGTTGGCAGGAATCATATAGTCAATGCTGCTGGGATCAGAGTTGGTGTCGACAATGGCGAACACGGGGATGCCCAGACGGTTGGCCTCCTTGACAGCGATGTGCTCCTTCATGACATCCACCACGAAGAGGGCGGAGGGCAGACGGGTGAGGTCAGCGATGGAACCGAGGTTCTTCTCTAGCTTGGCGCGCTGGCGTGTGATCTGCAGCAGCTCGCGCTTTGAGAGGTTCGAGAATGTGCCATCGTTCATGAGCTTGTCGATGTTCGTCATTTTCTTGACAGCCTTACGGATGGTGGGGAAGTTGGTGAGCATGCCGCCCGGCCAACGCTCGATGACGTAAGGCATGTTGACAGAAGCAGCCTTTTCGGCTACGATGTCCTTGGCCTGTTTTTTAGTAGCGACGAACAGAATCTTCTTGCCACTCTTGGCAATGCCCTTAAGAGCCTCAGCAGCCTCGTCGATCTTGGCCACTGTCTTGTTGAGGTCGATGATATGAATGCCGTTGCGCTCCATGAAGATGTAAGGAGCCATGGCGGGGTTCCACTTGCGCTTCAGATGACCGAAATGGCAACCTGCCTGAAGCAACTGGTCAAAGTTTGTTCTTGACATTTTTGTTCAAATTTAATTGTTTACTTTCCTTTTAATTCTTGTTAGCCGGGGACAGCCCCATGCGTAACCAGCCTGTCGGCCGTTGCTTAGAACCAGCAGACGGGTAGCCTCGCCTAAGCAGCGAAGAGTCCTGCCTGTTTGGATGCTAAACGTATCTCGCGTCTCCCATGACTGGAGACCGCAGAGATATTAACGCTTACTGAACTGGAAGTGACGGCGAGCCTTGGGCTGACCGGGCTTCTTACGCTCAACAGCACGGCTGTCGCGTGTCAGGAAGCCGTGATCCTTGAGGTTCTTCTTGTCTTCAGCGTTGATCTTCACCAAGGCGCGGGCGATGGCGAGACGGAGGGCCTGGCTCTGGCCAGTGAAACCACCGCCGTCGAGATTGGCCTTGATGTCATACTTCTCAGCGACCTCGAGCAACTGCAGGGGCTGCTTAACCACATACTGCAGGATGGCTGAGGGGAAGTATACAGTGATATCCTTCTTATTGATTGTAATCTTACCGGTGCCCTCTGTGACGTAAACACGAGCCACAGCGCTCTTGCGGCGACCGATTGCGTTAATGACTTCCATCTTAATCTCTTATTATTTGTACTGGTTAATATCAATAGTCTTCGGCTTCTGTGCCTCCTGCTTGTGCTCCGAACCCTCATAGATGTAGAGGTTGTCCATGAGCGAGCGGCCGAGGGGACCCTTGGGCAGCATACCCTTCACGGCGTGACGGATAATCTTGTCGATGCCGTTCTCACGCTTGCGGAGCTCTGCGGGCGTGTTGAAGCGCTGGCCACCGGGATAACCAGTATAGCGAGTGTAGACCTTGTCGGTCTCTTTCTTGCCGGTGAAACGCACCTGGGCTGCGTTGATGATGATCACGTTGTCACCACAGTCGACGTGCGGAGTGAAAGTGGGTTTGTACTTGCCACGGAGCAGCTTGGCAACCTTCGAGCAGAGGCGACCGACCACCTGGTCGGCAGCATCAACGACTACCCACTCCTTTTGAGCTGTTTCCTTGTTGACGGAAATAGTCTTGTAACTTAAAGTGTCCATTTTAAAATTTAAATTTACTACTAAAAAACGTTTTTATACCTAATATAAACAGAGACCTCACGGCGCCTCCAGTCTAAAAGAGACCATCCATGGCTTTCGCTCTGCTGTGCGGACGATTCACAAACCACCGTGTCCGGCCAAAGGAACGGCTATTTACACTTCCGCACGTGGGACTCTAAGTGTGTCCCGAAATAAATCGGTGTGCAAAAGTACATATTTTATTCCACATGCGACGACCACGGTGCTATCGGCACCTTGCAATTTATCCTATTTTAACAGTTTTAAGACTATTTAACCTACCATTCATGTTATCGTGCTTCAATAAGTGCTGAATCGAGGCATGATTGGGCATCAATCAAAGGACGATAAAGCGTCTATTGCAGCCTGATAAAGCAAAAATGATGCCACAACATGACAACCGTCTCTTCTTCACGCGCTATTTCATGCGAAATCCCGAACAAACTTTTTGGCAATAAATCACGACAATCCGAGCATGCGCCATACCTGTGGGACGAGGGAGGATGCCGGTTGACAGCCACCCCTTCTTCCTTTCCTTCACCCAGACTCTGGGGCGTACCGTCCCCGACTCCATCCTTTGTTTTCTTGCCTTCGGCTCAATCGATTTCGCACCTATATCCCCATCATCCCCAATGTTTTCTCCAAAAACTTAGTGAATCTCAACATTTTGTCGTATCTTTGTCTTTAAATTACAAGAAAAACCAAACATGAGCAAAACTGTTTATCTAGGCATGGTCGGTGACATCCTTCACCCCGGCCTCATCAACATCATCAGCGAGGGCGCCAAGCTGGGCGAACTCACCATCGGCCTCTACACCGACAAGGCCATCGCCACCTACCGTTCGCGCCTGCCCTACATGACCTACGAGCAGCGCAAGGAAGTAATCAGCCACATACAGGGCGTGGCCCACATCGTACCGCAAGACGAATACAGCTACATCCCCAACCTGCTGAAATACAAGCCCGACATTCTCATCCACGGCGACAACTGGAAGGAAGGACGCGACTCTGAACTGCGGCAGGAGTGCCTCAAGGTCATGGCCGACCTCGGCGGCGAGGTGGTGGAGGTGCCCTACACGAAGGGCATCAACTCTTCGTCGCTCTTCGACGAGGTGAAGGCCATCGGCACCACACCCGACATACGCCTCAAGTCGCTGCGCCGCCTCATCGCCGCCAAGCCCATCGTGCGCATTCTTGAAGCACACGACGGTCTCTCGGCACTCATCATCGAGCACACGGAGGTGAAGAAGGGCGAGCAGGTCAAGGCCTTCGACGGCATGTGGTCGTCGTCGCTCACCGACTCCACCTCGAAGGGAAAGCCGGACATCGAGGCTGTGGACCTCACCACGCGCATGCAGGACCTGACCAACATTCTGGAGTGCACCACAAAGCCTATCATCTACGACGGCGACACGGGCGGACTGCCTGAGCATTTCCAGTTCACCGTGCGCACCCTGGAGCGCAACGGCGTGTCGGCCGTAATCATCGAAGACAAGACCGGACTGAAAAAGAACTCGCTCTTCGGCACTGAGGTGCAGCAGACCCAGGACTCCATCGAGAACTTCTGTCACAAGATACGCATGGGCAAGGCCGCCCAGGTGACGCGCGATTTCATGATCATCGCACGCTGCGAGAGCCTCATCGCCGGCAAATCGATCGACGACGCGTTGGAGCGCTGCTTCGCCTACATAGACGCCGGAGCCGACGGCATCATGATACACAGCCGCGAGAAGAGCGGCGAGGATATCCACCAGTTCTGCACCAAATTCCGGGAGAAGCATCCCTACGTGCCCATCGTTGTCGTACCCACCTCCTACAACCAAATCAAGGAGGACGAACTTCACTCTTGGGGCATCAACGTGGTGATCTACGCCAACCACATGCTGCGCGCCGCCTATCCCGCCATGTGCAAGTGTGCCGAGACCATCCTCGAGAACGAGCGGTCGCTCGAGACCGACCCGCTCTGCATGCCCATCAAGCAGATTCTGGAGCTCATCCCCGGTACCAAATAACTCCGCTGCCACCTATCCGCAATGATTGTCATCCAAAACGAAGAAATCAGAAGCCTGGGCCTGCAGCCCGTCAACTTCATCGAGTGCGTCAGGCAATGCTTCATCGAGAAGCCGCTGTGTCAGGTGCCACCCAAGGTCAGCGTCCATCCCAACGGCATCGATTTCACCACGTCCATGCCCTGCCTGCTGCCCCCCGACACCCATCGCTTCAGCGTGAAGGTGGTGTCGCGCGTGCAGGGCCGCCACCCGGCCCTGCGCTCCGACTCCATGCTCTACGACGTGACGACAGGCGAGTTGCTGGCCGTCATCGACAGCGACTACGTCACGACCATGCGCACAGGTGCCGTGGCGGCTCTGGCCGTCAGCACCCTCAAGAGCAAGGGCGCCAAGACTATCGCCTTCATGGGACTGGGCAACACGGGCCGGGCCACCATGGCCTGCCTGGCCACCGCACTCAAAGGCCAAGGCCCCTACGAGGTGCGCCTGTTGCGCTACAAAGACCAGGCCGAGCGCTTCGCTGAGCGTTTTGCCGACCTTGCAGACTTCCATTTCACCTTCGCCGACAATGCGCACGACCTCTTCGACGGCGCAGACATCATCCTCTCCTGCATCACGCAGGCCGAGGGGCTCATCACCGACGACACGGCAGCGTTCAAGCCAGGCGTGCTCGTGGTGCCCGTCCACACGCGAGGGTTCCAGAATTGCGACACCACGTTCGACCGCGTGTTCTGCGACGACGTGGGGCACGTCAGCGGTTTCCGCTACTTCCACGAATTTCCCAACCTCACGGAGCTGGGCGAGGTGCTGCGCGGCGAGAAGCCCGGACGCCTCGACGACAGCGAGCGCATCATCGACTACAATGTCGGCCTGGGCCTACACGACGCCTATATCTGCAGCATGATCTACGACACCGTGGCCAGCAAGCCCCACGAACAGATAGCCCTCGTCCACCCGTCTGACAAATACATCATCTAAGGGCACGTCCCCATGTCCCTTCCTTCCCACGCATGAAAACACTGTCCGAAGAACAACTGGCCCAGCGCAAGGCCAAAACACTGGAGACCTTCAAGGCTTTCATCGCCTTCTGCCAGGCCAACCATCTGAAATATTTTGCCGCCTACGGTACGGTGCTCGGCGCGGCACGCCACCATGGTTTCATACCCTGGGACGACGACATCGATGTCTACATGATGCGCAACGACTATGACCGCTGCCTCAGCATCCTGCGCGATGACCCGCCCGTGGGTTACGAGCCCGTCGACTATACACACGAAGAGGAGTATTACCTGCCCTTCGCCAAGTTTTGCGATGCCCGTTCCACGGTCTACGAGATGGAAGACTACCAGATCTGTTTCGGCAACTACATCGACATCTTCCCGCTCGACACTGTGCCAGACGACAAGGCCAAGCGCGAGCGACACTGCAAGCACCTGCTGAAGCTGCGCGGCACGCTCGCCGACGACCTGCGGCGCAGGTCATGGTCAGCCATCCTGCACGGGGCCACGCGAAAGAGCCTACGCCTCACGCTCGCCGATGTGGCCTACGCCCTCTTCCGCCGTCCCATCCGCCGCTGGCTGGTGGAACACCTCGAGCGTGGGACCCGCGCCTATCAGGGGCAGTCACTCAAGCATGTCTGTTTCAGCTCCAGTTACTATTCGCGGGAAAAGAACCTCACCACCGACATCTTCGGAGACGGCACGCTGTTGCCCTTTGAAGACATCAGCATCGTGGTGCCCACACGCTACGAGGATTACCTCGAGACAGCCTACGGCAACTGGCGCCAGCTGCCGCCCGTGGAACAGCGCGGACAGCACGACGTCGTATTTATGGACCTAAGCCACAAATTCTCCTATACGGAAGTGAGGAATATCATTGACAAGGAGCGCAAGGCCGACCGGGCTGCACGCTGAACACACCTGACACATGGCTGACACACTCAAGGAAAAAACCACCAGGGGACTCTTTTGGGGAGCACTCAACAGTGGCACCACGCAGGTGCTCAACCTCCTCATCGGCATCATGCTCGGACGCCTGTTGTCGCCGGGCGAATATGGCACCATCGGATACATCGCCATCTTCACCGCCATAGCCGGCAACCTCCAGAGCTCGGGCTTCAGCACCTATCTCGTCAACATGAAGGACCCCAAGCATGAGGACTACAACGCCGTGTTCTGGTTCAACATTCTCATGAGCTTCACGCTCTACACCATCCTGTGGTTCGCAGCACCGCTCATCGCCGGCTTCTTCCACCAGCCGGAACTCACCCGTCTTTCACATTTCGTCTTTTTGTCGTTTGTCGTCGGCAGCTTCGGCATTACGCCCAACGCCTATCTCACCAAGAAACTCATGGTGAAGGAGATGACGGTAATCAATTCCCTGGCACTCATCCTGTCGGGTCTCACGGGCGTCACGCTCGCCCTTCTCGGCTACAGCTACTGGAGCCTGGCCTGGCAGCAGGTGCTCTACATCACCATCCTCAACATCGGACGTTACCACTACGTGGCATGGCGACCCACGTGGCACATAGACCTACGGCCCATCCGCAAGATGTTTGGCTTCAGCATGAACATCCTCGTGGTGATGGTCATGAACACCGTGAACAACAATATCATGTCGGTCATCATCGGCAAGTTCTTCAACAAGGACATACTGGGTAACTACAGCCAGGCATACAAGTGGAACTTCATGGCCTATTCGCTCGTGGCCAACACCACGCAGCAAGTGGCGCAACCTGTTTTCGCCTCCATTGCCGAGGAGCGCGAGCGCGAGCGGCGGGTATTCCGCAAGATGATGCGCTTCACGGCTTTCCTCGCCTTCCCCGCCATGCTGGGCCTGGTGCTGGTGGCGCACGAGTTCATTCTCCTCACCATCGGGCCCAAGTGGACCGACGCAGTGCCACTGCTGCAGATTCTGGCAGTGAGCGGTGCCTTCTTTCCTTTCTACACACTGTATCAAAACCTGGTTATCGGCCAAGGCCATGCCGACATCAACATGTGGTGCAATGTAGGCCAGATAACCTTGCAGGTAGTGCTCATGCTCTGCACGCACAACCTCGGCATCACGGTCATGATTGCCGTCTACAGCGGTTTCAACATCGTTTGGCTATTGGCCTGGCAGACGCAGGCCCATCGCCTCATCGGGCTTAGGCTATGGGAGGTCTGCAAGGACATAGCCCCCTTCCTCGCAGCCTCCGCAACGGTCATGACGGTCACGGGCTTCGCCACGCAGGCCATCGGGAGCCTGCCGGTATTGCTCCTGACACGCATAGTGCTGGCAGCCGTGCTCTATTTCGCAGTCATGAAGATAGCACACGTGCAGATTCTGGAAGAGTGCCTGCAGTTTGCCAAGAATAAGATCAGAAAATAAGGCCTATGGAAATATCCGTTATTATCCCCGTATATAACAAGGTTGCCTATCTGGATCGATGCATGGACAGCATCCTGAAACAAGACTTCGACAGTTTTGAAGTCGTTGCCGTCGACGACGGCAGCACCGACGGGTCGGCCGACAAGCTCGACCAGATGGCACAGGAAGACTGCCGCCTGCGAGTGATCCACCAGCCCAACGGGGGTGTCACGGCTGCACGCCGCCACGGATGGGCCAAGGCGCAGGGACGATATGTCATGTTTGTCGACGCCGACGACCTGCTCATGCCTCATGCCATGGCCTCACTCCACCAGGCCATCGTATCAAGCGGAGCCGACGAGGTTATCGGGACCTTCACCAACCAGTACCACGCCCACTGCGACTCGGGACGCCGCGGATGGCAGGAAAGCGACGAACTTATCCATGCACTGCTGGGCATCAAGCGCACGTTCTGCCTGCTGTGGGGCATCCTCTTCAAGCGTCAGCTGCTCGAAGGATGCCTCGATGCACCGCGGGAGATTGTCGAGCGCGAGGACAGTCTGATGCAGATCAAGTGCCTGATGAAAGGTCCACGGGTGTGGTTTATAGCCGATGAGGTCTACTGGCATGAGGAAGACGTACCCAACCAGCGCGTGGAAGACCTCCGCATGATTCGCACCTACGACGACGAGCTGCAACGCACACTGCGACCGAAATGGCCGATGATGGAGCCGTGGTTCCGCCTCCACCAAATCAAGGTCTACGAAAACTTCCTCTACAAGCACCAGTTCCATGTATGGTCCGAATACTATCGGCACCTCAGCCAGTCGGTAGACAGCCGCGTGCCACTCGTCCACCGCCTCATCCTGGCCCTTCCGCCACGTCTGGCCTACTGGCCCGTGAAATGGTTTAAGGAGCGCATGCGCAAGAAGGCGCAAGGCCTATGAGAACAAGGAAAACCTAAAACGACAAGAACCATGAAGCAACCTTATAAGACAGACATTGCCGTGCTGATGCTCTTCTTCAACCGGCCCGAAACCTTCCAGCAGGCATTCGCAGCCGTCAAGGCTGCTCGCCCGTCTCGTCTTTTTCTCTATCAGGACGGTGCCAGAGAGGGCAACGAAAAAGACAAGGAGGGCATGGAGGCCTGCCGACGCATAGCCAGCGACGAGAATATCGACTGGGAGTGTGACGTGCATCGCCACTACTGCGAGCGCAACCAAGGCTGTGACCCGTCCGGTTACCTGTCACAACGGTGGGCCTTCTCACTGGCCGACAAGGTGGCCGTCATCGAAGACGACGTGGTGGTGACCCCGACCTTCCTGCCTTTCTGCAAGGAGATGCTCGACCGCTATGAGCACGACGAGCGCATCACCATGGTGGCTGGCTTCAACACCGACGAGGTGACGCCCGATGTGCCCTACGACTATTTCTTCACATCGGCCTTCTCCATTTGGGGATGGGCATCGTGGCGTCGTGTCGTCGACAAGTGGGACGGCACCTATTCGTTCATGCACGATGACTTCAACCGACATCAACTGACATCACTTGTCAAGACCCGCGGCTACCGTAGCGACTTCATGCGGATGTGCACCGACCACGCCGCAGCAGGCAAACCTTTCTTCGAGAGCGTCTTTTGGTCCTCCATGCTCATGAACAACGGACTCGCCATCATGCCCACCCGCAACATGGTGAGCAACGTGGGAGCCACCGCCGACTCCACCCATTATGCCGCCCTACAGACCATGCCGCGGGGCTTGCGCCGCATCTTCACCATGGGTCGGCACGATGTCACGTTCCCCCTGAAACACCCCCTCTACGTCATGGAATACACACCCTACAAAGAACATTTCTACCGCACCAACGCATGGGGGTATCCTGGCGTCAAGATACTGAGAAGCCTGGAAGAACTATGGCTCAACATCAAGGTCGGTAACGTCCGGCAAATCACCGCAGCCCTCACCAAACGCATCCGGAAATGGATGGGGCGAGACAAACACGCATAGAGCACGCACAGAGACCACACTGACGGTCACACCATGTATCCCACGTAAAGGATGGCGTTCCAGGCGAAAAGGTAAAGTGTCAGCAAGAGCGTGAGAACACGCAAGGGCAAGCACCAGCGAGTGCGTTCCGCATTGCGCACCAGATAGGCCATGGCAATGGGAAGGACGAAAAGCCAGTGAGGCGACATGATGTAGACCTCATTGAGACCAAAGCCCAAGACGAAATGGATAACCATGTCGAAACCGAAGAACGACAAAACGAGCCACAGGTAACGGCTTCGCCGCCCGCACCAGATGCCCACGACGAACAACAAGGCTACTACGGCCTCGACAACGTAATTCCATATCCAGCGGTACTTTACGATAACCGGACGGTTGACCAACACGTCCAGAAGCGTGTAGTCCTGGTGCAGCTGAATGGGCTCGCCGAATATATTCTCCACCAGTGAAGAGTCGCGCGGTGTGGAGATGTCAGTCCATGATCCGAACTCCGACTGGTTAATGGGCTTGCCCTTGTGAAGGTTCCATGCCTTCTTGTGGTCACGCAAATACTTGGCACGCACCTTCTGCTTGATTACTTGGTTGACAGCCTGGGCTATCTGTGCACTGTCCGTCAGCTTCGTCGTATCCCTGAAGGCCTTGGCGATTCTGTCCCTGTCGCGTGCCGCCTTGAGTTTCTTTTGCTCCTGCCGGGCAATGTAATTGGGCTTTTCCAAAATCTTCCATTCTTGTCTTGCCGCTATCCACATCACCGCTGAAGGAAGGATGACGGCCAATATCAGGTTGCCCGGCCGCCAGAATTTCTTGCCGTTGACAAAGAGATTAGCCAAAAAGACCTTGATGCCATTGTTGAGCGAGATGCCTGCCGTGACAAGGAAGAAAAGCACTGTCTGCCACTTGGTGTAGAAGTGGCGGGCGTTCATCTTCTTGCCTGCCACATAGAGAACAAGGATGAGCATGAACATTGACAGGCAGAAATGGTCGGGCACGCTGCAAACAACCATCACATAGCCAAAAGAAAAAAGGAAGGCGGTGAGCAAGGTGGCATCAGTCTGCTGCAGCCCGATGATCTCGCGCAAGATACGAAACAAGAACACAGCACTGTAGACACAACAGAATGTCAGGATAACGGCCATGACCGCCATGTCGCAGTTGACCCCAGTCAAAGCCATAAGCCCTTGGTTGATTTGACAGGGTACCCACATGAAGAAGGCCAACAGCGGGTGACGGTAGATGTTGTAACCCGCACTCCAGTTGGTAAGCACCAAGTAACTGATGGGGTCAAAGCCCGAGATGTGGAACACACGGGTGACCACTTTGCGGTAGTTGTCGGTCACTTGGCAGAGGTCGAGCCAATAGGCGCAAATCACCAAAACGTTGGCCAGCACACCATAGGCAAGTGCTCCCAGGGCCACCCAGCGTTCCCCGCGCTTGATGCGAAAGATATAGAACGGGTTCTGCAAATGCTCCCGCTTAAGAAAATAGCGCACCAAGAGAAAGTTGACAGGCACGCAGACCATAAACATCGGCAAAGGTGCCAACGACTTGCCCACACCCCAATGGATGAAGAGGTTGAGCATGAGCAACTGCAACAGGTAGTTGACCAGATGGCAAAAGGCAAAAGCCATGCCCCGCCCTGCTGTGGCCTTCACGCGAAAGGTGAAACGTGTGGATGCCACAAAGTTGAAGAAGAAGCTCAGCACATAGCCTACGGTATTGGCCACGTTGACATCACTGTGTACGAGGTGGACCATCAGCAGGTATACCACATATTGTATGGCGGTGGCCGCAGCACCCACAATACCGAAGCGCAGAATTTCTCCAAGACGCTCGCGACGCTTATTTTCTGAAGGGTTTGTAATGTCGTTCATCTGCAAATTCTAATATTTCCTTGTCGCCCCGGCTGTCGCCGTAGGCAATGATGTAATACTTGTCGCGGTTGCTCTCCAGGTCGGGGTATGCTTCCTTAAGCCGTCTTACCTTCTCCGGACCGTAGCAATTGGGCGTTGTGAAGCGCCCTGTCAGCCTGCCGTCCTTCACCTCAAGCTGTGTTCCCAACACCTTCACGGCGTCAGGGAAGAACGGCTTCACCCAGTTGTCGACGCTTGCGCTGACCACAAGGCACTGCGCACCTTGTTTCAAAGCCTTGCTTAGCGTGGCCATACCCGCCTCGCGCAACAACCCTGGATAATTCCGGGCAAACGTCTCACAAAACGCATTGAAGTCGCTTAGTCGTTTGCCACGGAAGTGCCAGGCAAAGAACTCCTCCTTCGTCCGGCCATTGTCGCGCAGGTGAAGCTTCATCAGCAACAGTTTGGGCAAGAGCAACAACAGGCTCACCCCTAATTTCCAAGGTCCGTTGACATAACTGACAAACTGCAACAGCGAGTCGTGCTTGGTGAGCGTTCCGTCAAAGTCGAAGACGTATATAGATTCTTTTTTGTCCATTGTCAAGATGTGATTGGAATTTCCGGAAGCATCTCTCACATGCAGCCAGCCATTGCGTTCATCCGGCATAGATAATGAGGACAAAAGCAACAAGCCATGCCAGCACATCGAATTGCACGAAACGGTCGCGCAGCACCACTTTCGTAGGGTCACCGCTCCGCTTGTCGACCACGGCAATCTGCATGTAGCGCAACAAGCCCACAAGCACGAAGATACTCGTCAGGTAAAGTTTGTCGGAGTGGAAGTTGCGCATCACCTCAGGGCTCACGGTATACATGATGTAGCACACCAGCGTTACCGAGGCGGTGATGGTCAGCGCCTGGTCCATGAATGTGGCGTTGTATCGGTTGGTGTTCTTGCGCGGCGCCTCGCCCGTCCGTTCCATGCGGAGCACGTCGTCGCGCCGTTTGGCAAACGCCATAAAGAGCGTGATGAGGAAGGTCATGAGCACAATCCAATGACTCAGCTCTATGCCCGCGGCCTCACCGCCCGCCAACATGCGCAGCACAAATCCAAAGGCCACGATACACACATCGATGATGGCATACTGCTTCAGCCTGACACAATAAGCCAAATTGAGCAGCCAGTAGAACACCACGACATAGAGTGTGGGTGAGATGCACGAGGACTCGAGCCGTGGCATCCCGTCAGACGGCAACGGACCAGCAGCCGTCTGATGTTCCAAAAAGGGCAGTAGAAATGTCAATAGCACACCCAACACAAATGTAAGCCCCATCACACCGTAAGCCTGCGCCGCGCTGACGGCACCACTGGCCACCGGCCTGTGGCATTTCTCGGGATGGCGTCGGTCGTCGGCAACGTCATGGATGTCGTTGAAACAATAGATACTCGATGCAGCAAAACTAAAAGAGAAGAAAGCCACCACGCCAGCCAACAGTGCATGCACATCGAGCAAGGCCCCGCCAAAAAGCACAGGTGCGAAGACAAAGATATTTTTTATCCACTGCGAAGGCCGTATAAGCCGCAGCAGAGCGCACATCTTCTTCTCACGACATGCGGATTGGAAGTGATGTCCATTCATGTTGGTTTGTTCTGTCACTATGGTTGTTTGATTTCTATGAGCAAGATTGTTTGCCTTGTCACGGGGATGATTTGAATTATGGTGCAAAATTAGTTAAAATAATCGTTTTGCGCCTTCTTTTCCCAATCTTTTTACAAATCGCACCGTTCCGCTGGTTCCCCTACGCCATGCGGCCGCACTTCTCGTCAGCTCGTCAGCCACCGGCGGTTCAGCCATCCGACCGCCTTGTTCAACGTCCAAGCCAGGGGCAGGGTGATGACAAGGCACGCCAGAAACGTGGGCCAATAGCTCCAGGCGTGAGGCAACTTGTCAAGCACGAAGTGGATGTGTATGAGATAACACTCCAGACTCAATGTGCCAACGAATGCAAAGACGCGGTTAAGCTTGCGGGGCAAGCGGCGGAAGATACGGTTGAGGAGCAAGATGACCGTCACCGTGAGCGGAATGTAGAGCATGCGCTCTATGAAGAGGGGAAACTGTCCGTGTCGCACCTGTTCGAGGAAGAGGCTTGCCAATAGCGACATGATGAACATCAGCCACAACATCCAGATGCCCTGTCCGTCAATGGTACGCTTCTGGCGCACCATCTCACCCATGTTGATGCCGATGAAGAAGATGGGCACACGGCTCCAGAAGATTTCCAGGTGTCCCACCGCACGGTGTATGGGCGTCACCCATTGCACCAGTATGCACCACATAATCATGACCACCGGCAACCATCGGTAAACGGGATGGCGGCGTATGAGTTCCATGTAGGGCGGCGCAAAGAGATAGAGGACCATGATGGCTGGAATGTACCAGAAATTGAGTTCGTCGTGCAACCAGAAGTTCCAGTTGACGGTTATCTCCATGAAGAGATTGATTCCCGAAGAAAAATCATGCACGGGGATACGCGGGATGTAGTAGAGACACGCCACGATGAGCCACGTGGGGTAGATGCGCGCAAGGCGACGGGCGTAGAAATGGCGGAACGACGGGTGCTTCACCCACGAGAACCACAGTCCTATCCCACTGAGGAAAAGAAACATGTCGACACCTATATTTCCCATGCGGCGAAGGCCAAAGAACATGTCAGTGCGTGCCAGGTCGACATGGAAGAGCATGATGAAGAGCATGGCCGCTCCCATCAGTTCGCCGCGGAACCGGCTGATGTTCTGTAGTTCGATATCGGGTATTCTCATGGACAGATGTGAAGGTTTTCCGGATTACATTTGCGGTTTGGGTATCTTGGTCATGACCAGCCTGATGAGCCACGCCGTCCCGATGGTGGCTATGACATAGAGCAGCAGGCCCGTATAGACATCGCCTTGGCGCGAGATAGGTATGAACACCTTGCGCAGCACGGGGTGGATGACAAACAGGGCAGCCGATATGTCCCCCATCCACACCAGCGCATCCATGAGCCAGGAGCCGACGGCGGTGTTGACCGTTAGTCCGATGACCTTCACCAAATAAACGCAGAAGATACACACCACCAACGGTACGACCGACCACAGGAAGAAGTTACCGCTCATCCAGAAGATGAAGAAGCCACAAAACATTGCAGACCCCACCAAACTCAGTGCGTTGAGACGGGTGAGGATGATGCTGTTGCCGTAGCGCGCAAAGAGCAGGCCCAGTCCGAAGGGCAGCATACCACCCATAAAGTTGTAACGATACCAGTTGAGCACTTCGCCCTCCGGTTCCAGACACAGCTGCACGCCAAGGCACACCGCCATGGCACCTGCCGTGCAGCTCCAGTGCCGCTTGTAGAGCAACAGGCGGTAGACAATGTAGAGTTGGAGCATGAGCCCGAAGAACCAGAAGGGGCCGGGCCATATATTATGGTCGGGATCAGACAGCAGATTGTTGACCATGGCCAGTTGTGCCACCACCTGCGTGAGGGTGTAATGCCAGCGGCCGGGAGTGATGGCATCGACAATGGTGAAACTGACGAAGCCCACAATCATCATGCTGAAGAGTTTCTTCCAGTGATATGCCACAAATCGCCAGGGAGCCACATACATCTTTCGCCCGTACTTCAGTTCCAAGCCATAAGCACTGAGGAAGAGAAACACGGGCACGCCATAGTGTCCGAAAAACGACATGAGGTGTGCAGCCATAAGATTATCGGGGCTGTCCATGACTGCCGCAAGCCAGTCGACATTGTGTTGCGAGTAGGTGTACTCGTTCTCTTTCACCACCGGTCCCAGCCAGTGACAGTAGTTATGGAGAAAGATACCTATAATGGCAAGGCCGCGCAGAGCGGCACACTCGGTGCGGGTGAGTAGTCCGTCATTCATGTTTTTTGTCGTTAAGCGCATCTTCGCGAAGGGCATCGTAGTCGGCGCAGTTCTTCAATATGCGGGGCCTCATGGCGTCATAGTCGGGCGACAGGAGGTTGTAGCGGTCGTGATAGTCTTTCGAGCCAATGCCGGCCAGCCACACCAGCATGTGGGGCAGGGCGTCGGTCATGAAACGTTTGTTCTTGGCGTCCTTGACAGCCTTGAATACCTGGGGGTGGCTCACGGCATAGCGGTGGGAACAATAAATCCAGAAGGGAACCTCGAACTCGTAGTGGGCCAGGGGCCAGTCAACCTGTGCACTGTGGTTGCGGCAGATGAAGCCGCGCCCGGGCTCATAGCACTCCTCGCCGTGGTCGGGCATGTAGATGACAATGGCGTCCTTGTTCTCAAAGCGCGAGATGATGGCGTCAACGATTGAGTCGTTATAGTGCACGGCATTGTCATAGTCGGCCAGGATGCGCCGTTGCTTCAGGCTCAGGTCAGGGCGCTGTTCCTGATAGGCCTCAGGACCGAACACACGCTGGCTGTTGGGACACCGCGTGCGGTAGTTGACGTGCTGCCCGATGAGGTGGAAGATGAGGAGGTTGTAGGCCGAATCGCCCTCGAGCTTGATTTTTCCGTCGCTCACCAGCCGGTCATAGTCCTTCAGCAGTCCCTCGTCAAAGCGATGGGTCTTCTGGTTGCGCAAGTCAAACTGAGCGGCGCTGAGGGTGGGGTCGTTGAGGAAGAAACCGCCGGAGAAGTCGTAGACAGCCTCCTTGGCCTTGGGCAGAAACTGGTTGGTGAGGAACGTCACGCGGTAGCCGGCCTTGCGGAAGAGTTCAGGGAAGAGCGGATAGTCGCACCATTCGCCGCTCTCGCCCACGACATGCATCGACAGGATGTTCTTGAAGACAAAGCTTGTGAGGTTCCAACAGGTTACCACATCGTTGAAACGCGTGAGCAATCCGTTCTCCTCTCGCTTCACCTGTCGCGGCGTGGTCTTGAGGTAATAGCCATATTGTTGCGAATGTTGCTTGCTATAACTCTCGCCGATGATGAGCACGATGGTCGGTGACCGGAACGTGCAAGAGTCGACGGTGACGCGTTGGGCGGCAGCGATGCACTGTCCCACCTGCTTTCCGGCCAACCTGTTGCTGTTCCAACTGAACACCAGACGGTAAACCGGCAGATACATGTTGCCGCAGTCTTTCTGCGTGAGCAGGTGTTCCACGGTGCCGATGGTAGGTGCAACCATGAGTTGGGTCATGCCCACCTTGTTGCGGAAACTGGTGCAGACGCTTGCTACGAGCAGCACGGCCACGATGCATGCGGCTCCCGCCCGGACGCTCCTGCGCTTCAGACATGCCGCCAGCCGGCCGGCCCAAGTCTGCCAATCATGTCCCGTCAGACGACACACACGATGACGGGCTGCCCACACGCCATGCAGGATGATGAGCAACAGCAACCAGCCCACCGGCGAAAACACCACGTCGGGCGAAAGGTAGGAGTGCAGGAATTCGCTGGCCTCGCGCGCGTCGGTCTCGGCCACCAGCAGCAGCATCGTGGGGGTGAGCGTCGAGCCGAACTTCCAAAAACAATAGACATCGACCACGGCCACCACATAGAGCACCACATAGAGCAACCGGCGCACCCACGCACGCACCCCTCGGGGCAAGAGTGTCAGCACCACGCATGCCACATAGGTGTCGAAAAAGAGCTCCAGAAAAAGGTTGTCATAGAGATGGGCGCTCCGCGTATGGGGTAGCGTCAGCACTGCGCAGAGCACTCCCAGCGCATACATCATCACGAAAAACGTGCCGTTAGCCGCAAGGGGTCGCGTCAGCCCGCGGGCAATCTGTATAATGGTTTTCATCCGTTGCTTCTTGTTTGGCCATGCCAGAATGATTGTGCAAATATAAGAAATAAAAACAAATGTGCCACTCAATAGCCCAGCCGCCGCAATGTCTCCCCGGCATCGGGCACCGTGGACGGCGCCGACGAGTTGTCGTAATCGGCTCCCTTGTGGAAGGGGTTCGGCAGATGGGCGTTGCAGCGGTAGCCGTGGTCTGTCAGGAAGCGGATTGTCAGGTCGGAACGGTTGGTGAACAGGCCGTCGAGGAAGACGGGCGAAGAGGTGTCGGTGGTCGCCATGGTGTGGCTTGTCGGCGGCACTTCGATGTTCATCAGATTGTCATATTCGGTCTCTTGCCTTGCGCTGTCACGTCCCATGTAGCGTGCCATCTGCTCTGCCGTGTCGAAGGTATAGGGATGGTTGAGCATGCCCGACCGCCGTATGAGGCAAGCCTGCCAGGGAGCATCGAGCTCTTCATAGTTGCCGGGTGCGCCCGAGATGGAAGGTCCCATGATGTGCGCCCCCAGCTCCAGTCCCTCCTTGATGAAGGATGCATAACTGGCAGGGTGGTCATACACGGTTCCCGTGGAGTCGTTCTTTTTCCACAGGAGGTAGCACATGGGCACTTTTCCCCCGAACACCTTGTAGGCCCTGGCCAGTGCGTCCTTGGAGAAGGTCTGCATCACCACCTTGCCGTTGGTGTTGCCCACGTTGACCTTTCCGCTGGTATAGAAGGGCTTTTCGCCCTCGGGCTTCGTGATGATGTTCCATCCGTTTTCCGCAAGCAGGTTATAGACCCTCACCTCCATGTCCTCGGGATTGAGCGCCGGTTTTTTGAATTCGATGTAGATGCCTGGCCTGTTCCCGGTATCCTCCGGGTCATCGACATAGGCGTTTGCGAAGTCATACTCCACAAAGTCCATGCAACTCTGCGCGCAAGTGTAGGCCACGCCACTGTCGTCGCATTTCACGGTCTTCTTTTCCGCCTGATAGATTTGTTCCAGCGTCATGTCCTTGTATTTGTCCTTGATGCCGTAGGTGAGCATGCGCTCGCCGTCGCTGCTGTTTCGGCGGAGCATCTTCCCTCTGGCGTAGGCCATCTGGTCTTGCAGGGCCGACACATACTGGTGGATGCCTCCGTCGGCCGCGAACGCCGCGCGGGCCTGCTGCGGACAGGCGGTGTTGAACCAACTTCCGGCATCGAGCGCAAGCAGTTCGTGATAGTAATACGACAGGGTGCGGTAAGGCACGAAACTGTCTTTGTCGCGCTGGCATTGCGCCCTGATGTCGCTCTCCGAGAAATGCTGCGTGCCGTCGGCATTGCGGAAACTGCGATAGAAGTCAGCGCGCGTTGCCGGAAGACTGTCGCCATAGACATCGTCGATATTGGTGGTGCGCCGCAGGTTCTCATCGTGGTTGGCCAGCACCACGCCGTCCTTCGACGACTGCAGGTCCGACTCCAGATAGTCGGCACCCGTCTCGCGCGCCCACCGCCATGCCGCCTCCGTCTCCTCGGGGGCCCAGTAGGTGGAGCCACGGTGCGCCACCACGGCATAGAGCGGCACATAGTCGCGCACTTTGGACATGGGGGACGTTATGTTAGCCACGTCCATGCGCAGGGCATCATTGTCGGAAAAGTGTTCTTCTCCGGCACACGACACCAGGGTGATGGCCACTGACAGGATTGCCACCGTGGCGACCTGTATGTTTCTTTTCATAGAAGCCGTTAGTTTTCTTTAATCTATGCAAAAGTAATACGAAAAGACGAGATACGGACAGGTTGGGAGCTGAAAAGTTGTTTCAACACTTTTTTTTCGCTCTGCTTTGTCTAAGTTTGCGGATTTTGGGAAAGCGGGAGGTGCGCATGACATGCGTAAAAAAGACGACAAACTATAGACTGAAATTTGCGTTGTTTTCGACAAGAAAATATTTGTGCGCAAATACGCGAAAAGAGAGCAGTTTTTATAACCGGCTGACAATAAGCAAGTTGCCAAAATACAGCTTTTTATTTTCCTCGAAACGCATTTTTTTTCGTCGCCATTGATGCCTTATCGCATCATGATCAGGCATCCATCCCACTGTCATCAGGCAGCAATCATGCCGAGATTAGGCATCAATCTCACAATGATATGGCATCAATGGCTCGATGGCGTGTCGCTCATGCTCCCGAGACGGGCCAAAAACGCCATTTTCGCTCACCAGTTCAACCTTGTTCGCGAACAAACTTTTTGGCAAAAAATCACGAATTTTTAACAACGGCCTTGTCACTCCTCCAATAACATGTCACCGTTTGAATCAAAACGGAGCCTTGGCAGTGAAGACCATAGTCTGGCCCGTTGTGGGATGGCGAAACGTGATTTGCTCGGCATGGAGATACAGCCTGTCGGCCTTGGTGCCGTAAAGTTCGTCACCCAGAATGGGATTACCGAGCCCCCGCTGGTGGGCACAATGCACGCGAAGCTGGTGGGTTCGCCCGGTGTGGGGATAGAGGTTGACACGCTGGCGGCCCGTCTGTTCATAGGTCGTCAACGCCTCTCGCCCATACTTCTCGTCGACCACTTGTCGCGGACGGTCGTCGAGGTCGGGGCGCAGGGGCAACGACACTTGTCCCGACGGACGGTCGAGGTCGCGGCTCAGCAGTGCCACGTACCGCTTTTTCACCTCGTGACGGGCAAACTGAGCTTGCAGGTCTTTATATGCCTCCATGGTCTTCGCGATGACCATCAGACCGCTGGTAGCCATGTCGAGGCGGTGGACGATGAGCGGGCAGGCAACCTGGGGGTAACGCTGCCGCATGACTTGCTCCACGCTCTCGCGCCCGCTCTTGCCCGGCACGCTCAGCATGCCGGCCGGCTTGAGCACCACACAGATGTCGGCGTCCTCGTAGAGTGTCTCCAGGTCGTGACGGGTGGGCTGCTCCAGGGGATTGGGGGCAACATTGAGCCCTTGCAGCATCCATCCCAAAACGGGCTTGCACCGCTTGTTACAGGCCGGATAATACTGTCCGTGGTGGCGCACCTCACGCTTCGGACTGTCGCCCCACCACATCATGGCCATGCTCACGGGGTGCAGCCCGTGGGCATAAGCATATTGCAGCAGCTTGGGCTCGCAGCACTCGCCACTGCCACTGGGGGGGACAGCCTCGAAGATGTGGAGCAGGTCCTTGCGTTCGCCGCGTGCGTTCATCATTACGAAATGAGAGAAGAGCCACTGCTGCAAGTCGTCACTCTTTTGTCGGCGCAAGCGCTTGAGCGACAAAATCCTGTCATCCGTTTCCTGCCAATGGGCCTGCCACTGCGCCACCCTCGCCTTGTGGCGCACCTTCCAACGGTGCACCTCGGCGTTCTCGAACTGGCGTCGCCTCACATGCTCCTCATCCGTCTCACCTTTCTGTTTTTCCTTTTCAAATACAGGACACGGATCGCCATCGTCCAGGCGGACTGCCTCATCGCCGGCTGCCTGCCGGTCAGTCTCCAACCGTTCGATCTGCCTGCTGATGCCCACAATCTCAGCCTCGCCGCACTTGAAATGGCCGCTGGGTTGCAGGTAGTCAAACACTGCCGGCACAAAGCATGGCCAGTCGCTCCGCCCACACAGCTGGCCACTATAGCCGGCAAGATAGCCCAGGGTGCCATCGGCCGGACGCCTCACCACCAACACGCCAAACATCTTGCCTCTCTCCGCCTCTGCCCGAAAGGGCTCCGTGACTGCGACTGGCGAGAACGGGCTGTTCTCGCCACGCAGCCATGACGCCAGTTGCCCCATAGCCTGCCGGCAAAGCGGATGGGGATCATAGTAGAACGGATTGCTGAACTCTGCGGGAAGGTTTGCCTGCGCTCGCAGCGGATGCAAAACAGGATGGGTCATCGGGACGGGGAAACGTGACGGAGTGGAAGGTCAATACTTGAACGAACTGCCGCCAAGAAACTCGCGCAAAAGGCTGGTGGGCGGGATATCCTTGTTGGGGATGGGGCGGATGTATCTGAGAAACTTGCGAAGGCGGTAGGCCTCCGAATACTCCTCGCAATTCTCGGGCACCTGCTCGAGCAAGGGCTCAGCCTGTTGCTTGATGACGGCCAGCTCAAAGAGCATGGCCGAGTTGAACATCGCGTCGGCGTACTCCTGATAGGGGAAGATCCACTTGCTCTCGCCAGCCCTCACCGACGGCCAACGGTGAATGGTCTCCTGCGCATTGACGCCACGATACTTGTAGTCGCGGATGATGCGCCGCAGCAGGCGGTTGTCGGTCGTGGGGATGTAGTTGTGGTCGTCGAGAAGGATGGTCGTGAGGGCCGACACATAGACTCTGAACTTCTGCGGCTCGGGTATCTGCGCCGTCAGTTCCGGGTTGAGGGCGTGTATGCCCTCGACGACCAGCACATTGTTGTCGGCCATCTTCAGCTTCTTGCCGCTACGCTCACTGGTTCCCGTCTGAAAGTTGTACTTGGGCAGCTCCACCTCTTCACCCCGGAAGAGTGCGTTGAACTGGTCGTTGATGAGCTTCAGGTTGAGCGCATGGATGCTCTCATAGTCATACTCCCCGTTGGCGTCCTTGGGCGTAAGGAGCCTGTCGACGAAGTAGTCGTCGAGCGATATCTGCAGCGGCTTGATGCCGTTGGCGGCCAACTGGATGGACAGTCGCTTGCAGGTCGTGGTCTTGCCCGACGACGAGGGCCCGGCGAGCAGGATGAGCTTGACGCCCTTCCGGTTGGCTATCTCCTCGGCTATCTCCACAATCTTCTTCTCCTGCAAGGCCTCCGACACATTGATGAGATTGGTCGACTGTCCTTTCGCCACCAGCTCGTTGAAGTCGCCCACGGTGCGCACGCCCATGATGCCCTGCCAGCGGTGGTGCTCCTTGAAGATGCCAAACATCTTGTCCTGGTGTGTCATCTCGGGCAGCACGCCCGGGTTCTTCAGGTCGGGGATGCGCAGGAGCAGTCCGTCAAAATACTTCTCCAGTCCGAAGAGATAGAGCTGGGAAGTGTTGGTCAGCAGGGCACCGTAGTAGTAGTCCACATAATCGTCAATCTGATAATAAGTGGTGTAGAGCGTACCCGACGACTTGAGCAACTTGGCCTTGGCACTGTCGCCCTTGCCCTCAAACATCTTCACGGCGTCTTCCGTGGGCACCTCAAAACGCCTGACAGGCAGACGGGCGTCGATGATGTCCTGCATGCGCTGGCGTATGCGTGCCACATCGTCGAGCCCCACGGTGTGGCCGATGCTCAAGTTGACATAGTAGCCATTGCTCACGGGTATGTCGATGACGACATGGCTGCCTGGATAGAGGTCGTGCACGGCCTTGCAGAGCACAAAGAACAGCGTGCGCGTATAGCTCCGCGATCCCGAACCGCTGGTCATGCCAAGAAACTCCACATCCTTGTTGTGGTACAGACGGTAGTTGAGTCCTTCCACCTTATTGTTGACCTTTGCAGTCACGGGGCCATAGGGCATTTCCAAATTTAATTCGCTAAAAACATCAGAAAGTGTGCTTCCGATGGCGACTTCTTTGGTTTTTTTATTATTTTTGCAACGGATTTGAATTACCTGTTTCATCTTGATGACAATTTAGTTAACGCCATGCAGCTTATTGAATTCGGTTGTAAATGTACTCATTTCCCTCAAAATCCCAAAGACATCGCACAACAAATTATGTGAAAATATGTGGATTCTACTCTTAAAAATTGTTGGAGCCTTAGCTCTCCTCATCTATGGTATGAAGATTATGAGCGAGGCCCTGCAGAAGTTGGCCGGCCCCCAGCTTCGACACGTGCTCAGCGCCATGACGACCAACCGCGTATCGGGTGTGCTGACAGGTATGTTTACCACCGTTGCCGTGCAGTCATCAACAGCCACTACCGTGATGACGGTGTCGTTTGTCAATGCTGGGTTGCTAACCTTGGTGCAGGCCATCTCTGTCATCATGGGCGCCAATATCGGCACCACCCTGACTGCCTGGATTATGTCGGCAGGCTTCTCTTTCAAGATCAGCAACTTTGTTTGGCCCGTTTTTCTCATCGGCTTGCTTCTCATTTATTCGAAGAAACGCCGTTACCTGGGCGACTTTCTCTTTGGCATTTCCTTTATGTTCCTGTCGCTGGCTACCCTGGGAGAGTCACAGATACCTCCCGAACAGATGGGTGTCCTCCAGGATTTCTTCGCCAGTTTTGACCCCAACAGCTTCGGAACCATCCTGCTTTTCCTGCTCTTCGGCACCATCCTGACGTGCATCCTGCAGAGTTCGGCAGCACTCATGGCCATCACGATGATGCTCTGCACACAGGCCAACCTGCCCATCTACCTGGGCATCGCGCTGGTGATGGGCGAGAACATCGGCACCACTCTGACCGCCAACCTCGTGGCCTTAACGGCTAACACCGAGGCACGGCGAGCAGCCTTCGGACACCTTTTCTTCAATGTCTTCGGTGTCATCTGGGTACTCTGTGTATTCCGTCTCTTCGTCAACCAGGCGTGTGGTCTTGTGGGATACGACCCCACCGATGTAAACATCGCCCCGACACATACACAATTAACCTTCTCTCTGGCTGCGTTCCACACCTGCTTCAACATCTGCAACACCATCGTGCTGCTGCCCTTCGTGAAGCCGGTGGCCAAGGTGTGCAGCTGGGTATGGAAGCCGAAACCCAACAAGGACGAGGACGACTTCCGCCTGCGCTTCATCTCCACCGGTATCATGAAGACCCCCGAGCTCTCTGTGCTTGAGGCACAGAAGGAGATACAGAGCTTCGCCGAGCGCATCCAGCGCATGTTTGGCATGGTGCGCGAACTGCTGGGCGAGACCGATGACGACAAGTTTATGAAGCTCTATTCGCGCATCGAGAAGTATGAGGGTATCTCTGACAGCATGGAGCTGGAAATCGCCAAATATCTCGACAACGTGTCAAACGCCCACCTCTCTGACGAGACAAAGGAAAAGGTGCGTGCCATGCTGCGGGAAATCTCGGAGATAGAGAGTATCGGCGACAGCAACTACAACCTGGCCCGTACTATCAGCCGGCTGAAGAACAGCAAGGAAAACTTTACCGAGACTCAATATGAGCACATCCACCAGATGTTCGAACTCACCGACGATGCCCTCTCACACATGAACATCATGCTCCGAGGACACAAGGACGAGCTCGATGCCAACCGCTCGTTCAATGTGGAGAACGAGATCAACAACTACCGCAACCAACTCCGCAACCAGAACATCGCAGACGTGAACGACCACCAGTACTCATACACCGTAGGCACGATGTACATGGATATCATACAGGAGTGTGAACGACTGGGCGATTTCGTAGTCAACGTGGTCGAGGCGCGCATGGGCGTCCGCCAGACCGCCGCATAAGTAACCGAAGGCTTGCCGCCACGTCTCGAAGGGCAGGCCACATACCAACAACGGCAAGGGCCTTCTCCCATTCTTCGGGAGAAGGCCCTTGCCGTTGTTGCATTGCAGGCGGCCTCCGTGCAGTCGTTAGCCGAAGGCTTGTAGCCGAAGGCGCAGCCTGCAGTCTGCCGTGCGTCTTCGGGTCAGCATCCTGCTGCCTCCGCGTCCTGTATGGCCTTGAGCCGCATGAGTGCTTCGAGATAGTAGTAGTCGGCGTAGATGATACTGGCATCTATTTCCGAACCGGCAGGGTGATGTCCTGTGCTATGGAGCAGGAAACTCACATTTTTGTCGCCGCTCTGGTATACAGGCGTGCTCAACTGGCGCAACGTCTCAACAGCGAAGCGGCGGTAGAACTCACCCTGACCGCCCGCCACATAGCGGCTCAGCTCCAACAGGGCATCGGACACCACGCAAGCGGCACTGACATCCTTGGGCGCAGCAGGGTTCGGGTCGCTGAAGTCCCATTTCGGCACAAGGTCATAGTCTCTGAGCCCTGCATCCTCTGAGACTGGCCGCTGGTCAGCTGGCCGCTGGCGGGCAGGCATAAGGGCACGGATGTAAGCATCGGCCACACGGCACGCAAAGCTGAGAAACACCGGTTGCCGGCTCCAGCGGTAGACCATCGTATAGCCATAGATGGCCCATGCTTGTCCGCGCGCCCACATCGACTCGTTGCTATAACCCTGATGGGTGACACCGCGCAGGAAATGGCCGTCGAGGGTATCGTAGACCGCCACGTGACAGCAGGAACCGTCGGGACGAAACTGATGGCGCATGGTTGTTGTGGCATGCGCCACAGCCAGGTCGCCAAGCAGGCGATTGCCCCCGTTGCGTGCTGCCCAGAACAGCAGGTCGAGGTTCATCATGTTGTCCATGATGGTGTTGTGTCCACCAAACATCTTCACGTTGCGGGGCCAGCTCAGCAGCGTTCCCGCGAGCGGATTGAAGAGCGTGGCAAGCGTGTCGGCCGAGGCCAGCAACACCTGCCTGTAGGCTTCATCGTGGTTAATCTCATAGCCCTTGCCATAGGAACAGAACATGAGGAAACCGATGTCGTGGTCGTAGGCTGGCTGGAAGGCGATGCCGCGCAGAGCGGCCGTGTAGCCCTCAGCGGCCCGGCGCACTTCGCTGTCGCCCGTCAAGGCATAGTCCATCCATAGGATGCCGGGCCAAAAACCTGAGCACCACTCCTCGGCCGATGCCTTACGGGTATTCCAGCCCGGTTGTCTGTCGGTGGCCAGGATGTTGCGCGGCAACAGGGTGAAGTCGAACGTGCCGTCGGCACGGCGCAACAGGCCCAAGGCACGCTTCACCTGCCGGCTGCAATAGTTGAGCTCATGGCCAGCCACCAGTTCTTTCCGAGAGGGCTTGGCTGGGGTGGCGACAGCCGACAAAAGCATGACAAGCGCAAGCAGCGCATGTGCTGATATCCCATGTGTGATTGTTCTAAGCGTCGTATTCATAGTGCTATTGATTTGTTTGCCGAAAGGTCACATCACCACGCAGCGCCCCTTGACAGTCATGTTCCGGTAGCTCATCTCACTGCCGTCGGCCGACGAGAAGACATAGCGTGTCCGGCCGTCCTTCAGGTCTATGCGTATGCCCACGGCTGTCGGGTCGGCACTCTGGGGACTGAAAAAACTCACTTGGGCAATCTCAGAAGGTTCGGAAGCTGACGAAGGCTCATACACGGCAACAAACGGATGGGTCCAAGCCTCGCCCCGCTGGCGTGCCACATAGGTCAGCACAGGCTGCCGGTCGATGTCGTAAGGCTCCTCCTTCATTCGTTCATACTCGCGGTTGACTGGCGACAAGGCACTAAACACTTCCCGTGCACTGTCACCCCGCATCCACAGCGTCATGGTGATGGGATTGTCGGGGTCAGCGAGTGCATTCTTGTTGGTGGGCGTCAGGACAAACGAGGCTTTCACGTCGGCTGATGTCTGCGCACTCCGCTTGTCGTAGAGATAGGAGTAGGCGTAAAGGTGCCCGCCGGCAAAGGCCAGTTCGTTGGTTGACTGCAGGCCGAGTCCGGAACCGTCTGCGGCCGTGAGCGTCATGTTCTGTCCGAGGTTGTGGTAGAAGTAATCGTGAAACTTGTCGTTGCCGTCGCGCCTGCGACTGCGGAAGATGTCCACATAGAAACCGCCCTTGTCCGAGGTCTTCACGACGGCGTTGGTGCGTTGTTGGTCGCTCTGCGTCTCGGGCTCCACAAATGCCACCACGCTGAAAAGTGCCTGAGTGTCATCGGGGAGGGACACCTGCCCGCTGTCGACTACCGTGAAGGCATGTTGCGACATCATGACCGGATAACTCGACACGCCGTCGACACACACCGTGTTGTGGGCCGGCATCTGCGAGTAATACTCCTGATAGTCGAGTCCGCTGTAGAGGTGCTCGCCAATGCCTGCGTCGGGGCCCAGCACCCATCCCTTGCCATAGAGTTCCATGGAGATGCCGTTGGCGTGCTGGTGATTGCCCAACGAACCATTGAGCGAAACCATGAGGTCATGCTGACGGTTCATGCCCGACCGCAAGGCGAGCCACGACACGTTCTTCGCATGGAAGACAGGCGACACATAGCGGGCCACAGCCGTGTCGGTGGCCCATGGTTGTACAGCCGCCTTCAGACGGGCCAGCGCACTGGCCGTGGCCTCATCGTGATGGCGCACGGCATAGGCAGCATAGGCGTCGACAGCCTTGGTGCTGAGGTAACCGGGATGGGTGTCGCCGAAGCCCGCTATCATACGGTTGGGGAAAAGATATTGCGGCAGGGAGAACACCGCCTTGCGCAACACAGGCAGCCGCCGAAAGACATCGATGCCGGCCTCACGGTCGAGCGCATCGGCAAAGGCACAGAAGTCGCCCACCACCATCTGACTGTAGCCCGGCGCCTCATACCAGATGCCTGTAGCACTGTCAAACCCAAAGTCGGCCAACGGCTTGAGCCCCCACTGACGGATACTGCTGCGCTCCACGATGCAGTCAAGGTAATACTCGCGCCCACGGCCGTCGGCATAGTGCTTGTCGGACCCCAGCACCTGGGCAATCTTCGCCACAAACTCTGCTTGCAGCAGATCCCAGTTGTTGTGGGGCACTCCGTTGGCGATGATGTTGTCGGCCCACTTCTTGAAGGCTGCGTCGTAGAGGTCGCGGTCTTTCTTGATGTATTTTCCCAGAAGCTGATAAGTCTTCACCAGAGGCGTGATGGCCTCCTCGTGGATAACCTCAAAGGTGGTCATGCCGACCAATGTCTGCTGGTGTCCATGATTGAGGTCAATGGGCACATTGCGGTGATAGATGCCCCGCATGAACGTGTCGAAGACACCGAAGGCCAACTGGGCACAGTGTCTGTCACCCTCTAAGGCATAGAGCTGCGCGGCATCGGCAGCCAGCCCCAATATCTGTCGGTTCAACCCGTCGATGTTACAACCTGTCTTGGACGGATGGGCCTTCTCCATCTTGCTTGTAGCCCGGTTCACAAAGGTGACATTGCCCAGGCTGTCATCGTCGTAGGGAATAACATCTTCGAGCGCCGGACGATTGTAGAGTGAGGCCGTCCCACGCGTGCCGTTGTACTTCACGGTGGGGACGGGAGCGCGCTGTCCACCCGGATGGTCGAACGTCTCGCCACGCACGAAGACGTCGGTGGCATGGGTTGTCCAGTACATCTGCAGGCGCGAAAAGAGCCAGTCGAGCTGCCCAGCTACCCGTTGCAGGATGGGGTCTATCCGCCGGTGCAACAGACTGGCATCTTGTGCCTGCAAGCATAGGGCCGAGACCCAGAGAAACAGAAGAAGGATTCGTCTTTTCATGTTCATGGAGCATTAGTGGCGTGTGCCACCTCTATTGTAATAAAAGCATGGCTTTGGTCACACCTTTATATAAATACGTTTGGATGTTCACAAACACTTAGCCAATCCACTCCCTTGGCCAGGAGCAACTCCCGAAGCAATATCCAGTATAGGCCAGTTACCAAGACGAGGGCCACATCCCAAACATCGTGGGATATGGCCCTCGTTTGCATTTGGCGCCGTCTTGGCATGCCTAAAAAATATAGGTCTAATTCATGAAGAACATGATGAGCAACTGGGCGATTACGACCCTAAGGAACATACCCATAGGATAGACGGAAGCATAACTGATGCTGGCCATGTCGCCCTTCAGCGTGTCGTTGGCATAGCCCAAGGCCATCGGGTTGGCCATGCTGCCACAGATAATACCGCACACCGTACCGAAGTCGTACTTGTGTTTGTGCAAGGCAATGACACCGACAATGACTATCGGAACGACCGTAATGAGGAAGCCCAAGCCCAGCCATAACAGGCCCTCTGGACGCACCACAGTGGCAAAGAAGTCCTTGCCGGCCGAGAGACCCAGACACGCCAGGTACATGGCGAGGCCCAGACTGCGCAGCATGAGCGAAGCCGAACGAGTGGTGTAGGAGATGAAATGCATCCGCGGCCCCAGTGCACCGACGATGATGCCCATAATAATTGGACCGCCGGCGATGCCCAAACGAATGGGCGACTCAATACCAGGCAAACTGATGGGGATGAAGCCCAGTACCAAGCCGAGCACAATACCCAGGAAGATGCTGCCGATGTTGGGTTTCTCGAGCGTTTTCACCGAGTTGCCAAAGAAATTCTCCGCATTGTTCACAGCCTCGCTGCGGCCCACCACGGTGACGCGGTCGCCATACTGCAGGCGCAGGTCATCGCTGGCCAGGAGTTTGATATCGCCCCGCAGCACGCGGCTGACGTTGACACCATAAGTGTGTCGCAACTGCAGCTCGCCCAAGCGGCGGCCGTTCAGGGCAGTGCGCGTCACGACGCAGACACGGCTTTCCACATTGGAGTCGATGGCATTCCAGTCGATCTGCCCACCGTTCCAGTCTTTGTCCACCTGCTTGCCGAAGAGCACCACCATGGCGTCTTCATCCTCCTTGGTGGTCACCACGAGCACCGAGTCGCCGTTCTTGATAATGGTAGACGACACAGGCATAATGACCTGCCCGTTGCGCCAGATGCGGGAAATGACAAACTTCAGGTGCGTCAGCTCGGCTATCTGCGCAATGGTCTTGTCGACAATGGCAGGGTTCATGACTATGAACTGCGCTATGTAAGTGTGGTCATCGTCGGTGAGAGGTTTCGCCTCGAGGTCGCACGGCTTGACGAAACACTTGCGGATGACCATCATCGCAATAATGACACCGACCACACCAAGCGGATAGGTCACTGCCGTGGCCAAAGCCACACTGTCTGACGGCAGGCCCAGGGCATGCAAGGTCTGCGTGGCCGCACCAAGAGCCGGCGTGTTGGTGGTAGCTCCGCAGAGCAAGCCCACCATGTCGGGTAGGCTGACACCAGTGACGGGTATCAAGGCAAGGGCGAACGCCGTGCCCATGACAATGATCGCCAGGCTCCACAGATTGAGCGCCATGCCCTCGTGGCGGAACGATCCGAAGATATTGGGACCTACGTGTAGGCCGAGACAATAGACAAACATCGAGAGGCCGAAGGTCTCAGCATAGTCGAGCACCGTTTTGTCGACGGTCAGCCCCAAGTGCCCAGCCAAGATGCCGACGAAGAAGACGAAAGCCACGCCCAGCGATACTCCCATCACCTTAATCTTGCCCAAAGCCATACCAATGGCGATGATAAGCGAAATGACAACCATCGACTCAGCAGACGAGTGGACGGAGAAAAGCGAATGTAACCAGTCCATCAGAGAATGTTCAAATGTTTTTCCAGCGGAATGCCGCAATTCTTGTCCTCATTGTCCTTGTTCAGGTCAATCAGCTGGTAGACGGCATCCATGGCCTTCCGGGTAGCCGTCTGCAGTGCCTCTCCACCAAGCAGATGACCGATGAGCACCGCCGAGAAGATGTCGCCCGTACCGGGGAAATGAACGGGTATCTCGGTATAGGGCAGTGTGAAATAGGTATCCGACAGATGATTGTAGCCCACCACACTAGGCTGTCCGTCGACCTTGACCGACGTGATGAGCACCGACTTGCTTCCGATGGCACGCAAGCCGTCGATTAAAGCTATAGCCTCGCCACGGCTCACGCCCTCTGCATGGTAAGCATTGTCTGTAAGATAGCAGGCCTCGGTGTGATTGGGACAGATGAGGTCGGCCACAGCTATCATCTCCCTCATGCTCTGGATGGTAGCCGGCGTCACGCCGTTGTAGAGCTTCCCTTCGTCGCCCATGATGGGATCCACATAGATTGTCGTTCCATCGGCGGCTTGCTCACGGCAATACTGCGACACGATACGTGCCTGCCGCTCTGAGGCGATGAAGCCTGTGGCAATGGCATCATAGCGGAAACCGAGCTTCTTCCACACCGGAAAGACACCCGTGATGTAGTCTGTGGTATCGAGAATATTGAACTTACCGTAGTCGAGCGTGTTGGAAACGATGGCCGTCGGCAGGTTATAGGTGGAGTGGCCCATATAAGACAGGACAGGCAGCATAGCCGCAGTGGCCACCTTGCCGTATCCGCAAATATCATTGATCAGAAGGATCTGCTTCGTTGTCATGGTTGGTTGTTTTCTTGTGCAAAGTTAGCAAAAAGATATTGGGGGCAAAAATGGTTTGGTAAAAATATCAAAAAGTTCTCCCAATAAATACTAAAGGGCGTGGCCGTTTCGTTTTATTATTGTAACTTCGCATTGTGAAATTTTAAATCTATACTTAGCCCATGACATCCGTTGACCATAATTATTGCCTGATTCTTGCCGGCGGCAAGGGGCGCCGTCTGTGGCCTTGCAGCCGCGAGATGTACCCCAAGCAGTTCATTGACTTCTTTGGCACAGGCCGCACCCAGCTGCAGCAGACCTACGACAGGATGGCGAAGATTCTGGATCCCGAACACATATTCGTCAACACCAACGTAGAATACCTTGACCTGGTGACCGCACAACTGCCCGACGTTCCACGCGAGCGCATCATGGCGGAACCCATCCACCGCAACACGGCCCCCAGCATAGCCTGGGCCAATCACCGCATCTCACACATAGACCCCGACGCTTGCCTGATTGCCGTGCCTTCAGACCAGCTGATATTCAACGAAGACGCGTTCCGCAAGAACGTGCTGGAAGGTTTGGCCTTTGTGGCCGCCAATGACAGTTTTCTCACGATGGGAGTCAAGCCGACACGCCCTGAGCCCGGATACGGCTACATCCAGATGGGCGAACCACAGGAGATTGGTGTCTATAAGGTGAAAGCTTTCACCGAAAAGCCCGACCGCGAGTTTGCTCAAATGTTCATGGACAGCGGCGAATTCTATTGGAACACGGGGCTGTTCCTGTCCAACGTGCACCATCTCCGCAATGAGTTCTCACGCATCCTGCCTCCCGTGTTGCGCCACCTCGACCAGCTCAACAGCCAAGCCACAGCCAAGGAAGAGAGCGACTACATGATGGAACACTTCACGGCCTACCCCAACCTGTCGGTCGACATGGGCATCCTGGAGAAGTCGGACCATGTGAGTGTGATGAAATGTGAGTTCGGATGGGCCGACGTAGGCACATGGCACGGCATCTATGAAGCTCTGCCCAAGACCGACGAGGACAATGTGGTCATCGACTCCGAGGTGATGATTGACAACAGCCGTGGCAACATCATCAAGCTGCCTAAGGGACGTTTGGGCGTCATCAACGGCCTGGAAGACTTCATTGTGGCCGAGGAAGGCAACGTGCTGCTCATCTGCAAGAAAGAGGATTCATCGGCCTTAATCCGCAAGTATGTCAACGAGACACAACTGAGAAAGGGCGAGGACTTCGTGTAGGCCACGACCTAAACGGCTCCCGCGATAGCGTTCCATACGCGCCACAACACCAACTAACACAGACAGCCATTCCCGTAAGACGATTGACGGGAATGGCTGTCTGCGTAGATGAAGATCGGGACGAAGGCGCACGCTGTGACTACAGGGCGTTTTCATCCCGTCTCCTAATGCTTGGGGCTATAATGACGATAAAAAACATGTCGGTGTCCGAAAGAAAAATCCTTGTGGACGGGAACGCCCGAAAACGTCTCATCCACAAGGATTTTTATCGTGTTTCAGCCTTCTTTACTTGACACCCAGGGGGACAATACGGAAGGTAAAGGTCATGTCTTTGTACGACAGGCGGTGCTGAGGCAGAGGCCATGAGCCCCAGCTGTTCTCGCCACCGAGACCAAACTGAGCCAGGTCGAGACAGAGCTCGGTGTACTTGCTCTTGGGCACCTCGGGTGAGTGACGCTGATCCTTGCTGTCGCCCTCGTCGAGATCGCTGATGTTGTAGTGCAAAGCACTGGCATCAAAGAAGTTCTCCTGTGCGGTCACACAGAAACCGAGACCCTCGGCTGTGGTCTGCTTCCACCAACGGATGTCGCTCTTGGTACCAGTCTCCTGCGGACGTATGTAGGGGAAGAACTGCTGGTCGGCAGTCTGCTTGTAGATGCCTACGTTCTGGCTGGCCTTGCGGTCAATGTAGTTCTCGACAGGTCCACGGCCATAGAACTCGCTCTGGTCCATATTGTAAGCGAGATCCATCACCATGCCGAAGCGCAGCAAGTCGCTGACCTTGGCATCGGGAGTGGTCTTCATCTGCTGGGAGACAGTCATGGCACCTTCACCGTCGATGTCGTAGGTGATGGTCAGCGTGGCTTTCACATCAGGCATATCATAGACAGCCGCCACACGGGCGCCGACTTTGCCCACCTTCTCCGATGTGACAGAGGTGAGGTTCATGGCCGGGTTGCGCCAAGCCTTGAAACGGCCCTGCAAGCCTGCGCCCATATCGTTGTCGGTCACAGCGCGCCAGAAGTTGGGACGCAGCGTGCCGCCATCGGGCAACAGGCTCTTGCCTGCAACGTTGTAAGTCTTCAACAGTCCAGTAGACTTGTCGAACACAATGTCGAACTGCTCCTTGACGCCCACGCTAATCACGTTGGCCTTCTTGTCGTCAGTCACCTTCAGCTTGGCCTTCTGTGTGGGCTGCTGTACAGCCGCCGGCTTCACCTCGCGGACAGCCAACTGGCGGTAAGCCACAACCTGGCCCTTGCTCATGAGCGGTTCGGCACTCTTCAGGCGGAACTCGATGTTGAGCATCACCTCGCCCTCAGCCGGAACGCTGTATGGCAATTTGACGTTCTTCTTCTGCTGGGGCTGCACGTCAAGATTTTCCACCTTACCGTTCTTGACAGCCTTGCCGTCCTTCATCAGGGTCCAAACAAGCTCATAGTTGCTCAGATCACGGAAGAAATACTCGTTGTAGACAGAGACCACACCATTGTTCAGGTCTACAGCCTCCGCCCAGATATTCTGGTGCACGTAGGCTATTTCATAGGCGTGCGGATTGTACTGGCGGTCGGGTGAGATGATGCCGTTGCAGTTGAAGTTGTTGTCCGAGGCATCGTGGTCGTTGTAGTCGCCACCATAGGTGTAGAGGGGCGACATGTTGCCCGTTCCGGGCTGCAGCTTGGCCGATATGGCCTCGTAGTCGGCCACGGTGCGGCTGGCTTTAAAGGCAGGCTTTCTGTGCAGTCCCTGATCCACGAAGTCCCAGATGTATCCGCCCTGGTACTTAGGATACTTGCGTACGAGATCCCAGTATTCGAGGAAGCCGCCGCTCGAGTTGCCCATGGTGTGGTTGTACTCACACTGAATGAGCGGACGCTTCTCGGCATCGTTCTTAGCATACTTTTCAGAAGCAGCGTGACTGTAGTACATCGGGCAGTAGATGTCGCTGTCATCTCCATGTCCCCAGAGTCCGCGCTCGTACTGCACGGGACGGCTCTTGTCCTGGCCCTTGATCCAGTTGTAGGCATCGACAAAGTTCTGGCTGTTGTCAGTCTCATTGCCCAAGCTCCATACGATGACAGACGGATGGTTGTACTGCATCTCCATGTTGTGCTGGTTGCGCTCGAGTATCTGCTTGGCGAAGGCTTTGGTCACCACAGGCGAGTTCTGTCCGTATCCGAAGCCGTGGCTTTCCTGGTTGGCTTCCGCCGTGACGTAGAGGCCATACTCGTCGCAGAGGTCATACCACACGGGATCGTCGGGATAGTGACAGGTTCTCACGGCGTTGATGTTGAGCCGCTTCATGATCATGATATCCTGGATCATGCGCTCACGCGTGACGACATAGCCGCCGTCGGGATCCATCTCGTGGCGGTCGGCACCCTTGATGAGCACCGGCTGACCGTTGACGAGCAACTGGCTGTTCTTGATTTCGACCTTGCGGAAGCCTACCTTCTGCGGGATGACCTCAACAACGTTGCCCTTGCGGTCCTTGACGATGGCAAGCAGCGTATATAAATAAGGTGTCTCGGCAGTCCATTTCTTGACATTGCGGACCGTGAAACGAGCCGTGCCAGTGCTCATGTTGTGGAAGCTGCCCGACGATTTGCCCACCACCTGGCCATTGGCATTGAGCAACTGGAAGTCGATGATGGGGTCGCCCTTCACATTGACGTTGATGAGCAGCTCGCCGTCCTTGTAGTCGTTAAGCAAGTCGGGAGTCAGTTTGACGTTGCTGACCTGCACGGACGGGTTCTTGGCAAAAAGGTAGCTGTTGCGTGCCACACCCGAGAGACGCCAGAAGTCCTGGTCCTCATCCCACGATCCGTCACACCAGCGGAAGGTCTGGAAGGCAATGAGGTTCTTGCCAGGCTTCACAAACTTGGTGATGTCGAACTCGGCCGCAACCTTGCCGTCCTCAGCATATCCGACGTAATGTCCGTTGACAAAGAGATAGATATTGGACGTGACGGAGCCAAAGTGGGCCACAATCTGCTTGCCGTCCCAGCCGGCAGGCACTTCGATGACGCGGCGGTAGGTTCCGACGTGGTTGTCGGTGATGGGCACGGGCACGCTGTCCTCAGTCACCTTATACTCCTTCTTGAAACCCTTGAAGTAGTCCTGGTCGTTGAACATGTATCTCCATGCAAATCCGGAGTTGACATATTCGGGGTCGCCATAGCCGTTGACCTCCCAGATACCGGGCACCTGCATGGTCTTCCAGGCTGAGTCATCGTAGTCGGCTTTGTAGAAGTCGGTAGGACGCTGGTCGGCGTTGGCCACCCAGTTGAACTTCCACGCGCCCTCAAGCGAGAGGTAGTTGGCCGACTTGGTCATATCACCGGCCAAGGCACTCTGCTCGCTCTCATAAGCAAAGAAATTGGTGTGCAGAGGATAGCGGTTGACCTCATTGACCTGCAGGTCGTGCCATTCGGTCCATGTGGGCATCTGCTCCACGGGAGCCGCCTTCTTCACTCGGGCTGCGCTCAGGTTGAGAGCCATGGTAGCCATGGCGGTGATGAACAATGCTTTTCTCATGTGTTATTGGTTTTGGTTATTTCTGTTTGTCGAGGTAACGGTGGTATTCGCAGGCGGCAAGAAGGAAGGCTCCGACGCCGAAGTTGGCCTGTGAGTTTTTGTCAATCACCTGTCCGGGTATGGCTTTCTCACCGATGGGCTGCACATAGCCCACCTTGCCGTCTTCCTGAAGGGCCGTCTCTGTGAGGTATTTCCATGCGCGGTCGATGGTCTTGCGGTACTGCTTGGCACTGAGCAAGCCGTTGTTGACTCCCCAGAGATAGCCGTAGGTGAAGAAGGCCGTGCCGCTGGTCTCCGGGCCTGGAGCCTGCTCGGGATCCATCATGGAGCGTGTCCAGTAGCCCTGCTTCTGCTGCAGCTGCTGCACAGCCTCAGCCAGGCGCTGGTATTTCTTGACAAAGAAGTCGCGATGGGCATAGTCGGCGGGCATATCCTGCAGCACCTTGGCCAGTCCGGCCAGCACCCATCCGTCTCCCCGGGCCCAGAAATCTTTCTTGCCCGCAGCCGTCTTGTGCTTGGGATAGACATACTTGCCGTCCCGGAAGTACAGGCCCGTTTCCTCATCAAGCATGATGCTGTCGGAATAGAGCAGGTTCTCATAGAGCTTGTCGAGATACTTGCGGTCGCCCGTGAGTTTGTACATCTTGGTCATGACGGGCATGACCATGTAGAGGGCATCAGACCACCACCAGTAGTCGTGCGCCTTGGAATAAGCCTCATAGCCCATCACTTCCTTGGCACGTTGCACCATGCGCTCATTGCGTGCTGAACCTCCCTGTGCATTGGCAATCCAATAGAGGTCAACGTAGGTCTGGAAACAAATCTGCCAGTCGCCGAAGAGCACATACTGCTGGCCTTCGCCGTAGTTGCGGTATTTCCACTTGGCTGGGTCAGCCTCTGTGGCACCCATCCAGCGGTTGTGCTCGGCCCAGCGTGTGCTGTAGTCGAGCCACTCGGCCTTTCCCAGGAGCTTGTAGGCTTCCATGTTGCCCGTGTGGTAGGCGGCATTGTCCCAGAAGGAGCGCACCTCAGCCTTGTTGTGTTGTTGCCAATAGTCGTTGACCTTGATGATGGCCGCGTCCACTTGCTCCGTCGTCCACCCCTTGGCTTGTGCACCGAGGGCTGCGATGGCCACAAAGGCCGTCAGAATGATTTTTCTCATAGTCTATGTTCGTTTTCAGTTATTACGCAAACAGATGCGGTGACACCCATGGGGTGCATACCTATCTTTTGCAAAGATACAACAAAGAAACGAGATTCGCCCCTTTCATAATGTCGAAAAAACAGTCAACGAAGACAAAAAATGCTGATTTTTCGATGATTTTATCCACTGTCTACCGCCGTGTCGTTCACCGTGGTCACACCAGGCTCTGCAATATTCACAAATACAGGGTCCGAATGCAAGGTTATGACTTTGCATTCGGACCCTGTAGACAAGTAGTCGTGAGAGCTCATTCCCACCCTTGGAAATGCCATGCTTTCCATCTGCTCACCGCTTCACGATAAGCGTCATGCCGTCTCGCTCGGGCAAGATGACGTTCTCCACGCGCGGGTCGGCAGCCACATAGTCGTTGAAGCGGCGTATGCCCATGGTCTGATGGTCATGGTCGTAGGCAGGGTCCACGACGTGGCCGTCCCACAGAGTGTTGTCGGCCAGGATGGCTCCGCCCGTATTGATGAAGGGCAGCAGTGCCTCATAGGCTTCCTGATAGGTGCGCTTGTCGCCATCGAGAAAGGCCAGGTCGAAGGTCAAGCCGAGCTTAGGGGCCTCCGTGACAGCGTCCCCGATGCGGAAGTCGATGTAGTCGGCCACGGGCGACTGCTCAATCCACGGTCTTGTGAAGTCCTCCATCTCGTCGTTGATCTCATAGGTGTAGAGCATGGGGCGTTCGGTCGCTCTGTCTGGACCTTCGCCTTGCTTCAAGGCTGCTTGGTGGAGCTGCTGCAACCCCTCGGCCATGCAGAGAGCCGAATAGCCCGAGAACGTTCCCACCTCCAGGATGCGGTGGGGCTTGAGCATCAGCACCAGCAACTTGAGCAAGCGCCCTTGCAGGTGGCCGCTCACCATGCGCCCGTGGATGGTATGTATGTTGGTGGCACGCCAGAGGCGGTGCAGATAGTCGCCCTCTGGCTCGATGTGCGCCAGGATATAGTCGTCGATAGTCATCGTTGTCAGCCTTCCTGTTGCTCGTTGCCAGCCAGCAGGGCCTCCACGGCCAGTCGGTAGCTGTCAAGGCCGAAGCCGCAGATTACCCCCTTGCAGCCCGCCGATATCATGGAGTGGTGCCGATACTCCTCACGCTGGTGCACGTTGGAGATGTGCACTTCCACCACCGGGCAGCGCAGCGAGCGGATGCAGTCGAGCAGCGCTATCGACGTGTGGGTGTAGGCACCGGCATTGAGCACGATACCGTCGCAGGTAAAGCCCACCTCCTGCATCTTGTCGATGAGTTCACCTTCGATATTGCTCTGATAATAGTCGACCTGCACATCGGGGTATCGCTGTCGCAATGCGGGCAGGTAACTCTCAAACGAGCTCTTGCCGTAGATGCCCGGCTCGCGTTTTCCGAGCAGGTTGAGGTTGGGCCCGTTGATAATCTGAATTTTCTTCATTTCCTTGGTCTTTTCCTTCGTTTTCGCTAATTTTGCCATGGAGAAGGGGCCAGCGTAGCGGTGCGCAGCCACGCTCACGCCCATCCGCCGGCACCCTCTCTGATGCAAAGGTAAGCGAAAATGGATAAAGCGCAAAGCAATTTGTCGACAAAATCGGGAAAAGAGCCGGACGGCCGCACCACGCAGGCCGGCCTCGTGCGCCGCTACGTCCGCTACCTGAAACTGGAGCGCAGCTACTCGCCCAACACCCTCGACGCCTATCGTCACGATATAGGCCTGCTGCTCAACCACCTCGCTGAGCAGCAGCTCACGCCCCTCGACGTGAAACTTGATGACCTGGAGCACTTCGCCGCCTGGCTCCACGAACGCGGCATCGGAGCCAAGAGCCAGGCACGCATCCTCAGCGGCGTGCGGTCGTTTTACCACTTTCTGGTCATCGACGGCTATCTCGACATCGACCCGACGGAACTGCTCGAGTCGCCTCACCTGCCCCAACACATCCCTGAGTACCTGTCGGAAGAGGAGGTAGACAGGCTTGAAGGTGCCATCGACCTCACATCGCCCGAAGGCCATCGCAACCGGGCCATCGTGGAGGTGTTCTTCTCCTGCGGCTTGCGTGTCAGCGAACTGGTCAACCTTCGGTTGTCGGACCTCTTTCTCAACGACCGTTTCCTGCGCGTCGTCGGCAAGGGCAACAAGGAGCGGCTGGTGCCCATCTCTGACCGGGCGGTCAGCGAACTGGGTTTCTGGTTTGACGACCGCCGACAGATGACCATCAAGCCGGGCGAGGAAGACTATGTGTTTCTCAACCGCCGCGGCCACCACCTCACCCGCACCATGATTCTCATCATGGTCAAGCGACTGGGCGAGGCCGCCGGCATCCGCAAGACCATCTCGCCCCACACCCTCCGCCATAGCTTTGCCACGGCACTGCTGCGCGGGGGCGCCGACCTTCGTGTCATCCAGGTACTGCTCGGACACGCTGACATCGGTACCACGGAGATCTACACCCACATGGACGACGCATTGCTCCGGGAAGAAGTGCTGACTCACCATCCCCGCAACATACGAAACGGCATGCGATAGCTCTCCATGCTCCCACAACCGACCCACAACCGCTCTACGCCTTCCCTTCACCATTCCTCCAAGCCCATGAGACCGAAAAACCTATTGTTGATGCTCCTGATGTTGCCCCTATACCTCTTGGCACAGACACCCCAACTGGGGTCGCTGACACAGGAGGACGGACTGCGCAGCGCCTCGGTGACAAGCGTGCTGCGCGACCGCTACGGCTTCGTCTTTCTCGGCACCGAGCAGGGCGTGTCGCGCTTCGACGGCACCAACATCCTCAACATCGACTTTCCCAAGGGCGACGCCCAGCGCAACCTCGCAGTCAACACGATGGTCGAGCAGGATGGCCAGTCGCTGCTCTTGGGCAACAAGGCGGGCTTGTGGCAGCTCGACAGGCGGGACCTCTCTCTCCGCCGCATTTACCGGGACGCTGTCGACGTGGAAGTCTTCGACATGGTGCGGACGGCAGACGGCACCCTCTTCATCGCCACGGCACAGGGGCTTTTCAGGTTGCATGACGACCGGGTGGAGCCTGTGGGCATCTTCGCCCGCAAGCAGGTGGCCAACCATGCCGTCAGACAGCTGGCTCTCTGCAGGCAGCGCCTCTTCTTGCTCACCGGCCAACTGCTGGCCGAAGCACCCATAGGCAACCCCGAGGCCATAACCTTCCATCACCTGCCCGACACCCTGGCCAATGTCCATCTCACCTCGCTGACCAGTGCCCGGGGACAAGTCTTTTTGGGTACGCGCGAACGGGGCGTCTTGGTCTTCAATCCCAAGACCCGAAAGTTTGCCTCTTTCGCCAGTGATATCCGCGACGTGTCGGGACTTTCGGCCGACGCCTCGGGACACTTGTTGGTTGCCACTTCGCTTGACGGTTGCCTGGAACTGTCGCTCGACAGTCACCGGGTGACTCGCCGCTACACCAGCCAGGAGCTGTCGCCCTCGCCCGATGTCACCCGCATCCGCATCAACAGTGCGGCGGTCTTCTGCCGCGACAGCGAGGATGTCAGCTGGATTGGCTACAAGTTTTTCGGCCTCGACTACAGTTTCTTGAACCGCGGTGTCTTCCACACCTTCGACGTCCCCGGCGTGTTCGACAGTGCCGGACATGCCGTGCGCAGTTTCCTGCTCGACGGGCCGCGCACGCTGCTCGGCACGAGAAGCGGCCTCTATGTGGTCGACAAGGACCGCCCGTCGGTGACACGGATAGGACGCGAGACCCTCGGCTCCGACATCGTGGCGTGCATCCGCCACGTGGGCGGCACCTATCTGGTGGGAACCATCGGCGGCGGTCTCCACCGTCTCGGAGCCGTATCACTCGCCCCGATGCCGTCGGTCCAACTGTCACAACTGGCCGGAGCCAACATCTACGACATGGTGAGCGACCAGCGGGGAGGACTGTGGATTTGCTCATCGGCCGGTCTCGGACACTATGAGGCCGCCTCAGGCACCCTGCATCTCTACACCACGCACAACTCTCAGCTGCCCGACAACGAAGTGTTCTGTATGGGCTTGGCACACGACGGGCGCGGATGGGTGTCGACGGCTGGCGGCCAGTGCATGTGGAACCCCGACCAGCACATGGTAACCACAGCAGGCATGCTGCCGCAAGTGGTCCGCATGGGCATGTTGCGGAGCGTCAAGTGCCTGTCCGACGGAAGCATGCTCTTCATTCCGCAAAACGGCAATCCCGCCGTGCTCAACCCCGGCAACGGAAGCCTGCGGCCTCTCTCCTTCGAGACACTGGGGCCAAGACAAACGTTTCTCGACATCCTTCCCATCGGACAAAGACGATACATCGTGACCTGTTCCGATGCAGTCTACCTTGTCGGACCTGACAGGCAGGTGCGCCGCTTCGGCCACATTGACGGCTTGGCCAACTCGCAGTTTCAGTCGCATGCCATCGGTTTCGACCCGTCAACGGCCACCTACTGGGCGGCCACCAACGGCGGACTGGTCTTCGCCCCGCTGAGCAACATCAGCCAAGCACGGTTCCGCCACATTCCCGTCATCCTCGCAGAGATACAGACCGACCACTGGTTCACACCCCAAGAGGTCAGCGGCGTGGTGCTCGACAGCCTGCTCTCGCTGAGCCGCCACAACAGCGAGTTCACGGCGCGCTTCACTCCGCTCGCCTTCGGCAACACCCGCGACCTGGTGTTCCGCTACCGTCTGGAGGGCCACGACAAGGCGTGGCGACTGGCCGAGCGCTCGCATACCATCTCCTACCACGACCTGCGGCCTGGCCGCTACACGCTCCGCATCGAAGCTGTCGGCATGCCCGAGATGAGCGGCAGCCTGACCGTCGACGTGCCTATGACCACCACGGCTCTCGCCTTTCTGGTCGCCATACTGGTGCTGGCATCACTGGCGGGTCACGTGTTGTGGTGCCGACACTACCGGAAGCCTTACTTCTGGAAACACTTTGTGGCACAACCCGAGAAATACCAAAAGAGTCGTCTCGACGAGAAGGAAGGCCGAAGGCTCCAACAGGCATTACTGCGCTATATGGATGAGGAACGGCCCTATCTCAATCCCGACCTGCAGATGGCCGACCTGGCCAAGGCTCTCGGATGCTCCACCCACACCCTCTCGCAACTCTTCTCCCTGCAGCTTCACCGCAACTACTACGACTTCATAGCCGAATATCGCATCAAAGCTTTTCAGCGAATGGCCCAACAGCCCGCCAACCGCAACCTCACCATCACCGCTCTGGCAGAGCAGTGTGGCTTCAAGAGCCGCAATCCGTTCCTTGTGGCCTTCAAGAAAGCCACGAGCATGACGCCCAAGGACTACATGAAACGCCTGCGCGAATGACGACATAAAATCGAAATATTCAGACAAAAAGTTGTTATAGAATCGCGTATTTGCCAGCACACTCATATTAGGCCGCTAATACGCAGTGTTTTTCAACTTTTCCACAAGTGATTGAAAAACAGCGCATTGCGGCTATAAAGGCTTGAAACAAAAGATTTCTCAATGCGCTGGAGACCTCCATAGGTATCTTATCGAACCACGGTTCGGGGTCTTTCGAGTCACGAGCGATGCCTTATCAAGCCACAATCTGATACCTATTGTGGTACGATAAGGCATCTTTTTTCCAGTGCTTCCTGCCTTTTCCCTCATTTGCAGACTGTCTGGCGCCTTTTTCCACAAGCAAGAAGGTTGTTTCATTCTCTAAAAGATAGTATGGCGAGAGCCCTGTTTTTTCAGAAAATCGACGACAGAACGACATTCCGTTCCATGCGCCAACACGCCCGCACCACATGTCAGACGAACCGTCTTAAGGATGCAAACAGGCATCCAAGGGCATCAACACCGTGCACGTCTTGCACTTCCCGATGGAAAAGTGCAACTGATTTCACGCCGTAACCTGTTGTCATACAGACATTTTTACGAAAAGTGCATCACCTTGACGGGAAAGACATTCCGCAATGAGGAAAAACTTGCAAGAAAATGAAGAGTTCACTAACTTTGCACCAAAGCCCATTCCCTAAACCGACATAAATGGAAACAAATACTACCCTATTCCGGGAGACAATAGGCCACCTGTATGAAAAAACGCGCCCCATGCTCCTGTCCATTTTCCGAAAAGCGCACATACCCGAGGAAGACTGCAAGGATCTCGTGCATGAGGTGTTTGTCAAGCTGATAACGCTCGACATCATTCTTGCCGACCATCTCGTGGGGCTCGCCGTGACCATCGCCTACCAAAAGCGCACCGACTGGCTACGCCACCATGTCTGTTGCCGTCGTCTGCAGAACCAGTGGCACCCGCAAACCTCCGTAGAGCCGTGCGAAATGGAGTGTCGCCAACTCCTCCAGGCCGAGCGGCAGGTGGTCGGTCAAATGACGGCGTGCGACGCACGAGTCTACGGCCTCAGCCGCTTCGAGGGAAAGACGCCACAAGAGATTACCCACATCACAACCCTCTCGCTTCGCGCCGTGGAAGGAAGGCTCTACCGCACACGCAAGATGGTGAGGCAGACCCTGCGGGCAGCCGGGTTCTAAGTGACAGCAAAAAAAGTCACCCATTCCATGAGACGGCGCAGTGGCCAGCATGTTGACCGAATGACTTGAACCACACAGAAAACAAACATTAAACAACACAGGAGATGAAGAAAATTTGCTTATTTCTCACAGTCATGCTCTTCACGCTTGGAGCAATGGCACAAAACTACAACCGGGACCGCGGCTTCGTGCATCCCGGAGGTCTCCATACCCAAGAAGACTTTGACCGCATCAAGACATTGCTGGCCAAGGGCGACCCCACCGTCACGGCCGCGGTCAACGTGCTGACGCAGGCCGCCTACGCCCAGGCGACGGCCGCTACCTATCCCGTGCAGACCATCGTGCGCGGCGGTGGCAGTGGCGAGAACTACATCAATGCAGCCCGCGGAGCGACCATCGCCTACCAGAACGCCCTCGTGTGGCGGATTACCGGCAACACCGCCAACGCCAGCCATGCCGTCAGTGTGCTCATGCAGTGGGCCAACACCACCACGGGCATCGGCGGAGACTCCAACTATGCCTTGGCCGCAGGCCTCTACGGCTATCAGTTTGCGCAAGCCGCCGAACTGCTGCGCGACTACGACGGCTGGACACCCGCACTCTTCGAGAAATTCCGCCAGTGGATGCTACGGGTGTGGTATCCGTCGGCCATCGGCTTCCTGCGCGGCCGCAACGGCACCTGGGAGAACTCGGGCAAGTGGTGGCAGGCACCCGGCCACTACTGGAGCAACTGGGGACTGTGCAACGCCCTGTGCGTGATGTCGATTGGCGTGCTCTGCGATGATGTGTCCATCTACAACCAGGGCCTCAGCTACATCAAGCACGACCAGGTGGGGACATTTACCGATCCCCGCACCGCCAACCCCATCCTCAATGACGGTCTCACCGAGTTTATGGGCAACCTTGTGGTGACCGTGACCAACACGCCCGGCAACCTGAAGGCTTCATCCTACGGCAAGATCGGCCAGATGCAGGAGAGCGGACGCGACATAGGCCACGCCACAATGGCCCTCGGACTGGCCGTCGACATCGCACACATGGCCTGGAACCAGGGCGACGACCTGTTCTCCTTCATGGACAACCGCCTGGCCGCAGGCATCGAATATGTGGCTGCGCAGACGCAGAGCGTGGAAGGACTGCCCTGGACCGACTACAAGTACGGCACCAATGGACTGTATTACACCGACAGTCGTGTGTGGACCCAGACCGCTCCCGCACTCGGCAACCAGATACGGCCCTATTGGGGCACCGTCATCGGCCACTATGAAGGCGTGCTGGGCGCCAAGATGCCCTACTCGGACATGGCCTATGCCGACATGACCAAGGACGGTCCAGACGGCGGAGGACAAGGCTCCGTCAGCGGAGGATACGACCACCTGGGCTACTCGGTGCTGATGAACTACCGCGACCACACCGCCACCGCCGAGGAGGTGCCCACGCTGCTCGCACCGAAAATGGTGGTCGACGGCGACACGCTCAACCAAAACGAACTGGGAGCACTGGTCAATACCTACAAGACCGACAACAACACGGGGGTGGCCAGGGGCACCGTCATCAAACTCATGCCCCAGCTTCGCGATGCCAGCGAGGACACGGAGCTGTGGCAGTGGAACACGGGCGAGACCACACGCGACATCACCGTCACGGCCGACAAAAGCTACGTCTACCGCGTCACCTACACCAACAAGCATGGGGTGAAGAGCCTTCTCTGCTTCTCCATCGCCGTGCAAGGCGACTGCGAGCCGACGCCCGTCACCGCCACGGCTGCCTACGACGGCAAGACGGTCCACGACTCCGTCACCATCTTCTACGACGAGGCCGTCACCCTGAGCGCCACGACAACCGGCGGCTGGGGAACCTTCGAGTGGAGCAACGGTGCCACAGGCAGCAGCATCACTGCCAAGAACATCCGCAAGGACAGCACGTTCGTCGTGACATTCAAGAACCAGGGCGGGGCCCTCTCCCACGACACCATCCGCGTCGGTCTGAAGTATCTCCGGCCACAGATGACCGTCAACGGGCAAGTGAAGGCCGACACGGTGCAGTATGTGTGCCAACCCGGCGACAGAGTGGCGTTTGCGCCCTATGTGCCCAGCACGTTTCAGGACATCACCTTCCAGTGGAGCAACGGATCGCAAGCACGCAGCGTGACCTATGACAACCTGCAGACAAGCGTCATCGACACCCTCGTCTACACCATCTACGGAAAGAGCGACACCCTGTACTACGCCGCCTACATCAGCGACTCGCTCGACAGCGCCATCCCCGAGGGCTACTACCTCATCCGCGACAGGTTCCACGACATCTATCTCACCAACAACTCCGTGGAGGGGACAGCATACGCCTACGCCACGTTTACACCCAAGAAGGAAGGGGAAGCCCTGCAAGAGCAAGTCTGGAAAATCACCAACGAGAACGCAAACGGCCCCTGCTACGACCTTCTGAACCTGGCCGACCAGCGCTACCTGGCCCTCACCATGCGCATGACGGCAAGCACGCTCACACCCTATTACTTCCGCAAGGCATCGGGCACCGACTGGTATCACATCCGCAACAAGCGGCCCTGCTACTTCACCATCGGTGCCGACGGCACAGTGGACCACGCCACCTATTGGGTACCCACCTGCTTCCCCATCGAACTGATACCCTACCATGACCCCACAGGCATCCACAGCACGACCGCTGACCGCCCTGCCGACGACAAGTGCTACAACCTCTGCGGACAGCGCGTCAGCGCCAACTACAAGGGCGTCATCATCCGAAACGGCAAGAAATACATCAATCGATAAGACATGAAACACCGCACATCCATCCTCCTGCTACTCCAGTTCATCGTGTCGGCCATCACGGCCGCCACGCTGACCACCTACCCGGCACCCGCGGGCGCACCGCTCAACCACGACTTCTCCGTGCGTGTACGCGCAGCGGGAGGCACGTGGCAGCCGGTCGACTCCTACTCATGGAACGTGGACCGCACCGACAACGGACGCCACCGCATAGAGAAAACCTCCGTAGCCTACTTCGACTTTGAGGGAACGGTCGACGTCGAGGTGACATGGAACAAGGGCGATGTGCAGACCGCGCGCGTCAGGCCGCTGTCGAAGAACATCGCCACTACCGTCCGAGGCAACACCATCTGCTTCAGCATTGACAGGCCGAGCGACCTCTCGGTGGAGGTCAACGGCGACATCTACCACAACCTGCAACTCTTCGCCAACGCCGCCACACCAGTCTACAGGAACGCCCGGCAGGTGGCCAAGGCCTATGGCGTGAAGCCCAAGGACGTGCTCTTCTACGGTCCCGGATACTACGACCTCGGACAGGACTCCATCCGCGTGGGCTCCGGCCAAGTGCTCTATGTGGCTGGCGGCGCTTATGTCAAGGGCTACGCCTCCGTGTGGCACGCCACGGGCGCCAAGGTCATCGGACACGGCATCGTGACCCCTGAGCGGCAGCACGAAGGCATCATGGTCAGGTATTCGAGCGATGTGGTGGTCGACGGCCCCGTCACCACACAGATACCCGTGGGCGGAAGCAACCGTGTCAGCGTGTGCAACGCCAAGGTGATCAGCTGGTACAGCTGGGGCGACGGCATGAACGTCTTTGCCAGCAACGATGTCAGCTACAACCACGTCTTTTGTCGCACCAGCGACGACTGCTCCACCATCTACTGCACACGAAAGGGCTATCACGGCGGCTGCCGCAACATCAGCGTGAAAGACGCCGTCTATTGGGCTGACGTGGCTCACCCCATCATGATCGGTCTCCACGGCGACATCGACCGCCATGAGGTCATCGAGCAGGTGACCTACGAGGACATCGACATCCTCCAGCAGCGCGAGAAGCAGGTGGACTACCAGGGGTGTATCGCCATCAATGACGGCGACAACATCATGGTGCGCGACATGACCTTCCGCAACATCCGCATCGAGGACATCGACGAGGGCATGCTCGTCAACTTCCGCGTGTGCTACAACCGCAAGTATTGCCACGCTCCTGGAGGCGGCATCCGCAACATAACGCTCGAGAACATCAGCTACAACGGCACACACGCCAACCTCTCGCTCATCACCGGTTACGACGAGAGCCGCACCATCAGTGGCATCCACTTCAAGAACCTACACATCAACGGCCAGCACATCTCCGACAAAATGCCCGGCAAGCCCAGCTGGTACAAGACCGCCGACTTTGCCCATCTCTTCATCGGCGAGCATGTGGAGGACGTTACATTCGAATAAACAAACACTTGGAAACCATCAAGGGCCATCACCGTCATGCCAAGACGGGGATGGCCCTTTTTGAATTGCTTCGGTTGTAGGAGCGTTATTTCACCACAAACTTCTTGCCGTCACGGATATAGATGCCGGGCCGTGCGGGTTGGCTGACACGCACTCCCTGCAGCGTGTATACGGCCGTGGAGGGAACGCGGACCGCCGCAGGACCGCCGATGCCTGTCTCCTGCTTCTGCTCCTCATAGAGGAAGGGGAAGATGTTGGCGGCCTGCTTGTCGGCGCCATAGTTGCCATACGACTTGTATTGGGCACTGTACATGATGACGTTGCCCGAATCAGAGGCCTTGATGGTGTAGGTATCGTCGCTATTGGCGGTCACCACCCATACATCGGCATCGCCCGGCGAGGTCGTCGGCGTGAACGAGGTGTAGGTGCCGTCCTGGTAGTAGTAGCGGCCCTGGCTGTCCTTCAGGTAGTAGCCGCCGTCGGCCTCCTCAAAGGTGTAGGCGTCGTTGTCCTCGCTCAGGGTGATCTTGCCGTTCTCGTCCATTACGCCATCGGTATAGAGATAGCCGTAGGCCTTGCTGGAAGAGACCGACACGGGCTTGGCGGCAAAGAGCCTGCCTGCCGACTGGGCCACGAGAAGATAACGCTTGCCTGCCGTGGGCAGTCCCTGCTCGAGCTTGACAAAGACATATTTGTCCTCGACGTCGGTCGAGTCGTCAGGCGTGGGCGGCACCGGAGTGTAGGAGCCGTAGCGGCTGTCGTCGGAAGCCGTCGAGAGGGCGTTGGCCGGGTCGAAAGCCACGTCGACACTGTCGCCCCACACATATTCGCACAGATAGGGATAGTCGACAAACAGGTTACGGTTGTTCTGGATGCTGGCCACGGCATTGTTGCGTGCCACCTCCAGACTGTCGGCCTTGTCGCGGCCGCTCCAGGCGCGGTAGAGGTCGGTGGCCCACTGCAGCATGCCAGGATAGCCCGAGGCATTGGCCTGCATGGTCAGCAGTCCCGTCTTCTGGTACGTGAGGTTCGAATAGGTGACGGCCATGTACATGTAGCCGCGCGCAAAGTCGCCCTTGTAACGGTCGCCCGGCTCCCAGGCCTTTCCGCTGACGTGTGTGGCGGTGCCCACCTTGTCGTAGCCCTCTTCCTCGGCCGTGGCGTTGCTCACCACGTCCATGGGGTAGTTGCTCTTGGAGCTATTGACGTCGGAGGGCGAGGGATAGAGCTCATAGAGGTCGCAATAGGCGCTGTTCTTGGTCCCACCCCACCAGCTCTTGGGGACCGAGTGCTCGATGTTCATGCCTGTGACAGCGTCACCCCGCTTGCCGAAGCTATATGTCGCACTGCTGTACCGGTTGATGACCCCGTTGGTCTTCGGGTCGCGGTCGGTGACATAGAAGCCCCACCATGTGCCGGCCGAGCCACTGCCGTATGACAAGGTGGTCTTCCCGCTGTTCATCAGCTGGTAGAGTGCCGTCTTCAGTTCGGCCTTTTTCTTGCCCTTCAGCGATGCGGCATAGGAGGCCAGTTGCTGGCGCGTGATGGCCTCAGCCGTACCGACAGTACATGCCATGAGCACGACGAGTATCCAGGAATAATGTCTCTTCATATCTGTAGTAATCCTTGATGATTGGGTGAAATTTGTTGTCTGAGTGATGGTGTTGTTTGAGAGTTCATGCCGGATGGCCGTGGACGGCGCTCACTTGCCGGGTGCAATCCAGCCCTCCTCCACAAAGCGTTCATAGAGGGGCTGGGCCAATGCCTTGGCATCGGGATGGGGAGCGCCCGTTGTGCCCAGTGCGCGGAGGTCGAAGAAATGCTTCCAGTCGGTCACGAAAGCCGTGTGGACCAGCTCTGTGTTGGTGTCAAGCGGCAACACCACACGCGCCTCCTGTGGCTTGCGCCCAGCGGCCACAAGGTTCATGTAGGCCTTTTCGGCGGCGGCGTTGGCAAAGAGCCAGTTCTCCATGTCGCTCGCCTCGCCTGTGGCCACCTTGCGGGCTAGCTCCATGAGGGCGGCACCTGTCAGGTCGACGGTACCTGCCTCGGTGCTCTCCGACAGGTCTCCCTGAGGCAAGGCGGCGACAAACTGGGGCAAGTTGACGGAAATTTCATTGTCAAACTTGTCCTTGGAGTAGTTGCAGTAGCGGGTTGACTGCTCGGCCATGGAGTCGGCGCGATGGCGGTTGAACTCACGCGTGATGGCTATCTGGGTGGTGAAATGTACGGAGACACGGCGCTCATGGTGCTCAGTAGGCTCGCAGAACAGTTGCAGGTCGTCCATCCAGCCGTTCTCGGCCAGCACACGGAGGTTGGTGGTGACAAAAGCCGTGCCGTCACATACGCGGACCATCGAATACTTGTTGGCAGCGTAACGGGCGCAGGCACTGTCGGCGCCAACATTCCCTGAACCTGTCTCCGCAGGCGTGCTCAAGTAGACCGTACCATGTTCGAGCATGGCCAAGTGGCGGTTTTTCAGCATACGCTCCACGAAGGGGCGGGCCGAAGTGGGCGTGCAGTGGTCCTCACTCTTGTAGCACACACGGCCTACGCGCTCTATCTGGCGGTACATGCCGTCGAGGCCCGGTGCTTGCGGCCATATCTCAAATTGGGGTTGGATGATTTTCATTGCGTTTGTTTTAAGTTGTGCAAAGGTAGCGCAAACAGGCGGATTGGCAAAGGAAAACGGATGGTTTTCCGCCTTTTGTCGCCAAAATGTAGCAAGAGACGACAGGTGGAGCATGAGCCGACCGGACATCACAGGCCGTCACACCCGACACGCTCATCTGCCCCACCCCGTCCTCAAAAAGCTTTCTAACGCCGTTTTTCTTGTCCATCCCGACAGATATGCTTACCTTTGTACCAAGACCATTAGACTTTACCAACGATATGGATGAAACTACCTGCGTAAAACTGTTGGAGCGGCATGGCATCAAGCCCACGGCCAACCGCATCGTGGTGACCAAGGCCCTCGCGGCCAATGAGCATCCCGCCTCGCTCTCAGAGCTCGAGGAGCGCATCGTCACCATCGACAAGAGCGGCATCTTCCGCACCTTGGTCATCTTTCGCGAGCACCACCTGGTGCACCAGCTCGAGGATGGCGACGGCGGCGTGAAGTATGAGCTTTGCCTCAGCCATGGCGACAGCGACGACGACGATGACATGCATGTTCACTTCTATTGTGAGCGTTGCCACCGCATCTTCTGCTTCCACGACACCCCTATCCCACCCGTGGACTTGCCCCGCAGCTATGAGGCCCACACGGTGAACTACATGATCAAGGGCGTCTGCCCGCAGTGTGCCAAGAAACAGTGATGGACGCAGCGGCTTTCTTGAGCAAGTTGACGGAGTGGTATCACGGCCACGGACGCGACCTGCCGTGGCGACACACCCGCGACCCCTATGCCATCTGGCTCAGCGAGGTAATCCTGCAGCAGACGCGCATCGCACAGGGACAAGTCTACTGGGAGCGCTTCATGTGCCACTTTCCCACCGTGGCCGACCTGGCCGAGGCCACAGAGGACGAGGTTCTGAAGCTCTGGCAAGGACTGGGCTACTATTCGCGAGCACGCAATCTCCATGCAGCGGCCCGGCAGATAGTGGCCTTGGGACACTTTCCCGACACCATGAAGACCATCAGCCAACTGAAAGGTGTGGGCGACTACACGGCCTCGGCAATCGCGGCCTTTGCCTTCGACAGACCCGCAGTGGCCATCGACGGCAACGCCTACCGCGTATTCGCACGGCTGCTCGGCATTGCCACACCCATCAACACCACTGAAGGCAAGCACGAGTTTCGGATGGCAGGCGAACGCCTCTTCGGCCTGACAGCTGAAGACAAAAGCCATCAGACTACCGAAGACAAAGACCTGACGCCACAACCACAGGTGAGCCGCGTGTCCTGGCGCGAGGCCAACTCGGCTCTCATGGACCTGGGAGCCACGGTGTGCACGCCACGGTCGCCACGGTGCAACGACTGTCCTCTGGCCGATGACTGTGTGGCCTGCCACAAGGGGCTGACGGCCCAGTTGCCCGTGAAACAGAAGACCGTGAAGACAAAGACGCGCCACATGGCCTTCGTATGGATGCGCTGCCACGGCGAGGTGGCATTGAGAAGACGCGGCAAGGGCGACATCTGGCAAGGACTGTGGGAACCGCCCCTTTACGAGGAAGACACACTGCCAGCCTTCGACGGACGGCTGACGCTGCTGCGGCAAGGCGTACGCCACGTGCTCACCCACCGCATCATCGTGGCCGATTTCTACCTGCTCGAGACAGACAGGCATCCCACGTTGCCCGCCGATGACTACGTGTGGGTGGCCGAGGAGAAGACCGGACACTATGCCGTGCCGCGCCTGGTAGAAAAGCTGCAGGCTCTCACCAGAGCATAAATACACATTTTGCAAACACGAACGCCACTTACTTAATTCAAAATAGCCTATTACTAAATTAAAATTAGTAATTTTGCATCATATTAATGCAATAACAACAAAATACTGATGGAAGAAAAGAATTTCAAACGTACCACTGTCACCGCCGCCCTGCCCTATGCCAACGGCGGTGTCCACATCGGCCACCTGGCCGGTGTATATGTTCCTTCGGACATCTACGTGCGTTACCTTCGACTGAAAAAGGAGGACGTCATCTTCATCGGCGGATCAGACGAGCACGGCGTGCCCATCACCATCCGCGCCAAGAAAGAGGGCATCACACCACAGGATGTGTGCGACCGCTACCACAAAATCATCAAGGACTCGTTCAAGGAGTTCGGCATCTCGTTTGACATTTACAGCCGCACCACATCGAAGGTGCACAACCAGTTTGCCTCCGACTTCTTCAGCAAGCTCTACAAGGACGGCAAACTCGTGGAGAAAGAGAGCGAGCAATACTACGACCCCGAGGCACACCAGTTCCTCGCCGACCGATACATCATGGGCACCTGCCCCCACTGCGGCAACCCCAACGCCTACGGCGACCAGTGCGAGAAATGCGGAAGCGACCTCTCGCCCATGGAGCTTGTCAATCCCCATTCCACCATCAGCGGCGCCAAGCCCGAGGTGCGCAAGACCAAGAACTGGTATCTGCCGCTCAACGAGTATCAAGGATGGCTGAAAGACTGGATTCTCGGTGACCACAGGGAATGGCGCCCCAACGTCTACGGACAGTGCAAGTCGTGGCTCGACATGGACCTGCAGCCACGCGCCATGACACGCGACCTCGACTGGGGCATCCCCGTACCCGTGGAGGGTGCCGAGGGCAAGGTGCTCTACGTATGGTTTGACGCACCCATCGGATACGTCAGCAACACCAAGGAACTCTGCGACGCCGAGCCTGAGCGCTGGGGCTCATGGGAGAAATGGTGGAAGGATCCCGAGACACGCCTCGTCCACTTCATCGGCAAGGACAACATCGTGTTCCACTGCCTTATCTTCCCCACCATGCTCAAGGCCCACGGCGGATACATCCTGCCCGACAACGTGCCGGCCAACGAGTTCCTCAACCTCGAAAACGACAAGATATCCACCTCGCGCAACTGGGCCGTGTGGCTCGACGAATATCTCAAGGACTTCCCCGGCAAGCAAGACGTCCTGCGCTACGTGCTCACGGCCAATGCACCGGAGACCAAGGACAACAACTTCACATGGCGCGATTTCCAGGAGCGCAACAACTCGGAGCTCGTGGCCATCTACGGCAACTTCGTCAACCGTGCCCTACAGCTCACCAAGAAATACTGGAACGGCGTGGTGCCCGAGTGTGGCGAACTGCAGGAGGTCGACCAGCACGCCATCGACGAGTTCAAGGACGTGAAGGAGAAGGTGGAGCAGTACCTCGACAATTTCAAATTCCGCGAGGCCCAGAAGGAGGCCATGAACCTGGCGCGTATCGGCAACAAGTACATCACCGAGTGTGAACCGTGGAAGGTGTGGAAAACCGACCCCAAACGCGTGGAGACCATCCTCTACATCTCGCTGCAGCTGGTGGCCAACCTCGCCATCGCCTTCGAGCCTTTCCTGCCCTTCTCGAGCAAGAACCTGCGCGAGATGATTGGCATGGATGCGTTCGACTGGGCCCAGCTGGGCCGCACCGACCTGCTGAAGCCTGGCCACCAGTTGGCTGAACCTCACCTGCTCTTCCAGAAAATTGAGGACGAGGAGATACAAAAGCAGCTCGACAAGCTGGCCGCCACCAAGGAAGCCAACGAGAAAGCGCAGGCTGCCAAAGACTATAAGGCTGAGCCTGTCAAGCCAGATGTGCCCTTCGAAGAGTGGGAGAAGCTCGACATCCGCGTAGGACACATCAAGGATTGCCAGAAGGTCAAGAAGTCGAACAAACTCTTGCAGTTCACCATCGACGACGGCAGCGGCAAGGACCGCACCATCCTCTCGGGCATCGCCAAATACTACGAGCCTGCTGACCTCATCGGCAAGGACGTGCTCTTCGTTGCCAACTTTGCCGCACGCAAGATGATGGGCATAGAGAGTCAGGGCATGATCCTCTCAGCTGTCAACTTCGACGGATCGCTCCATGTCACCACGACACTCGACCAGGTGAAACCGGGAAGCCAAGTGGGATAACGCCGGGCATACGCCCACACTGACATATCTGAAGAGCCCCGCCGACAGGACACGTGTCCTGTCGGCGGGGCTCTTCAGTCGACTCGTGCGCCGGGAACCATGCAGCCACACGCCGACAACGGGTCGGACATGCACAACGGCAACTACAAATGACTGACAGCCCTCATCATCGGGGGCAATCAGCATTAGCGCCTTGGCGCATGTGTTTTAAGGATATACTTTGGGAAAACACGAAAGAGAAAAACTCTTCGCTGTGTCGACACTTGGATTCGAACCAAGGACCCCCACCATGTCAAGGTGATACTCTAACCAACTGAGCTATGCCGACAGGCTATAAACAAGATGCCAAGTGAACAAATCATCTCTCACTTAAGCGGATGCAAAGATACGGCTTTATTTTCACACCCGCAAATTTTTCGGCAATTATTTTTTATACCTGTAATGACAAGAGACACGTTGTTACCGGAAACAACGGGCGTTTTCGCGTTGCGGCAATATGTTTTGTGCAAATGGGTCATGATGCTTGATGGGCTTTCAGCAAAAAAGCCGTAACTTTGCATGGCAACAAAATACAACTGGCAATGGAAAACCCATACATCAAACAATACCCTGACCTGATGCGGGGCAAGAAAATCATGTACAACCACGGATTCGGTTCGTCGGCTGCCTCCGGCACAGTGACGCGCATCCGCGAGACTTTCCCCGAGGCCACCGTGGTGGCTTACGACCTGCCGATCCATCCCGAAGAGGCGATGACTCTGCTCAGGGACAAGGTGGCCGAGGAGCAGCCCGACCTTATCCTCGGAACCTCCATGGGCGGCATGTACACGGAGATGCTCTACGGATACGACCGCATCTGCGTGAACCCTGCATTCGAGATGGCCAAGACCATGAAGAGCCACGGCATGACAGGAAAGCAGACATGGGCCAACCCGCGCCAGGACGGCGAAAAGGACTTTATCGTTACCAAGGCTCTGGAAAAGGAATACCAGGAAATGACCGACCATTGCTTCACCGCACTGGAGGGCATGGACCTTGAGCAACGAGAGCGCGAGCAGCAACGCGTATGGGGCCTGTTCGGCGACAAGGACGACCTTGTCGACACCTTCGGCATCTTCACCGCCCACTATCCGCAGGCGGCACACTTCCACGGCGGCCACCGCATGGACGACCACTCGTTCCTTGACGGCGTGGTGCCTGTCATCCGCTGGATCGACGACCGCCAGGAAGGACGCGAGCGCCCCATCGTCTACATTGACGCCTCGGCCCTCATGGACAGCTACAGCCACCCGAAGTCGTGCCTACAGAAGGCTTTCGACATGCTCATAGAGCACTATCAGGTCTACATCGTCGGCCCGGCACCCACCAATGCGCACGCCGACCTCGCCCAACTGGCTTCCTGGACGGAACAATACTTGAGCACGCCCGCTCACGACCACGTGGTCTACACCAACCGCAAGGCGTTGCTCTACGGCGACTATTTCATCGACGTCTTACCCTCGCCCGATTTCATGGGAACGGGCATCGCCCTCGGTTCCGACAGTTTCAAGACGTGGGAAGACATCATCACCTTCTTCGAGCGGTTGGGCGGTCAGTGACCCCGACAGCCTCCACTGGCACATGGCTGCAAGCGGATGCGCGCCCTTCCGACGTCAATACTCGGTTTTGTCGCCCTTCTCCATCCACATGTCGAAGGCACGGCGGCCCTCCTCGGGCAGCAACACACGGAACATCTTGCCGCGCTTGGCGGGATCCTGCATCAGTTCGTCGTAGATAAAGTCGTCGGCAAAACCGATGCGGGCGGCATCCTTACGGTCATTGGCATAATACACACGGTCGAGTCGTGCCCAATAGATGGCACCCAAGCACATGGGACAGGGCTCACACGAGCAGTAGATGTCACATCCGCTCAGGTCAAACGTCTTCAGGCCACGGCATGCCATACGAATGGCGTTCACCTCGGCATGGGCCGTCGGGTCGTCGTCAAGCGTCACACTGTTAGACGCCTCGGCCACCACCTGTCCGCCACGGGCAATGACGGCACCAAAGGGGCCGCCACCCGTCTTCACACTCTTCTCGCTCAGGGATATTGCCCGGCGCATTAGTTCTTCTTGTGTCATAAAGCATGTTTTTTATCGTCACTTAGCCTCTTTCGGCCTGGAGGCCGAAACGCTTGGTCGCCGACCGGACCGTGTACCATACGGCACTCCAGCCTGCCACGATGACGGTGGCAAAGACTGCAAGCACATCCATGTAGTGGACGCTTACGGGATAGGCGTTCACGATATAGCTGCCGTCTGCACCGCCCATACGCACAAAGCCATACTGCTGTTGCAGGGCACACAGGGCCAGTCCCAACGCGATGCCGATGAGCGCACCGAAGACGCTGATCAGACGACCCTCGTAAAGAAACACGCGGCGCACCTGGCGGTCCGACGCACCCAGGTTACGGAGCGTCTCCACATCGTCGCGCTTGTCGATGATCAGCATCGACAGCGAGCCGATGATGTTGAAGCACGCCACAACGAGGATGAACGTGAGGAAGATATAGGCCATGAGCTTCTCTATCTGCATGATCTTGAACGTGTCATGTTGCTGTTCATAGCGGTCTTCCACAAGGTATCGGCTGCCGCCAATCTGCTGCATCTCTTTCTTCACGGCATCGAGGTCCGAGCCGGGCTTCAGCCGAAACTCCAGGGCAGAGACCATGCCCTGCTGCCCGAAAAGGTTTTGCGCGAAGCCTAGGCTGGTAAGGAGGTAGTTCTTGTCATACTTGCCTTGGTTGACGGCAAACACCACACCCGGCGAGAGCAGCGAGTCGACGACAAACCCATCTTGAGCATTGCTCATGTCGAGCTGGCCTTCGCGGCGTGGTGCGTAGATGTGCAGATAGCCTTGCCACTGTGTGTCGCATCCCAGCGTCTGCGCCAGCCGGATGCCAGCCACACCAAACTGCAGGTTGGCTGTGTGCAGGTCAAACTCCCCCTGCCCATAGAGTATCTCCGTGATATGGGTCAGGTCGGCGAAATTGTCGTCCACGCCTTTCACCGTCACCATGGCCTGCTTGCCGCCATAGACGGCCAACGCCATGTCCGTGAGCGTCTCAGTGGCCACCTCCACCTCAGGCAGCCGGCGCATCTTGGTCAGCAAGGGGTCGTCGGCAGGAACGGTCTTCCCCTGCACGGGAACCACCTTGAGCTGCGGGTCGAAGTTGGTGAAGAAACTGGCCACCAGGTCGTGGAAGCCGTTGAAGACACTCAGCACGATGACCAGCGCCATGGTGGCAACGGCCACGCCGACGACCGATATCAGCGAGATGACGTTGATGGCATGTGTCTTCTTCTTCGAGAAGAGGTAACGGCGGGCAATGAAGAATGGGAAATTCATTTCGCTAAACGGTCGTGGATTCTATTTCTTCAATAGTTCATCGATATGGTCGATGTAGTCGAGGCTGTCATCAATGAAGAAGCGCAGTTCGGGGATGATGCGCAACTGGTTGTGCACGCGGCGTCCCAGTTCGTAACGGATGCTCTTCTCATTGGCAGAGATGTTCTTCAGCAATTCCTCGCCCCGGCCGGAGGGGAAGATGCTCAGGTATGCCGTGCAGATGCTCAGGTCGGGTGAGATGCGCACGCGGGTTACGCTAACGAGCACACCGTGCATGCTGCGCGTTTGGCTCTGGAAGATTTCAGCCAGCTCTTTCTGCAGCAGCCTGGATATGCGGTTTTGTCTTGTCTCTTGCATGTTGTCTGTTCTTGTTGGGTTATTGTGTTTCTGCTTATGTTTCTCAGTGTGTGTCGAGGTCCACGTGCTCCACGTGGATGTCGTCGCGGAGGAAGATGGAGGCCGTCTCCTTGAAGCGGTCGGGGTTTTCGGTGGTATAGTAGCGGCACGAGGCACCCCGTGTGAGCGAGGCTTCCATGTCGGCATGCCGCTGCAGGTATTGCTTCAGGCTGCTCGCCACATAGTCGCTTTGCGGCACGATGGTCACGCCGGGCTTGGTGTACTTCAGTATCTTGGGCATTAGGATGGGATAGTGGGTGCAGCCGAGGATGATGGTGTCGATCTGCGGATCCTTGTCCATGAGCTGGTCAATGCGCTTCTTCACGAAGTAGTCGGCACCGGGAGAGTCGGCCTCGTTGTATTCGATCAGCGGGACCCAGAAGGGACAGGCTTGCCCCGTCACCTTGATATTGGGCCACAGTTTGGCTATCTCCATGCTGTAGCTCTCGCTCTTCACCGTGCCCTCTGTGGCAAGGAGGCCCACATGACCGTTGCGCGTGAGCGTGCCGATGACCTCTGCCGTGGGGCGTATGACGCCCAGCACGCGGCGTGTGGAATCCCATTGCGGCAAGTCGTTTTGCTGGATGGTCCGCAAGGCTTTTGCCGAGGCGGTGTTGCATCCGAGGATGACCAAGCGACAACCCATCTCAAACAGTTTGCTTACCGCCTGTCGGGTGAACTCGTAGACCACGTCGAACGAGCGCGGGCCATAGGGCGCACGGGCGTTGTCGCCTATGTAGATGTAGTCGTAGTCGGGCAGCAGATGACGGATGCCATGCAGGATCGTCAGTCCGCCGTAGCCTGAGTCGAACACGCCGACAGAGCCTTTTTCTTGGTTGTTATTCATCTTTCTCACGGTTATTGCAGTTGACCGATAATGTGGCAAGGAGTGGTGCGGGGTGCGTTATCGCACAGCGGCGTCGACATCGGCCTGCACGTCAAATCCTATGGCGGGATCGATGAACGGTGCGGCATCGTTGTCGGTATTGAGGATGAAGGCGAGCCCCTTCTCCCGACCCACCTTTTGCAGGGCGGAGGCAATCTTCTCGCGCAAGGGCTTGTAGGCGTTGTCCTGGGCCTCCTTCAGTAGGCGCTGGGCCTCGGCCTTGAAGGCCAGGTTCTTCTCCATGAGCTCCTGCAGTTCGGCCTGGCGCTTGTGGCGGATGGAAGGCGCAAAGTCGCGCTGGCCGTCAAGAAACAGCTCGTATTTCTGGTTGAACTCCTCTTCCACACGCTGCATCTCTTTGTCGTATTTGGCCTTGAGATCTTCCATATTGCGCTGCGCAATCGTGTGGTCGGGCATCGTCTCAAACGTTTTTTGGTAACTGAAATAGCCGAAGCGGAAGGGCTGCACGCCGGCACTGGAAGCAGGTGAGATGGCATCGGAACCGACGGGGGCGGCATCCACAGCCGTGTTGGTCTGCGCGAAGACCTGTGCGGTGGCCGTGGCGATGAGAAAAGATAGGAGAAGTCGTTTCATCGTGTGATGTTTATATGATGTGAAAAGGCAACCGCCCGCAGGAGCAGGTGAGCACCTATTCCTGCGGGCGGATGGTTGATGGGTGTTGTGCGGTCGTGCTTACTTCATCTTGCTAATCTCGGCCTGTACCTTGCTCGTCACGTCCTCGACGGCTGTGCCCATGTAAGGCGCGCTGCCGTCCTCGAAGATGAAGGTGTAGCCACCGGCCTTGCCGACATTGGTGATGGCGTTCATGATCTTGGTCTGGATGGGCTGCATCAGTTCCTGCTGCTTCTTCTGGAGCTCGGTCTGTGCATCCTGTCCGGCCTGCTGAATCTTCTGGCTGAGGTTGGTCAGCTCAGTCTCCTTCTGCTCCTGCTGCGTCTGGTTCATCGTGCTCTTGTGCTGCTGGTAGTCGTCGAGCTGGCGCTGAAACTCCTTCTGCATGGTCTCGAGCTCGTTCTGCTTCTGCTTCTGCAGGGCCTGGAACTCGCCATTGGCCTTGGCCACCTCAGGCAGGGCGTTGAAGATGGTCTGTGAGTCGACCTTGCCAAACTTCTGTGCGAACGTGGCCAGGGGAGCCATCAGCATGATCATTAATAAAAGCTTTTTCATGTTTTTGTCTTTGATTGATATGATTTTTTCTTGTTTTTGTTTGCTCTTTAATATCCCAGCTTCTGCAACACCTCCTGCGAGATGTCGATCTTGGGCGACCCATAGATGATGCCCGTGTCGGACGCGCGGTCGATGACCAGCGAGTAGCCGCGCAGGTCGGATATCTCCTTCACTGCGTTATAAATCTCCTCCTGGATGGGTGTCATGAGGCTCTCGCGCTTCTTGAACAGCTCACCCTCTGGGCCGAAATATTTCTTCTTGAGGTCTGCGGCCTCTTTCTCCTTGGCCACTATCTGGTCTTGCTTGGCCTTCTTCTGCTCCTGCGAGAGGAACACCACCTCGTTCTGGTAGTTCTTGTACATCGTTGAAGCCTCGGTGTTGAGGGCCTCCACCTCGGCCAGCCATTTCTTCGACACCTGGTTGAGCTGTTCGTTGGCCCGTTCGTAGGCGGGTATGTTCTTCAGCACATATTCCATGTCGACCAGTGCGAACTTTTGCGCTTGTGCCTTGCCGACTGGCATGAGGGCAAAGAGACACAGGAGGAGCAGGCTTGCCAACCTGCCGCACCTTTTATAATTGTTGATGGTTGTCATGTTCGTTTCGTTTTATTGGTTTGCGGTGATGGGGCATCCCGTGACTGATAGACGTTTCATCGTCGCATTTGTTACAGGCTTGCTGTCGCGAACGGGTGCCTTTTTCACCTTGCCGGTTGTCTTTCTGACTGCTTAGAACTCCTGGCCGAGGATGAAGTGGAACTGGCTTCCACCCTGACTCTGCCCGAGGAAATACTTGTCAAAGCCATAGGCCCAGTCGATACCCATCAGGCCGACCATGGGCAAGAAGATGCGCACACCGACGCCCGCTGAGCGTTTCATGTCGAAGGGGTTGAACTTCTTGGTGTCGTTCCAGGCGTTGCCGCCCTCAACAAATGTGAGGCCGTAGATGGTGGTGTTACCCAGCATGAACGGGTAGCGGAGCTCCAGCGTGAAACGGTCGTAGGCATAGCCTTCGTAGCCATATGGCGTGAGGTTACCGTTGTCGTAACCGCGCAGACCGATGGTCTCGGTGGCATAACCGTAGGAGTAGCCGCTCATGCCGTCGCCACCCATGTAATAAGTCTCGAACGGACTCTTCTTGTACTTGTTGAAACTGCCGAGCAGGCCCATCTCCACGCGTGTCATCAGCACGAAGGTCTTCTGCGCTGAACTGAAGGCTGTGAAGGTGCGTGCCTTGAACTTCCACTTGTGGTACTCAATCCATCGGTACTTGTCCTGCTGCTCCTTCACGTAGGTGGACGAGTGGCTGTCGTTGGCAAGGTTCTTGTAGTCCTTGCCGTCCCACAGCGACCAGGGCGGCGTGACGGTGACGCTGGCCGTGAACTCGGAGCCGCGCCGCGGGAACAACTGGTTGTCGGTCGACGAACGGTTGATGGAAACGCTCAGGTTCAGGTTGTTGGAGCTGCCGTTGGTGAGGAGGAAGTAACGCCAGTTCTTCAGCATGTAGCGCGTGTACGACAACTGCACGGAGAGCGTGAAATAGTCGTCGGGCCAGCGCAGGCGCTTGCCCCATCCCACATTGACGCCGAGCATCTTGACATACTTGTCGGGGTCGTAGTAGTTCTCGTAGTTCGAGTAGTTGTAGCCGTAGCTGTTGTAGCCGTACAGATAGTTCATGTAGCTGTTCTGCCAGGCGGTGTTGTAGTAGTTGCTCGACACGTCGGTCGACTTGGAGTAGTAGGCGCCGACGGAAAACTGTATGGGTCGCTTTCCGCCAAACCAGTTGGTGGAGTAGCTCATGTTGTAACTCTGGTAGTAGGAGGCGTTGGTCTGCACGCCGAGCGAGAGCTTCTCACCGTCGCCCACGGGCAACACACCACGGCGGGCCTTGTTCTTGCCGAAGAGGTTGGCCATGGAGAAGTTGTTGAGGGTGAGACCCACGCGGCCGATGATGCCAGTCTGTCCCCATCCCAGCGAGAACTCCACCTGGTCGTTTGACTTCTGCTCCAGATTCCAGTTGACATCGACGGTTCCTTCGTCGGTATTGGGGTGTACGTCGGGTATGCACTTCTCTTGGTCGAAATGTCCCATCGACGCCAGCTCACGTGCCGAGCGCATCAGTGCCTCGCGTGAGAAAAGGTCGCCCGGCTTGGTGCGCAGCTCGCGTCTGACGACATTCTCGTACAGACGGGTGTTACCCGTGATGCGCACATGGCTCAGGTGGGCCTGCGGTCCTTCGAAGACACGCATCTCCAGGTCGATGGAGTCGCCAACAACGTTGACCTCGGTGGCATTGATCTGCGAGAACACGTAGCCGTTGTTGTAGTAGAGGTTGCTCACAGCATCGTCGTCCGTGGTCAGGCGTTTTTCCATCAGCTTCTGGTTGTAGACGCTGCCCTTGTGGAGCGTGAGCAGGCGCGACAGCACGTCGGAGTTATAGACAGTGTTGCCCACCCACTGGATGTTGCGCACATGGTATCTCTGTCCCTCGTCGACCGTCAGCCGCACGTTGACATGCTTGGGGTCTACGTTCCACACGCTGTCGCTGATGATGACGGCGTCGCGGTAGCCCAGCTCGTTGTATTTCTCGATGAGCTTCTCCTTGTCGGCCTTCCAGCGCTCGGGCGTAAACTTCTTCGACTTGAGGAATGTGGAGAGCTTGCCGGCCTCGTGTGTCTTGGCGAAGGCACCCTTGCGGAAGAGTCCGCCTTTGATCTTCTGGTCAGAGAGCTTCACGTTGCCTTCGATGGTGATGTTGCGCACGCGCATCTTCTCCTTTTTGTCGATGATGACGTCGAGGATCACCTGGTTCTTTGAGGCCACGTCGTCGCGCTGCTGTATTTCGATGTCGGCATTCTGGTATCCCTTGTCGTCAAAGTATTTCTTGGCCAGGATCTTGGCGCGGTCAATCATGTTGGGTGTGATCTGTCCGCCCTTGAGGATGCCCAGCTTCTGCTCCATGTCCTGCTTCTCGTTCTTTTTCAAGCCGATGTAGTTGATCTCCGACACGCGTGGGCGCGCCTTGAGTGCGATGTGCAGGTAGACCTTCTCGCCGACGATGGAGTCGGCGGCAATCTGCACGTCGGAGAACAGGCCGTGGTTCCAGTAGCGTTTCACGGCGTCGGTGATAGCCGTTCCCGGCAGTTCGATGTGTTGTCCCACTGCCAGTCCCGATATACCGGTGAGTATGTAGTCCTCGTAGCCATCCATGCCCGACACGCTGATGCCGCCGATGACCATGTCGCGTGGCGAACCCGCATAAGTGATGTCGGGGTAGACGATGCGGTCCTGCGCGCTGACAGCGGTGCAGCAGGCCAGCAGGGCGAGGCTCAACAGAGCTTTATGTTTGATATTGTACATCCTGATGTGTTTGCTATGTGCTTGGTGTCTTGTCACTGTTCGTTCTCCACTTGCGCCTCGGTCTTTCCGTATCGGCGCTGCCGTCCCTGGTAGCTCTCGATGGCCTTCTGCAGGTCGGCCTCGGAGAAGTCGGGCCAATAGGTGTCGCAGAAATAGAGCTCCGAGTAGGCTATCTGCCAGAGCAGGAAGTTGCTCACGCGGCACTCGCCTCCGGTGCGTATCAGCAGGTCGGGGTCGGGCATGAAGGTTGTCTGCAGGTGCCGGGCGATATAGTCCTCGGTGATATCCTCGGCCTTCACGGCTCCCGGCTGACTGGCAGCCTTGCCGGCAATTTGCCTCACGGCTTCGGTAATCTCCCAGCGCGACGAGTAGCTCAGGGCCACCACCATGGTCATGGCAGTGTTGGCAGCGGTGTGCTCCTCGGTCTCGTGCAGCTTCTGCTGCACCTCGGCTGGCAGTCGTCCCACATCGCCGATGACGCGGAAGCGCACATTGTTCTTCATGAAGATCTCGTCCTCGAGCGAGGTGAGCACCAGTCCCATGAGGGCGTGTATCTCTGTGGCCGGGCGGTTCCAGTTCTCGGTCGAGAAGGTGTAGAGCGTGAGGTATTTCACGCCGAGCCTTGTACACTCCGACGTGATGCGCCTGACGGTGTCCACGCCGGCCTGGTGTCCGAAGCTGCGGTCTTTGCCCCGCTCGGTGGCCCACCGGCCGTTGCCGTCCATGATGATGGCAATGTGTTGTGGTATCCGTGTCATGTCCATATTCTTATTCTTTATTGCAGGTCACGCACTTGGGCATGAAGCTGTAGGTGAGGGTGAGTTGTAGTGTGGAGTAGCAGTCGGTGTTCTTGAAGAGTCCGGTGCTCTCGATGTAGTAGGGGTCTTTCACACCGTCGAGCTTGTCGCTCTGTGTGAAGTGTACGGCCCACTCCAGTCCGACATTGAGGCGTTCGGCCACCTTGTATTTGATGCCCACACCGATGGGGATGTTGAAGGTGAACTGTCCCTTGTCGGCGGTGTCGGCGTAGGTGGCTCCGATGCCGCCCCACACGTAGGGGGCAAGGCGCTTGGCGCCACGGTAGTCGCGTCCGGTGCCGTAAGGCAGGAAATTGTATTCATAGGCCACGCCTACATCGATGAGTTTGTTCTTGAAGGTGTAGGGTGTATTGGCGTAGTCGGGGTAATAGGTGCTCACGTCGGCCGACGACCCTTTCATCGTTCCGTAGCTGACGTTCATCTTCAGGTCCATGTAGGGATTGAAGATGTATCGTGCCAGCACTGTGGCCATGGGCTGCAGGTCTTTGGTGAGGCTGCCGTTGAAGTCGCCGAGATAGCCCATCAGTCCCACGCCGCAGCCGATTTCCATGCGGTATTGCGGGTCGTCTTGCGCCTTGAGCGGGCTGCAGGCCATCACGAGGAGAGCGAGTATGGGTAGCGCCTGCTTCATTCCGTGTAGGATGTCTGCTGCTTCTTCCAGCCCAGACGTGCCAGTCGGCCCGAGAGCACGGTGGCCTGTTGTGCCTGACTGTAGCGGAGCACGTTCTCACTGTCGCAGTAGAGGGCGAAGGGCGTACCGGCCGTCTGGTCGAGCGGCAAGGCATAGACATCGGTGGTGCTCCATGTCAGTCCGTGGTCGAGGCTCTTGTAGAACAGGCTCATGTCGCCGCCCGTGGCGAGCAGACCGCCGTCGTAGCTCACCACCTTCAGCCCTGCGAGGCAGGGCAGTGTCTTCTGGTTGTAGCTGTCGTCGGGGAGCAGGGCCCAGGCATTGTTTTCGTCCGTGCCGTTCTCCTCCACACGCATCCACACCACGGTCTTGCCGCCGCGGTTGCCGATGAGCGTGAGGTTGTTGGTGGCTTTGTTGACCGTCGAGGGCAGCGAGGCCAGGTTGATGTCGCTTGTGGGCAGTGAGTCGGCACTGCTGTCCAGCTGGTCTGCCGTCCAGTCGGAGCCGTTGCAGCTGTAGGCCAGTCCGCTCTGGGTCAGCGCATAGAGGCGGCTGCCCGAGGTTCCTATGAGCTGTTTGATGTTGTTGGGGGTCGACAGGCCGTTCCATGTCACGCCGTCGGTCGAGCGCTGTATCAGCCCGTCCGCGAAGGTGTAGAGGTAGCCGTCGAACGCCACCATATTCTTATAGGCTTCGGGGTCGGCAATGACAGACGCTTTCTGCCATGTGCCGTCAGTGAGGCGGTAGCCGATGGTCTGCGTCGTGGCCTGGCAGAAGAGCCAGCGGTCGTTGCCAAGCTGCGCGAAGCGGCGGGCGCCCAGTGTGTCGGCACCCTCTGCACTGCCGGTGCTCCATGCAAACTCGTTTCCTGTCTGCTTGTGCGCACTGATTGCCAGTGTATAGACCTTGTAGTTGTCGCCACGGTTACTGTAGACGCGCACGGCTTTGGGCGAGGAGAGGTCCAGCGAGTCGGTCGATGAGTAGTAGGTAAGCGAATCTTCGCCCCACATATTCTTCTCCGTGAGCATCACCACGCCGCCGTTCTTCGTCGAGATCGTGCACACCACATGCTCCAGGTCGCAGTCTGTGGGCAGTGAGTCGGGGTTGTAGATCCGTGCATTGACCTGGTCGATATAGCACTTGTAGTTGCTGCCGGTAATCTTCGTGACATAAACGCTGTCACTCGTGCCGTCTTTGGTGGTGGTATGGTTATAGCGGTTGATAGTTCCCAGCGAGAAGGCTGTGATGGCTGTGTCGTCGTAATATGTCACCTCGTCATCAGTGTTGCTAAGGCAGGAGGTCAGCGAGACAGCTGCCGATGCGATGATGAGTAGCGAGTATAACCTTTTCATCATTTTGTGCGCGCGTATTTATAAATTTAGGTGCAAATTTACAGAGTTTTATTCAAATTAGGGCTAAAAACGCGGCTTTATTATGTTAATTATCGAATTGTCGGCCTTTTTTTAAGGTTTGTTGTAGAATGGGTATGCAAGCCTGCACGATGCCGGGCATGCACAAAAAAAGGCAATACGATCACTCGCACTGCCTTTTTCGTAAGAATATTGTTAACAACAATCTGCTTGGTCCAAATCAAAAAAAATAATTTGGCACTATCGCCGAAACGACTTTCCGCGGATGTTGTGATTAACTCAAAATCTATAACAATATCCTCACCTTTACCTTAAAAAATCTATCAAACTACTAACCTAATGAAACTTTATAAATATGTATCTTCTCACGAAGACACTGCAAAGATACGCAATGTGTTCGTTCACACCAAACTTTTTAGCAATAATTTAGAAAAAAGGGTTGCATTTTGATGAAAATTTGTGCGAATGTCACAAAATGACGTTTCTGAGCCTATAGATAATGACGACAATAGAGACAATAAGGGCATGGAGGCAACAAAGAGAATGACGGCAATAGAGATAATGACGACAATAGAGACAATAGAGACAATAGAGACAATAGAGACAATAAGGGCATAAAGGCAATAGAGAGAATGACGGCAATAGAGATAATGACGACAATAGAGACAATAGAGACAATAATGAATTTGTTATTTTTCCCTTGGGGAAAAAAGGTTGTCTCTATTGTCTCTATTGTCGTCAATAATCCAGCGGTCAATGAATTTGTTGTTTTTCGAATGACGACAATAGAGATAATAAGGACATAAAGGCAATTGGGAGAATAACGACAATAGAGACAATAGAGACAATAAGGACATGGAGGCAACAGAGAGAATGACGAGAATAGAGACAATAGGACATCGGTTAATGAATTTGTATTTTTCCCTTGGGAAAAAAGGTTGTCTCTATTGTCTCTATTGTCGTCAATAATCCAGCGGTCAATGAATTTGTTGTTTTTCGAATGACGACAATAGAGATAATAAGGACATAAAGGCAATTGGGAGAATAACGACAATAGAGACAATAGAGACAATAAGGACATGGAGGCAACAGAGAGAATGACGAGAATAGAGACAATAGGCATCGATTAATGAATTTGTATTTTTCCCCTGGGAAAAAAAGGTTGTCTCTATTGTCTCTATTGTCGTCCTAATAGGAACATCGTTTCGAGTTGTCGGGACCAATAGGATCGCCATATATATTGCATATCTCATTTGTGTCAACATTATATAGGTAGCGTTCTATTTCGAAGTGTTTGGGAGCAAAATTAACAAGAATGCCATAAGGAAATTTCAGTAGATGCATGTAATTGAATAATTGAGAGCGATGATTCTCATTAAGTTCGCTCACCGCCTTACACTCCACAATAACATTATCTTTGCACAAGAAATCCAATCGAAAAGAAGATTTCATCTTCTTGCCATGATAATAAGGATTAAACGCCATCTCTCGTTTATACGGCATCTTTATTTCCTTTAGCTGCATCTCTAAAGCCTCTTGGTAACAACTTTCATTTAGTCCTACCCCCAGCTCATTTCTGACTTCATACAATGCTCCTAAAATATCGAATAAGTAAACCTTGCATTCTTTGGCATTAATCATATTACTTAGTTTTAGATTGATATCGCAAAGATACAAAGTTCTTACGACCAAAAGCCCTTCAACTCAACAATTTTAGTACAGAGCCAACCATCGTTGCTTGTAATAAATCCAATCGAGACTATCAATCTCGTTTTTATGACGACTATAGAG
>CAVDNW010000002.1:0-141624 GCA_963610435.1 Oscillospiraceae bacterium | reverse complement strand
CCCGGCTCTACAAGAAACTGTCGACCGAGAGCACCAAGTATTGGCATCTCGGGCCTGTAGACCTCTATAATGAACTGAAAGCAGAACTACAATAACTTAACCGCTCTGCATACCAATTTATCAGAAAAAGAACAAGAATAACCCTCGTGGCGCACTAGCATGACTGGCACGGATAGACCATTGTATTTGGTATAATCAATGAGTACGCCGAGTTATTAACGTATATTTCTACAAAGAACATTTTAGAACATGGAATACGGAATAGTATATCTTTTGACCAATCCAGTCATGCCCGGTCTTGTGAAGATCGGCATGACTACACGCGAGGACATGGACGCTCGTATGAAAGAGCTGTATAGCACGGGCGTTCCTGTACCTTTTGAATGCCAGTTTGCTTGCAAGGTAAAGAAAACCGAATGCGCCAAGATTGAGAAAGCCCTGCATACGGCTTTCAATCCACAGCGTGTCAATGCCAACCGTGAATTCTTCCGCATACAGGTGGAACAGGCAAAAGCCATCCTCGAACTTTTCCATCACGATGATGCAACGGAAGAGGTTGCTGCAGAGATAGAGAACGACTTGACTGACGACGACAAAGCAGCCACGGAAAAAGCAAAAGTCCGTCGTCCTGCTCTGAACCTATATGAGATGGGTATGCAAAAGGGAGACCGGCTCTTGTGGAAAGAAGACCCGTCAGTAAGCGTTGTCATCAGTTCGGAACGCAAAGTCATTTATAAAGACGAAGAATGGTCACTCAGTGCATTGTCTGCCCAACTGAAAGGCTACAACGTGAAACATATAGCACCGGGAAAATACTGGATATACAAGGAAAGGTCATTGGATGATATCTACGACGAGACTTATCCGTTTGAGGAATAATTATAAGGGATGCTCCGAGTGGGCCTCCTTTTTTCGTGTCCTTATAAAAACACCTCCATGCCATTCACCTCGAAGATGCACACGTCGCGGAGCTGCCGGATTTCATCAGAATCCAGCAGCTTCATTCGTCTTGTGCCTTTATAAAAATCGTAGCGGAGGGAGATGCAGCGGTTCCAGTTCTGGATATAACAAACCACAACACCGTTACCCCTATAAACGCAACAAAGCCGCTGAATACCAGCGACTTTGTTAGTGTTTTCTATAAGTTAATTCCGGTTTGTTTGTATTATCCGAAATTGTCGTACATGATGCTGTCGGGATCAACGCCGAGGCTGTCCAGATAGTCGGTGACGGTCTTGATGAGCATGGGAGGTCCGCAGAGGTAGTACTCACAGTCCTCTGGAGCTTCGTGGTCCTTCAGATAGGTGTCACGCACACAATTGACAGCGAATCCCGCATAGTACTTCACGCCTGCTGCATCGGCGGCAGGGTCGGGGCGGTCAAGCGAGAGGTGCATGTGGAAGTTGGGGAATTCCTTCTCCAATTCCCAGAAATCCTCCATGAAGAATGCTTCGCTCAAACTGCGCGCTCCATAGAAAAAGTGGAGCTCTCGGTCGGTGCAATGAAGCGTCTTTGTCATGTGCATGATCTGTGAACGGAGAGGAGCCATGCCGGCACCACCGCCAATCCAGATCATCTCCTTCTTTGAGTCGAAGTGAGGATGGAAGTCACCGTATGGACCGCTCATCATCACCTTGTCGCCGGGCTTGAGGCTGAAGATGTAGCTGGAACCGATGCCTGTGGGCACGTTCTGGAAGCCCACCTGCGGGCGTGGAAGGAAAGGCGTGGTGGCGATGCGCACAGTCAGCGTGATGATGTCACCCTCGGCAGGGTAGTTGGCCATAGAGTAGGCACGGATGGTCGGCGACGGGTTGTGAGCCTTCAGCGAAAGTATGTTGAATTTCTTCCAAGACTCTATATACTCATCGCCGATAAGGGACTTGTCGAAGTCCTTGTCGTAGTCGATGCAGTCGTATGCCGGAATCTTGATCTGAGCATACGAACCGGGTACAAAGTCCATGTGTTCGCCAGGAGGCAGGGCAACCTTGAACTCTTTGATGAAGCTCGACACGTTTTTGTTGCTGATGACGGTGCACTCCCATTCCTTGACACCCATGATTGATTCGGATATCTTGATCTTGAAGTCGCCCTTTACTTTTGTCTGGCATCCAAGGCGCCAATGCTCCTTGATCTGCTTGCGAGTGAAGTGGGGTTTTTCGGAGTCGAGAATCTCGCCGCCGCCCTCCAGCACCTGCACCTTGCATTGTCCGCAACTGGCTTTGCCGCCGCAGGCAGAGGGCAGGAAGATGCCGTTGGCATTAAGCGTGGTCATGAGCGAGTCGCCTTGCGCCACATTGAGCGTCTTGCTGTCGTTGATCGTTATGGTCACGTTGCCGCTGGGGCTCAAGTATTTCTTGGCCACAAGAAGGATGATGACCAGGAGGAGTATGACGGCAAGGAATACTCCTACGCTATAGATGATGAAACTGAAATCCATGATCGTTAAATATTAAGTCCTGAAAAGCACATCATGGCCATGGCCATAAGTCCTACGGTGATGAAGGTGATGCCCAGTCCCTGCAAGGGCTTGGGCACGTCGCCGTACTGCATCTTCTCACGAATGGCACCCATGGCCGTGATGGCGAGTGTCCATCCGATACCCGAGCCGAAAGCATACACGATGGCGTCGGCCACGGAACCGATGTACTGCGTGTTGCTGGGGTCAAGGTTAATGCGCTGCTGCATGAACAGCGAAGCACCCATGATGGCACAGTTGACAGCAATCAAGGGAAGGAAGATACCCAGCGAGGCGTAGAGTGATGGCGAATAGCGTTCGACAGCCATCTCCACAATCTGCACTATGCCGGCGATGACTGCGATAAAAATGATGAAGCTCAGGTAGGAAATGCCCAACGGATCGAGCACCTTGGTCTGGAGAAGGTAGTCGACCGGAACGGTCACAATCAGTACGAATGTCACGGCCAAGCCCAGTCCGAGCGATGTCTTCACGTTCTTCGACACGGCAAGGAACGAGCACATGCCGAGGAAGAAGGCAAATATCATGTTGTCCACAAAGATGGACCGGAAAAACAAACTAATGAGGTGTTCCATAATTATTTCTTATCTTCTTTGTAAAAGAATGCACGGTGAACCCAAATGACGCAACCCAGGAGGATGAGCGCCATGGCGGGCATGGTCATCATGCCATTGTTCATGTAGCCAAAATCGTAGACACTTGAGGGGATAATCTGGAATCCCAGCAGGCTGCCGCGTCCCAACAGCTCGCGCACGGCACCCACGATGACGAGAATCATGGCATAGCCGAGACCGTTGCCGATGCCGTCGAGGAAGCTCGGCCAAGGTTTGTTCATCATGGCGAAAGCCTCCAGACGTCCCATCAGGATACAGTTGGTGATAATCAGTCCTACATAAACCGAGAGCTGCACGCTAACGTCGTAGGCAAACGCCTTAAGGATTTGGCTTACAATCGTCACCAAAGCTGCCACTACCACAAGTTGCACGATGATGCGGATGCGCATGGGAATCGTGTTGCGGATGACGGAAATAATCACATTGGAGAAGGCGGTGATGACCGTAACCGCCAGTCCCATGACAATGGCGGGCTTCAGTTGTGAAGTGACAGCCAATGCCGAGCAGATGCCGAGGACCTGCACCAATATCGGGTTGTCGAGGTTCAGCGGCTTGCCTAGAACCTCCTTGTTTTGTTTGCTTAATAAACTCATCTTCTTGCGATTAAAGTTTGTTGTTATTTGGCATTGAGGAACTTCGTGTACTGGCCCAGGCCATCTTTCAGCATCTGCGTAACGCCATTGGAGGTGAGCGTGGCACCTGTCACAGCGTTGACCTGAGTCTGCGGGTCCTCCACTTTCTTCTCTACGGCAAGCGCAATGGCATCGCGGTTGTCACCGGCAAAGAGATGCTTGCCCTGGAAGAGCTCCTGCCATGACTGGTCGTCTTTGATGTTGGCACCCAGACCGGCCGTCTCGCCCTCGTGGTTGAAGTAGGCACCGTAGACCGTCTGCTTGTCGTCGTTGATGGCTATGTAGCCGCTGATGGCACCCCAGAGGCCCATACCGTAGACGGGGATGACATACTTGGTCTTGCCGTCCACCTTGCAGACAAACAGCGCCAGTTTGCCAGCCTTGGCATCGGCAGAGTTCAACTTGAAGCCTGTCTCTGTTCCGCCAGGTTGGCCGGCCTCTGTCTTTTCGCCGCTTTCATCCAAGATATCGTCTGCAATCACCACCTCTTTATATTTGTCAGAGGCAGCCTTGTCGTCCAATCCACGGATGTTGAGCGAATAGAGGATTTGCTTCTGTTTGTCGAGAGCCACATTGGCATCTTGCGCAGGCTTGAGTGCCTGAAACGTGAAAGCCAACAGAAAAGCGACAATCAAGACAAGGACGATCGAATAGATAATCGTATATGAATTGGTATTTGTTTTCATGCTTTTTCTCCTTATTTATTCGTTGCGCGCTTGGCACGTTTGGAAATGTTAGCCTCCACGACGCAATGGTCGATGAGCGGTGCAAACATGTTGCCAAAGAAGATGGCCAACATCATGCCCTCCGGATAGCCGGCGTTCATCACTCTAACGATGATGGCCATGGCGCCAATGAGGAAACCGTAGATCCACTTGCCCGTCTCCGTGCGGGCGGAAGTGACGGGGTCGGTGGCCATGAACACGGCACCGAAGCAGAAGCCGCCCAATACGATGTGCTCATACCAGGGGATAGGGGTCTTGCCAGTGGCGGTAAAGACGAGCGCCATGACTATGCCGCCGATGAATACCGACAACATGGTCTTCCAGCTGGCGATGCCTGCCCACAGCAGGATGACAGCTCCGATGGCGATGGCGACAACCGATGTCTCTCCGACCGAACCGGGAATGAAGCCCAGTATCATGTCAGACAGGCTTGCTCCGGCACTGGCTCCCTGGCCGATGAGGCCAAGCGGCGTAGCCATGGTGAAACCATCCTGCAGGTCGTAGCCCAAACCAAAGATAGCATCTTTCGCCACCCATACCTGGTCTCCAGTCATCTGGCTGGGATATGAGAAAAAGAGGAACATTCGCACGGCGACAGCCACATTGAAGATATTCATGCCCGTGCCTCCCCAAATCTCCTTGACAAAAATCACGGAGAAGGCGATTGCGAGAACCAAGGTCCACAGCGGTGTGTTGATGGGTATGATCAGCGGAATGATGATGCCGCTGACGAGGTATCCTTCCTGTATCTCCTCATGCTTCCATTGTGCCCATGCGAACTCGATGCCCAGGCCCACGATGTAGCTCACGAGAATCTTGGGCAGCAAAGCCAACAAGCCAAAGGCGAACATCGACAGGCAGCTCGTTTCAGCCAGCTTGCCAGCCGCCACTGCGTTTTGGTAGCCAATGTTGTACATGCCGAAGAGCAATGCCGGCATCAAGGCGATGACGACCATGCTCATGATGCGCTTCGAATCGATGGCGTCATGGATGTGTACACCGCTCTTCGAGGTGGTGCTGGGCACAAAGAGGAACGTTTCAAAGCCGTCATAGAGACTTTGGAAGGCGTGCCATTTGCCGCCCTCTTCGAAGAGGGGCCGTATCTGGTCGAACTGTTTTTTTAATCCACTCATAATAGTTTTATGTTATTTACCTAAGCGTAATCCTTTCTTAAGCGTTCTCTTTGCGCAGGATGTCAAGTCCCTGTCTGACAATCTTCTGCAGCTCCAGCTTTGAGGAGTCCACGAACTCCGCCAGGGCGAAGTCTTCGGGGCTCACCTCATAGATACCCAGCTGCTCCTGCTTGTCGATATCTCCTGTGATGATGGCTTTCACCAGATACTCGGGATAGATGTCCATAGGAACCACCTTGTCGTATTCGCCGCTCATAATCATGTGGCGTTTGCCTCCCTTGATGCGAGCGTCGAGGTCATACTCCTGTTTCTTTCCTTCCAGCCAGGAGAAATAGCTCCTCGAAACAGAGAAATCATTGAAGCGGGGGAGTATCCATCCCAAAATCTCTTCCTTGTCATCACCTTCGGGGATGGCCGTCAGCTCTGACGTGTGAGCGCCTACAAAATCATCGAGCGTGGCGCGCTCACCAGTCAGCGGATTACCGTTGATGAGACGTACGTGTTCGCTTGAAGACAACTTGCCATCGAGCACGTCGGCCAGCTGGGCGCCTACCATCACATCAGCATAGGCTGGGTCATTCACCTTACTTCCGGCGATGGCGATGGTCTTGCAGAGGTCTACCTTACCTGTGAGCAGTAGGCGGCCGAAAAAGATTACGGCAGTGGGGTCTACCGTCCAGACCACCTCGCCGCGGTTGACCGGGTCGATATGGTTGACCTGCACACCGACGTTGCCGGCGGGACAGGGACCGTCGAAGACATTCAGGTCGACACCTTCGACGTTTGTCAGCACCTCGGCAGTCTGCCTGGCACCCACACCCAGGTGGAGGGGTGCAATGCGTCCGAGTGCTATGAGGCCAGTCTGGAAGGCCTTTTCGTTACCCTCCAATTCATATTCGAAGTCAGCGGCCAGGGGCATATCGCGGAGAGCTGAGACGAAGATGCCTTTCGGATTTGTGGCAGGATTGGTGGAGATGGCATAAGGAAGTTGGTTGATGTAGCCAAAGAGGCCTGCATCAAGAAGCAATTGCTTCACGGCATTGCCATCCATGCTGCTGGCATCGTGGACACCGAACTCACGGTATTCTTGATTTTCGTCAGCTTCCACGCTGACGCTCAATACACGCCTTCGCTCACCACGGACAACAGACTTGACAATACCACTCACTGGCGAGGCAAACTGAACCTCTGGGAATTGCTTGTTGACAAACAAGGCATCTCCGGCAAGGACACGATCTCCTTCCTTGACAACAACTTTCGGGGTGACACCCGTAAAATCAGAAGGACGCAGAGCATACAACTTTGATTCCCTGCAACTCACCTTCTTCTTTACGGCCTTTCCCTTGAGGTTGATGTCTAAGCCTTTGCGCAACCTAAATACATTTGCCATAAAAAGAATATAAATTTGTTGGTTGATAATCAACGGTCAATGTAAAATCGGGCTTTTTCGGACTTTCGCGAGCCATTGAATAAGCCTAATTTCAAATCAGCTGCAAATGTACGCAAAATTTAATTGATTTAGGATATTTTTGGAGATTTTATTTTTGATGCAAGTTTATTTTCTTAATTTTGCACCCGTTTGAAAAGGATCAAGCACTTCATCAACACGATTTTATGGACATTGGTGTGTCTGTATGGGGTCGTGGTCATCGTGGTCAATGTGCCCACGGTGCAGGTTTTTATTGGCCGACAGGTGGCTGACGCCATCTCATCCAAATTGGGCACCAAGGCCTCAGTGGGGCGTGTTGATGTGGGATTGTTCAACCGCCTTGTCATCGACGACGTTTCGTTGAACGATCATCGCGGCATCCCCTTTTTCCAAGCTACGCGCTTGTCGGTGAAAGTCGGTCTGCTGGCGGCTCTCAAGGGCGACCTCGGCATCACATCGGCACAAGTGTTCGGCATGAAGGCTCGCCTCTATCGTGCCACTGCCGATTCGCCGCTCAACATCCAATTCGTCATCGATTCGCTTGCTTCGAAAGACACTACGCAGCACAAGCCGCTCGACCTGCAGATCAACAGTCTGGTTATAAGGCATGGTGCGGTACGCTATGACCAGCTTGATGCACCCCGGAAAACAACCTTTGACTTGCACCATTTGGCAGTCAGCGACCTCAGTTCGCATATCATGCTCAACGTACTGCGAGATGATTCGCTGAACCTGCGTGTCAAGAAGATCGCATTCAACGAACGCTCTGGCCTGAAGATGAAATCGTTGTCGTTCAAGGTTGTGGCCGGATTGCGGGAGGCCAACGTTTCAGATTTCAATTTGAAGTTGCCCCATTCCCAGTGCTCCGCCGAACGCCTTTCGGCAACCTATTCGCGTAAGGACGGCAAAGTCGACTTCCAGACGCTGCACTTTCAGGGCAGTATCAATCCAGCGCATGTGAGCCCGTCAGACTTGGCGTTCCTTGACAACAAACTGAAACGTTACGTCAATCCGCTAGTTTTCTCCACCACATTCACGGGTGGAGCCCATCAGTTGCACATTCAACGGTTGGATGCCATTATCGCCCGCGACGCCTACGCTACATCCCTTTCGTCACCGGCTATGGCAACCTTAGGACTAAGCGGCACGTTGTCGTCGTGGGACAATGTCCCCCGGTGGACGGCGACAATTCGGCAGCTGACAGTCGCCCGCGAACTGCTGCCGGCCCTGTCGCCCAATCTTCCTGCCATTGTGCAGCGTTTGGGAAACATCAGTTATCACGGCGTGGCCAATGGACAGGGGCACAATGTGTCGACGAAAGGCACACTGCAGGTAGACGAGGGACAGGCGAATCTGACCTTTGCCATGACCGGGAACACCATTGACGGACATCTCGACACAGAGGGAATCGATATGGGCGAAATACTCGACAACGACCAGTTGGGGCTTCTTGCAGCCAATCTTCATGTCGGCGGAGACATGAAGCAACAGCGCTTTTCTGCAAAAGGAACGGTGCACCGGCTCGAGTGGAACAACTACCCATACAAGAACATACACCTTGACGTGTCATATGACCATGGGCGCGTTTCGGGAAATGCCGATGTCAGCGACTCCAATATCGCAGCTACGGTGCAGGGATTTTTCGACAAAGACGGCCACAATCCGTCGGGCAACATCAACTTGCACGTCCCGCACATCAATCCGACGGCACTCGGGCTGACTGGGCAGGCCAACGCCGGGACGGTCTACGGCGGCCGTTTGAACGTGGCGTTCAGCGGCAATTCGCTATCCACCCTTCAGGGTAAGGCGACCGTCAAAGATTTCTATTTATCCAAGTCCAACGACAATTATCAGCTGGATGGCCTTGAATTAAATATTGGCATCAATGCAGAAGGCCGCTATCTGACATTTGACAGCGACTTCGGCCATGCCGAGATGCGAGGCCATTTCGACTATGCCACTCTGCGACAAAACATTGAAAACATTATTGTCGACCAGTTGCCCAGCCTCCAAAAGTTCTCGCCGCTCCGCCACCGCTCTGTCAGCCATGACAGTTTCACGCTGGAAATGTCGGTCACACGTGCCGATTGGCTTCGTCATCTCATAGGACTTCCCATCGAAATCAATGCGCCGGTAGACCTATATGCGTCTGTCAATTCTCTTTCCCGACAAGTCGACGTTAGCCTGAACGCGCCGGATGTGGTGTACGACAATCGATGTCTGAGAAATTTGTCGGTCAACCTCTCTTCGCCCGACAACAACCTCTGCGCGGACGTGAAGGCTGTTCAGACGGGAGCAAACGGCAGAGACACTGACTTGCACATCAGCGCAGTGGCCAAGCAGGACGAATTGTCCACCGAACTGCAGTTTGACAATCATGCTAAGCGCCACCGTTTCCGTGGCCGTCTGTTATCCATGATCCAGTTTGACCGAAACAGCCAAGGAGTCACGGAGGCACGCTTCCATGTCCGTCCCTCAGAGCTCGCAATCGGCGATACCCTGTTTGCCATCCATCCTGCCAGTGTGGTCTACAGCAAAAATCACTTACAGGTCAATGACGTCTCGGTAAGCAGCGGCAACCAGTATGTGAAGATATCGGGCGAAACTGCCAAAGGGAGCGATGAACCGATTACGGTAGACCTGAAGGACGTGAACGTCGAATACGTCCTTGACCTGGTGGGCTTTCATTCCGTCGACTTTAGCGGTTTGGCTTCGGGCAGGGCCTATCTCACACATCTCTTCGACAGCGCAGGCGGCCATGCCGACCTCTATATCAACAAATTCGAGTTTGAAGAGGGCAACATGGGAACACTCATGGCAAAAGTGGGGTGGAATAAGGAAGAGGAGCAGATAGACATCGATGCTCAAGCTGTCGACACCATCGGCGGCTCATTGTTTGCCGGCAAGCGCCTCACCTCCATAAAAGGGTATGTGTCACCCAAACGCAATTACATGGATTTAGCCATCAAGGCACACGACACCCGCGGCGAGTTTGCAGAATCATTCTGCTCCAGTTTCATGCGTGATGCCGACCTCTCCATCAATGGCGACTTACGTCTTTGGGGTGACCTCAAGCAGCTCAACCTTACAGGCGAGGCACTGGCCAATGGAAAGTTGTCTGTCAAGCCGCTCAACACCACCTATCAACTGCATGATGCTCCTATCCGCTTTTTGGTCAATGAAATCCAGTTCCCCAGTGATGTGGTCTATGACCGCAACGGCAACACAGCCATCATCAATGGCTCGGTTTATCACCAACATCTCTCACGGCTGACCTATGATTTCGGCATTGAGCTTCATCACCTTTTGGGCTACGATTGGGATGGCCGCGACGGCAGCACCTTTTATGGCACCGTATATGCCAGCGGCGATGTGAGGGTGAAAGGACGTTCGGGCGAAGTGGACATTGACATCGATGCAACACCGGAACGCGGCTCGCAGATAGTCTACAATGTCTCTAACCCAGACGCCATCGCTTCACGCGAATTTATCAACTGGTCATCACGCGACACAATAACAAATGCAGCCGAACATGTAGCTGAACAGACACAGAAAGACGATGAGGAAGAGTTCGACATGCCGTCCGACATCCGCATCAACTTTCTAATCAATACACATCCCGATGCCACTCTCAAGGTCATCATGGACAACAATTCCGGAGACTACATCGCCCTTAACGGGTCGGGAGTCATACGGGCAGCATACTATAATAAAGGGAGCGTGGATGTATTCGGCAATTATCTGATAGACCACGGAGTCTATAAGCTCACCATACAGAATATCATCAAGCGTGATTTCGAGTTTCTGCAAGGCGGCATGATTGCCTTTGGCGGAGACCCTTATCAGGCCGACCTCAACCTCAAGGCACAGTATCAGGTCAACTCTGTAAGCCTTTCGGACCTACAGTTGGGACGCAGCTTCTCCAGCAACAACATACGCGTGAACTGCCTTATGAACATCACAGGCACCCCAAGCGCGCCCAAAGTCGATTTTAACATTGATATGCCCACTGTAGGCAGCGATGCCAAGCAGATGATCTACAGTGTCATCAACAGCGAAGAGGAGATGAACCAGCAGGTGCTATACCTGCTGGCGGTCGGTCGGTTCCTCTCGCCGAGCAGCAACAACTCATCGAGAACCGGCACCGGAGAAAAGCAGACAAGTCTGGCCATGCAGAGCATACTCAGCGGACAATTGAGCCAACAGATTAACAATGTGCTTAGCAACATCGTCAACAACAGCAACTGGAACTTCGGGGCAAACATCTCTACTGGCGATGAGGGATGGAACAACGCCGAGTATGAAGGCCTGTTGAGCGGACGCATGCTCAATAACCGCTTGCTCATCAACGGGCAGTTTGGCTATCGCGACAACGCCAATGCTACAACCTCTTTTATAGGAGACTTTGATATCCGCTATCTCATATCACCAAACGGCAACTTCGGTGTGCGGGTATACAACCAGACCAATGACCGCTATTTCACTCGCAACTCACTCAATACACAGGGCATCGGCTTTGTACTAAAACGAGATTTCAACGGATGGCACGACCTGTTCGGGCACTGCAAAAAGAACCGCAAGACACCAAATGCCAAGAAAACCGTTAAAAAACCATAAACATTCAAAAATATTTCTTGTGTCTTGATTTCCAATCGCCTAATAATGTGTACCTTTGCACCCGATTTGCGAAGGCGTGGATGGCCACGCCCGAATATTTCACATAAAGTCTAACTTTATTAATTCATTTAACATTTTATCATTTATGTCTAATTTGAACGACATCAAGAATGTGAAGCCATTGGACGATTTCAATTGGGATGAGTTCGAGAATGGTTCACTGAACGCTGCCAGCAAGGAAAGCCTGGAGAAAGCTTACGACGAGACCCTCAACAAGATTCAAGAGCATGAGGTCGTCGAAGGCACTGTGATCTCAATCGACAAGAAAGAGGTCGTTGTCAACATCGGTTACAAGAGCGATGGCATTATTCCCGCTTCTGAGTTCCGCTACAACCCCGATTTGAAGGTTGGCGACAAGGCTGAAGTCTACGTTGAGGATCAGGAAGACAAGAAAGGCCAGCTCGTCCTCTCTCACAGAAAAGCTCGCTTGAGCAAGAGCTGGGAGAAGATCAACGAGGCTCTCGACAACGACGAGGTCATCCAGGGCTATATCAAGTGCCGCACCAAGGGTGGCATGATTGTGGATGTGTTTGGCATTGAGGCCTTCCTTCCCGGCAGCCAGATTGACGTTCACCCCATACGCGACTACGATGTGTTCGTAGGAAAGACAATGGAGTTCAAGGTTGTGAAAATCAACCAGGAGTTCCGCAATGTCGTGGTTTCTCACAAGGCTCTCATCGAGGCCGAGCTGGAAGCCCAGAAGAAAGAAATTATCTCTCACTTGGAGAAGGGCCAGGTCCTCGAGGGTACTGTCAAGAACATCACCTCTTACGGTGTGTTTGTCGACCTCGGTGGTGTCGACGGACTGGTGCATATCACCGACCTCTCTTGGGGCCGCGTCAGCGATCCTCACGAGGTTGTGCAGCTTGACCAGAAGATCAATGTCGTTATTCTCGACTTCGATGAGGAAAAGAAGCGCATTGCTCTTGGCCTGAAGCAGCTTACTCCCCATCCTTGGGATGCTCTTGATGCTGACCTTAAGGTGGGTGACCACGTGAAGGGTAAAGTCGTTGTCATTGCTGACTACGGTGCCTTCGTGGAGATTCAGCCGGGCGTTGAAGGTCTGATCCATGTCTCTGAGATGAGCTGGAGCCAGCATTTGCGTTCTGCACAGGAGTTCCTGCACGTTGGCGACGAGGTGGAAGCCGTGATTCTGACTCTCGACCGTCAGGAGCGCAAGATGAGCCTCGGCATCAAGCAGCTGAAGGAAGATCCTTGGGAGAATATCGAGACCAAGTATCCTGTCGGCAGCAAACATACTGCCAAGGTGCGCAATTTCACCAACTTCGGAATCTTCGTGGAGCTCGAGGAGGGTGTTGACGGTCTGATCCACATCTCTGACCTGAGCTGGACCAAGAAGGTGAAGCATCCTTCAGAGTTCACTACTGTCGGTGCTCCCATCGAGGTAGTCGTGTTGGAGATTGACAAGGAGAACCGCCGTTTGAGCCTCGGTCACAAGCAGCTCGAGGAGAATCCTTGGGATAAGTATGAGAATGTATATGTTCCAGGCTCTGTCCATGAGGGTACCATCAGCGAAATGATGGACAAGGGTGCAGTTATCACGCTCGCTGAGGGCGGTGAGGGATTCGCTACACCCAAGCATCTTCAGAAGGAAGACGGCTCACAGGCTACTCAGGGCGAGACGCTCCAGTTCAAGGTTATTGAGTTCGCCAAGGAGACACGCCGCATCATCCTGTCACACTCTCGCACGTTCGAGGATGTCAAGGACGATGTCGTGAAGACACACCGTCACGCTCCGCGCAAGCAGAGCGAGGCTCCCGCCATCAACAATGTGGCTGCAGGTACTTCCCTCGGCGACCTTGACGTGCTGGCCAAGCTGAAAGCTGATCTTGATAAGTCAAGCAAGTAATCATAAATTATATTCTAAATAAAACAGGCCGACCCTTCGTGAGTCGGCCTGTTTTATTTAAAACGAATTCCGATTATTAATATTTGTTAATTGACAAAATTAACGATTGCGGAATAAACGTTTTTCGTTGATTTTATGTAACTTTGCAACGTATTTCGTATGCATCTTTGTTTCCCTGTTGGAAACATATCCATTCAGAAAACATTCATTATACTTCATATGTATAGCAAAGAAGATTTACTATCTAAAAGTTCAGCTGAACTTGTGGATATTGCTCAAACGCTAGGTGTCAGTGCCGAGCCGGCAAATGAAGATGAAGATCTCATTTATGCCATTCTCGACAAGCAGGCTGAAGAAGAAGGAAAGAACAATCCTTTGATTTCGTCGAAGCGCAAGCGTATCCGCATCAACAAAACCGAACCCGATAAAGTCTACTCGGTCAATGGCAGATCAGGTGAAAACTTTGACTCAAAGAAAGCACGTAGCACAGTTGAGCAGCCACGTCTTTTCAAGGACCCTCAGACAGTGAAAGAAGAAATGGCTGCAGCACTCCCGCTTGATGTCAAAGCGCTTGAGGAAGAACTGGCTGCCCTTCCCCGCCATCGTGGACCGAAGACCAAGCGTGAACGAGAATTACTGGAGCTTATAGCCATGGCTAAGCAGGAAAATCTCACAGACAACAACCCTGGTTCTGACGAGATGCCTTTGAGTGAACCTGTCGCTACCACTGTAGCCAACGACCAATATGACAACAATGTCATTCCTGAAGAGTCTTTTTCTCAGAACACGTCCGAGCCAAATGATGATGCCCCTAACGATGACAAGCTGACGCAGTTACAGGCCAAAGTGAACGCTCACAATGAGAATCAAGACCATCAGCCGCAGACGGATAATGGCGATGTGTGGAGTGGGGATCCGGGCGACGGCACTGATTTTATTACCATTGTAGACTTGCCCATTGAGGATCAGGGTGCTGTGCCCACTTATGACATGTTCGACAATCCTACAGCCACTTATCGCAGGCCCGAGGAAACGGCTACACCCTCCCGTCAGCAGGCGCCTGCGCCCGAGGCTTCCGACTATGATTTCTCCGACATCATAACGGCCAATGGCGTGCTCGAAATCATGCCCGACGGCTATGGGTTCCTTCGTTCCAGCGACTATAATTACCTTTCGTCTCCCGATGATATCTATGTCTCCAACGCTCAAGTGAAGCGTTTCGGACTGAAGACAGGCGATGCCATCCTGTGTCATGTTCGCCCGCCACGCGAAGGCGAGAAATACTTCCCGCTGACGAGCATCGACAAGATCAACGGGCGCGAGCCTTCTGAGATTCGAGACCGCCTGCCGTTTGAGCATCTCACACCGCTCTTTCCTGAAGAGAAATTCAACCTTTGCGGTGACAGTGCCACGACCAATCTGTCAACACGCATCGTTGACTTGTTCTCGCCCATTGGTAAAGGTCAGCGTGCACTTATCGTGGCACAGCCCAAGACTGGTAAGACGATTCTGATGAAGAATATCGCAAACGCCATTGCGGCCAACCATCCCGAAGCCTACTTGATGATGCTGCTCATCGATGAGCGCCCTGAGGAGGTGACCGACATGTCTCGCACAGTAAATGCCGAAGTCATCGCTTCCACGTTTGACGAACCAGCCGAGCGCCACATTAAGATAGCCGGCATCGTGCTTGAGAAAGCCAAACGAATGGTAGAGTGCGGACATGACGTGGTAATCTTCCTCGATTCCATCACCCGTCTGGCGCGCGCCTACAACACGGTCAGTCCGGCCAGCGGCAAGGTGCTCACAGGTGGTGTCGATGCCAATGCCCTGCAGAAACCCAAGCGTTTCTTTGGCGCCGCCCGCAACATCGAAGGTGGCGGCTCGCTCACGATCATTGCCACGGCCCTTATCGACACAGGTTCCAAGATGGATGAAGTGATTTTCGAAGAGTTCAAGGGTACAGGCAACATGGAGTTGCAGCTCGACCGCTCACTGTCCAACAAGCGCATTTTCCCTGCTGTCAACTTGGTTGCTTCAAGCACGCGTCGCGACGACCTGTTGCAAGACGAGGTCACGTTACAGCGTATGCGGGGCATCCGCAATTTCATAGCCGACATGAATCCCATCGAGGCAATGCGTACAATTCACGATCCATTGTCGACAGCCAAGGACAATTACGAATTTCTAATGTCTATCAACGGATAGAAACACTCGACAAATCCCATAAGCGAAGAGCGCACTTTTGCTTCATATATGGCAAAGGTGCGCTCTTTCGTTCTTCTTTTGATTTTCCTTCCCGTCGTTGTGTAGTGTCTTCCTTAGGCTGTAAGGATGTCAAGAAAGATATGGAATGTTTATTCTAATCAGAACAGTTTATCGACATCCACAGAAACACCCACCTGGAAATTCATTCCGTCAGTGAGAGGGCAGTTATAATAATAGTATTTAGGCTTATAGCTGAAAAGATTGTCGATGGCTGTAGTCAACTTAACGGCCTTGCCGAAGCGGTGCACGAGTGAAAGTTTCCAAATGGTATAGGCTGGGTAGTTCACTTTGTTTGTTCCTTTGCTCACATCGGAATAGTCCACATACTCCAAGTTATCTACACCAGAGAGAAAACGTCCGTGCAGGGCGACATTCAGTCCATAGTTTTTTGTAAATTGATGGTCATAGTCCACTCGGGCGTTGATAGCATGTTCGCGAGCTGGGATATACTGGCTGGCTATCATGTTGCCATCCTTGTCTTTGTTCAGTTGTTCCTTGGTGTAAGCGTATGTGAGGCGTGCAGAGATACCGTTGTTCCAACGTGCCTGCGCTCCTATCTCGCCTCCACAGACACTGTACTTAGCTAAGTTGCTATAGGGGCAGTAGAGCTGTCCGTCAGACTTGCGGTAAGGCGCAGCCGTGGCCAGTTTGTTATTCACCTTGTTATAATATGTCGAAGCAGTAAAGTTGTAGTGCCCAACTGTGTATTCTGCCGACACATTGAAATTGTGACTTCTCTCAGGCTTCAGACTGGGATTTCCCTCCACAATCCATATACCAGACATATCGAAATTATAGTATTTCTCTTTCAGTGCAGGAGCACGAAATCCCATGCCGTATCCCGCCCTTATAGCAAGGTTACTCAGAGGTTTGTAGCACACGTTAAGCTTGGGGGTCACTTGCGAGATGTCACCGTCCGAGAAGTAGTCATAGCGCAGTGCGCCCACCATCTCCCATTGGTTGGAGATGCGCCAGTCGTACTGTGCAAAAGCATCGAAGGAGTCTTGCTTGCGTGTGTTGCCTTCCATATTGGTGTTGTAGAGGTAGTCGTGCAGGAAGTCGGTGCCGACACTCAGTACGTCGCCGCTGTCGAAAGAGTGGTTATAAAGCAATCGGACAGTATTCTGCACGTTGCTGTAGTCGCGGATGTCCAGTTTGGCAATGCGCTGGTAGTCAGACTTGTCATACTGGTCAAAGGAATAGCTCAGTTGCATTACGTCACTCTCCGTGATATCCCAGTTTAGCTTCAGTCCACCGTTGAAATCACGGTACCTCTCAGGTTGGTATGCATTGGTACGCGACCTTTCTCGGAAGAAATATCCGACGCGTCCCGTAAGACTGACATTATGCACGGGTTGCCACATCAGTTGGTCTTTGAGGTTCAGCGTCTTGTCCCCATAGATGGTCTTTATGATATTGCGCGATACGGGGTTGTCTCCATTGTGCACATCATAGTTGTCCATACGGTTGTAATTGGCAGTGAGCGTGTTGCTCCACTGTTTTCCGCTCAGTCCGAAGGACAGTACGTATCGCTGCTCGTTGTGTTTGGCATATCGCGCATTGACATTGAGCTTCCAGGGCTGGCGGTTGCGTTTGGTGATGATGTTGATGACACCTCCGGTGGCGTTACTTCCGTAGAGCGCTGAAGCTGCTCCTTTTACGATTTCGATACGTTCCACATTGTCCATGGTGAGGCGTGTGAAGTCGACATCGTCCATGCTTTCTCCAGCCAGCCGTTCGCCGTCTACGAGGAAGAGCACTCCCTGTCCGCCGAAGCCGGAGAAGTTGAGGTGTGTCTGTTGGTTCATGGCAAAAGAGAACTCTACGCCTGGAAGTTCCTGTTGCAGAAGGTCCTGCACGTTGGTGGCGTCAAGCCGTGCAATGTCTTTGGCGGTGATGACGCGTGTCTGTATGGGAGTGTCCTTCAGAAATCTCGGGGTGCGTGTGCCTGTCACCACCACGGCATCGAGGTCAAACTGCCTGCTGATGGAGTCGAGGTGAGCGGTGTCCTGTGCCTGTGCCATGATGCCCAGCGGACAAGCCAGTAATATGGAGAATGCAGATAGCTTCATTGTTCTTCGCTTAGAAAGGATACTTGTAGTTAATGGCGAGATAGCATGTCTTGCCTTGCGGCGACAGGTAGTTGGCCAGTTGTAAGGCTGCGTATGTGCCGTCCTGAAGTCGAAGTATGAACACATGGTTGTTGTAGGTGAATGCCGGCGGCATGGGCGGTATGTCCATGGTAAGCCACGAGGAGAGCACCTTGTTGACAAGGATGCCTTGCGAGGGGACATAGCTCTGGAGCATATTCTTCTGGCTGTCCCATACCTCGTTTTCGCTCCATTCGTCTTCGGTGAATGTCTTGTTGTGGAAGGCATCGCTTGTCTCTGGCAGCTGGTCCATGGAGGTGTATGTGGTCTCCAGTACGGCCCCTTTGTTGGTGCGCACATTGTTGCGGTGTACGGCAAAGGTCCACTTGGCGGGTTCTGGCTGTGCTGCCGTTGGAGTAAAGTAAGCGAAGGTGTTCTTCTTGACGCCCTGTCCCCAGACGTCAAACCAGTACATGTACTGTCCGGGCTTCTTGCCCTGCGTGGCGGCGTTGTGTCCCTCTTCCGTCTCGTCCTTGTCGCCAGTGGGATTCATTGGGATAGGGTAGGGGGTAAACTCCGTCTGCGCTTTCAGCAGCATCGTGGAATCGCCGTCCTTTTCGAGTTGGTGCAGTTGTTCAAGGTCTACATAGTACCAGTCAGTCCAACTCGTTGCATCCACAACTATCTGTCCCTTTGCGGGGACAATGGATGCGGGCTGGTCGTAGATGCCATCGAAAATGCCGTTGCAGGCAGTGAGCATACATATGCTCACGCTTGCAACGGTTATTCCCAGACGTTTACTTATGTTTTTTTCCGTCATCTATTGTGTTGATATTTTCCTTATTTCTGGAAAAACTTCTTGCCATTGATGATAACAACACCCTTATAGCTGCTGTTTACCAGCTGGCCACTGAGATTGTATGTTTTTCCGTCGGTCTTCGTGTTCTCCTTGCGATTCACGGTGGAGATGCCGTTGCTGTTGCCAGACGTAAACTTTGATGTAATCGGGAAAGGCATGCTACCCATCTGGAAGTTATTCACAATGTTGGTAACCGCAGTCCCGTCGTATGTCACGAGGATGTCATTCTGCTTGGTGGAATTGAACGCATAGTCACCATCCATCGTGGTCTTTCCTCCGTTTACTGCCGTGAAATGGAATGTCAGTCCGTCATTGGCATAGTCATGGTAGTATCCGCCCTTCTCCTCGCTGTAGGTCAGCCCTTTCACGGTATAGGTGCCGAGGGTCAGGTCACCCATAACAGTTCCTTCGAGCGAGTAAGTGGGTATCTCCACATCGACTTTCTCCAGGTCTCCGTCCTTGTATTTGCGTACATTATAGGTTACGCTTTCATTCTTGTAATTGAAAGTTTCACCTACTGACACATAGAGCGGAGCGGCGGTCACAGCCTTGATGTAATATGCGTCAACCGTGTAGGTCAGTGCGAAAGGCATCGACCCATACTTGAAGACAGCCGTGAGCGACATCTTGTTGTCAGCCATACTGTAAGAGCCGGACAGTTTTCCGCTTATGGACTTCTCTTCACCACTCTCGTTGGTCGTGGTGGTGGTGAAATCCTGTTCGGCAAGGGTGACAAGGTGTGTAGTCATGTCCATCGTGAAGGCAGCATCCTGCACCGTAAACGAAGGAACAGACGGCATGCCGCTCACTGTCATCGTAGGGAAGGTGATGGTGCCCGTAGTGCCCGAGGTCATGGCAAACTGGATGGTGTCGCTCTCTGACTCCCCGTTCATCGTAAGCACCGTCACCTTTGATGCCCCTGAAAATTTCATGGCACCGTGCATCTGCGCCATCATGTTGCCTGCCAACAGTGTGGCGCACAAAAGAGTAAAAATTTTCTTCATAACAATCTGTAATACCTATTTATAATTCAATCTTTTACCGTTCCACTCATAGACGCAGGCTCAATCCTTATTTGCGTTTTCTTCACCGCTGTGGTCTATGCCGCTATATAGCCAAAAGCCGACAATCAGTGCCACAAACACCGCAAGTATACTCACCATCTCTACGATGTGATTGGCCGGGTCCACCCAGATTTCCTTGAAGAAACCGTTGCGAGCAGCCACTTCCACGGCAGTCCAGAATACGATGATAGTGGCAAGCGACATGCGCAGATTGCGCCCCCATGAGCCTATGTGCAGTTGTTTCTTGAACATCAGGGCAGCACCTATCAGACAGAACACGGCGACACCATACGTCACAGGATGGGTTGTCCCGAGGAACACAGGATCGTAGCAGAACATCAGCACCAGATAGAGTCCCCACATCATGATGTTCCACTCCATGAAGGTGACGATGCTGGCGTGGTGTGCCATGGGGCGCAGCTCCACACGTCCCTTCACGCCGCAGTGTTCTTGTACCCAGCGGATGAAGTCGCATCCTGTGCGGGTACAGAACACATACATCACGATAAACATCATCCACATGCCAAACGTGGCCGGCATGATGAGATACTCCGGACGCGATCCGCGTATCGACTTGAGTTCGGCACGGCTGAACTCTTCAATCGGCGTGCCATTGATGGTGAAGGTATGGTTCACGCCTACACCGTTGACATATTCCGTTATGGTCTGCACCACGCCGTTGCCCGTCAGGTCGCAGTGTACACCATAGCGCTGGGCATAATAAGCAAAAAGAAACTCCACCCATCCGGTCCAGAAGAACAGTGCGCCGGCCATGCCGAAGATAGTCTGCTTGGTGTCTCCCTTGACGAAGACACCCCATATGGTGATGATCAGTCCTGCAAAACCCATGGCAAATGCGGAATAATGCAACAGGGTTGGTTCGAGCAGATGCTCCATAACAATCATAAGAGCATGGCCCAAAGGCATCAGTAGCAAGATGATGAGTAAAGACCCTATTGTCTTGCCGAGATGTAACTGTTTAGTCATTTAATAATGTATCTTGTATTTTTGTTGCAAAGTTACGGAGTATTTGGAAGCCTTGCAATACTAATAAATTATGATTTTTCCTCTCAGCCTTCCCATATAAGTTGCAACCGCTCTATGAAAATGTTGTCCAAGAAGGCCTCAACCACCGCATTCCTGCACAAGCCCTATTCATGAGGTTATTTGTAGTAGGCCAACAGATTTTCGTACTTCCGCTTCATCATCCTCTTATAAATGTTGCGGAGCCACTGGTTGTGGAAAGCAAAGAATACGAGGCCTATCAGCATGATGACCATCCATGCCACGCAATCGGACAGGAATGCCTCAAGCAATGTGATGAGTATCATCGGAATGATGAAAGCAGCCATCTCGGCCACTATTTGCACAGCATTGCTCTCTACTCCGGTCTTGCTGATAAACGACTCGTTGAGCGGAAGTTTTTGTTTGTTGTAAACGGCAAGCTGCATGAGGATAAAATACTGGAAACCTATGGTGAACAAGGCATAGGACAACAGCATCAAGATGTGCCACTTACCCGTGAATACCATGGGCAACATCAACACAAAGGGAAGCACCAGCAAGACACAGAAAAAATAATATTTTGCTCTCAGCAGTTGCAGAATGTTTTCTTTATGCACCAGCAGTGCATCGATGTAATTGGCTTCATACGACATCACCCGGACAAGCAGGACGGCACCGTATACGGCAAAATTATAGAAACACCAGAAGTTCACCATGACCTGACTGTCGTAGATGTCAGTGCAGCAGATCACGATGCTCATCACCAGCTGCATGACCGTAGCCGAGACGAACGCCTTTCTCGGGTTCTTGTTGCGCATGAGCGACTTGATTTCAATCTTGATGTATTCGCCGATTTCGCCAAACTGGTTGAGGGATGAGAAGGTGCGGACATTCTTGATCTTGGTCGTGTTCTGCTTTCCCAGCTCACGCCACACAGTGCGGTATTGCAGCCGCCGGTTGACAAGCACCAAGCCAGCGAGGAGCATGAAGGCAACAAGATGGGGCACCAGGTTGCCATGTTCCAGCCCGGTACCTATCGACGCATAACAATCGAGGAAAGTGGAAAAATCTTCAAAAATCCAAATAGCGTAAACTCCCAAATAGAACAATAGCGGCAATCCCCACCACAATGGCTTTCCCACCACCAGGGTGCGACAGATGGCATACCACTGGCTGTTGGCCAGGACGAGCAAGTAGAAGAGCACAAACAAGGACAGGGTAGGCAAGATGCCAAAGGTGAAGACGACCGATATCAGACTGTAGGGCACCAGCAAGGCAAACCATACAAGGTTGCCCATGCTCATCAGCGAGGTGAGTACGAAACCGTCGATACACGCATAGCGGGGTAGGGGAAGCAGCACATAGGGCTTAATAATCTGCGATGGGGTCTCCTGCACCAAGAACCTCGCTCCAAAGTCGACGGTTAAGATTATCGGCATCACGCCAAAGATGAATTCCAGCGACGTGACACTACGTGTTTCGTTGGCTTCAAGAGCCAACAGGACGGCAAACAGGATGAGATACAAGACCATCAATGCCATCATAACACCTATGACCCACCGGGCAACCTTGTTGGCATAGAACATGGGGTTGCGTCGCTCGGCCAGTTGGCGGTGCCGTCTCAACAACCTGTACAGCTGGAAGAAGGAGAGGTCGGGGTTCAAGGCATTGTATTTCATCTGACAGTGTTGTTATCGCAGGTCAATGACCTCTGCGGATGGAAACTCCTTTTGCTTGAAGGTAAAAGTGCTGTTGGGCAGGCTTTTCGCAGTGAACCCGGAGATGGATATTGTGGTCCATGTGCCGTTTTCCTTCATCTTGACCATACTGGGTACGAAGGTCTTGCTGTTAACAGTCAGATAGATTTCCTGAACCGCCTGCGCCTTGTTTTGCGCGGTCATATGCACCACCCGGTTCCCGCCTTTTGTCGTCACTCCGAGGTTGTAGCCGCTTTTATAGAGCGTGATGAAGGCGTAGGGGTTCATCTTCATGCGCTGGGCAGCGGACGGTGTAGTGACGTTTACCTCATTGGTCGACTTCAGATAGCTCCACTGCGTCTTGCCGTTGAACCAGACAATGGCCTTGGGCGTGCTGACGTGGTACATGCTCCCCTTGATGGCAATGGTGCCCGATGCTGTCCCTATCTTGCTTCCCGACACTGTGAATTTGGCTGAAGCACCTCTCTTGTTGCCTACGACCGCCGCAGTCTTGTCAAGCACCTTGCGAGCCAAGGTGGGGTTCTGTGCGTAGGAGACTATTGTCTGCAGGGTTGCAAGGAGCAACGCAATCATTAATTTCTTCATTTCTTTTGTACATTGATTTATAGGGATAAAACGAGCGGATGGCGCATGATGTTACATCCTTTAAGTTGCTTTAACGCAAATCACCTGTTTCCGTGCACCTGTGCCAGCGTCACATTGAGCGTATTTTCGTCGGCGATGAGCACCTCGCGGGGCTTTGAACCCTGAGCCGCTCCCACGATACCGGCCGCCTCCAGTTGGTCCATCAGTCGCCCGGCGCGGTTGTATCCGATAGAGAAACGGCGTTGTATCATGCTGGTCGAGCCCTGTTGGGTGATGACGATGGCGCGTGCCGCCTCGTCGAAGAAGGTGTCGAGACTGCCGAGGTTGGAGTCGGCTCCTCCACCGCCCGTGCCGCCCTGCGGGTCGTCGGGCTCCGGCAGTTCCATGGCATCCATCGGTCCAGGCTCGTCAGCGATGAAGTCGTTGATGGCTTCTATCTCCGGTGTGTCGATGAAGGCACACTGCACGCGCACGGGATCGCCGCCCGAAAGGAAGAGCATGTCGCCCCTGCCCACCAGTTGCTCGGCACCGGTGCGGTCGAGGATGGTTCGTGAGTCGATCTGCGATGCAACACGGAACGCCATTCTCCCGGGGAAGTTGGCCTTGATGTTACCCGTGATAATTTTGGTCGTCGGGCGCTGCGTGGCGATAATCATGTGTATGCCTACGGCACGCGCCAACTGTGCGATGCGTGCGATAGGAAGTTCTATCTCCTTGCCCGCTGTCATGATGAGGTCGCCAAACTCGTCGATGATCACCACGATATAGGGCATGTACTCGTGGCCATCGGTCAAGTTCAGGCGGTGGTGAATGAACTTGTCATTGTATTCGTCGATTTTCTTCACCTGTGCTTTTTTGAGCAGGTCATAGCGGTGGTCCATCAGTTTGCAGAGCGAGTTGAGTGTGCGTACCACCTTCTGTACATCGGTGATAATGGGCTCGTCTTCGTTCTCGGGCAGTGCGGCCATGTAGTGTGGCGTAATCTTGCTGTATACGCTGAACTCCACCTTTTTCGGGTCGACGAGCACAAACTTCAGCTCGTTGGGATGCTTCTTATATAATAAGGATGTGATGATGGCGTTCAAGCCCACAGATTTACCCATACCCGTAGCGCCGGCCACCAGCAGGTGGGGTATCTTGGCCAGGTCGACCATGAACACCTCATTGGTGATGGTCCTTCCCAGCACCATCGGCAGAGCCATCTTGGTGGTCTGGAACTTCTTGGAGTTGATCACGCTTTCCATCGAGACCACCTGCGGGTTCTTGTTGGGGACCTCAATGCCGATGGTACCTTTTCCGGGTATTGGGGCGATGATGCGGATGCCAAGGGCCGACAGGCTGAGGGCAATGTCAGCTTCCAGTCCGCGTATCTTGCTGATGCGCACGCCCTCGGCCGGTGTTATCTCATAGAGGGTAACGGTGGGACCTACGGTAGCGTTGATCTTGCTTATCTGCACGCCAAAACTGTTGAGCACCTCGATGATGCGCGCATTGTTGGCTTTGATTTCGTCCATGTCAATGCTGGCATTGGTGTCATATTTCTTGAGAAGTGTCAGTGTCGGGAACTTGTATCGCGCATAGGGATCCCAAGGGTTGATGGGGGCCTGCGGCCTTGTCTCGTCACCCACGGTGTTTCCCGTGGCTTTGTCCTCTTCGCCCGTCTTCTCTATGACCAGCGGGGCCTCGTTGTCGTTCACTTCGTTGGCGTTGGTGATGTGCAGGGTAGCCCCTTCACCCTCGGTGCCTTCAGGTCTTTGTCCCTGCGCCGTTTCCGTCAGGTCCAGCACTTGAGGCATGCCGTCTTCTCCGTCACCGGTTGTCGTCGACACCACTGGGCTTGCCTTTTCCGTTTCGTAAACAGTTGGGTCGTATTCCGTCTCTTCGTTTCCCGTGTTGTTTGTTATGGTGAATTTCACCTTGCTGCGTATATATTTCACGGGGTTGAGCGCCTTGCGCACCACTTCAATGGTCTCCGATGTGAGGTAGGTGAGGAATGCCAGGGCCACTACCAGCAACACGGCAGTGAGTCCGGGAGGGCCTATGAGGTTTTCCAGAAACTGCTTGCACAATAATCCGTTGGAGCCACCGGGACTGAACACCATGTCTCCGGCAAAGGGCGAGAGGAACGTGGCCAGTGCCAGAGAGGTCCAAAGCATGATGACTGCCAGACACAAGAACCACTTCAGCAGGTTCACGCTGTACACGTGCATAATCTTCAGGGCAACGAGCACGAAGAAGAAGGGGATAAGAAATGACGGAAAGCCGAAGTTGACCGTAATCAAGTAATAAGACACCAATGCACCGATGGATCCGCAGCTGTTGGCAAATTCATGGTGCTGGTTGAGCCATTCGCCCGGACGCATGTTTTCCAGTGTGCTTTGGTCGACCTGTCCCGTGTAGAGATACGACACCATGGCAATGATGGTCACCACCGCCAGGGCAAGCAGCAAAAGTCCTGTGAAAAAGCTGGTGGTCTCGCTTTCCAATATATTTTGTAACCCGATTGCATAGCCGAACGATTTCGACTTGCGCTCAGTTTTCTTTTTTCTCATATTGATTGTAGCTTAATTATTGAGTATGTGTAATTCATCTGAAAAGAAAAAACTTACGTGCTACGTTGGCACCGCGATAACTTTGGCGTATTTGATACAAAGTTAGCAACTTTTTGCCGTTAGCCCAAAGGAAATAGCGGAAAAGTTCATCACACGAGAGTCTTTTCCCATGAAACCGTCGGAACAGGTGGAGGTATGAAGCATTTGGCTTTATCGCAAGCTAAACAAGACCCGATATGGGCCGCCGCTTGCTTGCATGATTTTTCTGCCTCGTCGGTATAATTCATAGCGAAAGATAGGAAAGTCTCATATCTTTTTTATACTTTTGCAGGCTGTTACGAATTGAAAATGAAGAAGACGCTATACAACAAGTTCGACAAGAAGGCCATCACGGGCTTGCCCCAAGTAAAGTTTCCGGGAAGGATCATCTCCATCATTTCGCCGGGCGAAACGCAGAAAGCCGTGGATTATCTTCTGTCAAGTGACATTCTCGGGGTAGACACCGAGACCAAGCCTGCCTTCCATAAAGGTGAGCATCATCAGGTATCCTTGTTGCAAGTGTCCAACCGCACTACCTGTTTCCTATTCCGCCTCAATCTCACAGGCATCACGCCGGCCATCAAACAGCTCCTCGAGGATACCACCGTCAAGAAGATAGGTCTCTCGTGGCACGATGACATACGGGGCCTGGAGGAGCGCGAGAAGTTCAAGCCCGGTCTCTTCATCGACTTGCAGGACATCGTGCCGAAGCTCGGCATAGAGGACCTGAGCCTTCAAAAGCTCTACGCCAACATTTTCCACGAAAAGATATCCAAGCGGCAGCGCCTGTCCAATTGGGAGGCACCGCTTCTCGACAACAAGCAGCGCCAGTATGCCGCGATTGACGCCTGGAGCTGCATCCTGCTCTATGAAGAGATACTCCGCCTGCACACCACGCAGGACTATGAGCTGGTGCGCGTTGCCGAGGCCGGGCAGCCTGCCTCCAACATCAGCGGCGAAAACGAGGAAAGCGGCAGCTGCAATAAGTCTAACGAAGAACAATAACACGCCATGTACAAGAACGTATATCTGAAAAAAGGCAAGGAAGAGTCGCTCTTGCGCTTCCATCCCTGGATTTTCTCTGGTGCCATCGGGCATGCCGACGACGGCATTGAGGAGGGCGACACGGTGCGCGTCATCTCCCATTCGGGCGAGTTCATCGCAGTTGGTCATTTTCAGGTGGGCAGCATCGCTGTGCGCGTATTGTCGTTCAGCGACATCACCATCGACCGGTCATTCTGGCATGAGCGGCTGGCTGCTGCACTGACCATGCGCCAGCGCATCGGCATCGCCGACAATCCCCAAAACAACACCTACCGACTGGTACACGGCGAGGGCGACTGGCTTCCCGGTCTGGTCATCGACTGCTATGGACCGACGGCGGTCATGCAGGCCCATAGCGTGGGCATGCACTATTGTCGCATGGACATCTGCCAGGCGCTCACCGATGTGATGGGCGACCGTATCGGCCAGGTCTACTACAAGAGCGAGACCACCCTGCCATACAAGGCGCATCTGGATGAAGAGGACGGCTTCATCTTCGGACACACGGACGACAATGTGGCCGTGGAGAATGGCCTGAAGTTCCATGTCGACTGGCTGCGTGGCCAAAAGACGGGCTTCTTCGTCGACCAGCGCGAGAACCGCTCGCTGCTCGAGCATTACTCGCATGGCAAGTCGGTGCTCAACATGTTCTGCTACACGGGCGGCTTCTCCGTCTATGCCATGCGTGGCGGTGCCGAGCGTGTCCACTCGGTCGACAGCAGTGCCAAGGCCATCGAGATAACCAACAGCAACGTGGCGCTCAACTTCCCCAACGACAGCCGCCACGAGGCATTCTGCGAGGATGCATTCCGCTTCTTGGAGGGACGCACCGACAAGTATGACATCGTGGTGCTCGACCCGCCGGCCTTCGCCAAGCACCGTTCAGCACTCCACAACGCACTCAAGGGCTACATACGCCTGAACGCCAAAGGCCTCCGCCTCGTGAAGGAGGGCGGACTGCTGTTCACGTTCAGCTGTTCGCAGGCGGTCAGCAAGGACCATTTCCGCAGTGCCGTCTTCACAGCCGCCGCACAGTCAGGACGCAAGGTGCGCATCCTTCACCAGGTGCACCAGCCGGCTGACCACCCCATCAACATTTACCATCCGGAGGGCGAATACCTGAAGGGACTGGTGCTATATGTGGAATAAAAAAGGGCCCTTATGCCCCACACCATCGATGAAACCATGAGCAAAGGCTTCGAACAGAAAATAGAAAACGCCATCAGCCGTCACGACCTTTTGTGCCGTGACGGCTTTTATATTGTCGCATTGTCGGGCGGCCCCGACAGCGTGGCGCTGTTGCGCGTGCTTATTGCGCTGGGTTACCATGTGCACGCGGCTCACTGCAACTTCCACCTCCGGGGTGAGGAAAGCGACCGCGACGAGAAATTCTGTGAGTCGTTATGCGAAAAGCAATGCGTCCAACTACACAAAATCCACTTTGACACAAAGACTTATGCCGCCCTGCATCAAGTATCGGTCGAAATGGCTGCGCGTGAGCTGCGCTACCACTATTTCGCATCGCTCTGCCTCGATATCCATGCAGACGGCATATGTGTGGCTCACCACAGCGACGACCAGGTGGAGACCATCCTGCTCAACATCATCCGTGGCACGGGCATAGGCGGGTTGCAGGGCATGAAGTGGCGCAACGGCAATATCCTCCGGCCCATGCTCGGCGTGACGCGCCAGGAGGTGCTCGGTTATCTGGACAGCTTGCGACAGGAATTCGTGGTCGACCACACCAACCTTGAAGACGAGGTGCAAAGAAACAAGGTGCGCCTCAACATCATGCCCCTTCTGGAGGATATCAATCCTGCTGTGAAAGACAACATCCTGCGCATGGCGGGTCATGTGACCGAGGCTGACATAATCGTTGCCCATGCTCTCGACGAACAGACGAAGCAGGTCTGCGTGGGTGAGCTACCGCACGGACTGACGCTCGACATTGACCTCGACCAACTCAGCCGACAACCGTCACCCGAATATCTCCTATGGCATCTGTTGAACCGTTACAGTTTTCATCGAACACAGATTAGCGAAATGCTTGCTGCACAAACGGTTGGGAATACGTGGTTCAACAATCACTGGGTGGCGTTCCTCGATCGCGGACACCTGTGCGTGACAAGCCGAGAGGAGTGGGGGAGGGGGCTCGTCGAGATGCGTATTCCCGAGTGCGGCACTTATGTGGCACGCATGGGCGATGAAGAGAAGCGCCTGACGCTTCAGCTTCATGAGGGATGGTGCGAACCCTCACGAGCGGCGTTTGTGGCAACGCTCGATGCAGACCGTGTAGCCTTCCCGCTGATGTTGCGCCAGGTGCAGGCTGGCGACCGTTTTATGCCCTTCGGACTGAAGGGGTCGAAACTGGTATCCGACTATCTCAAAGACCGGAAAGTGCCCCTGCTTGAGCGGCGCCGGCAGCTGGTGCTTGCCGATGCAACCGGTGCCATCGTGTGGCTCGTGGGGCGCAGTGTTGACAACCGCGCGTCCATCCGCAAGGAGACCACATGCAGGGTGCTGACCGTTAAATGGAAGTGAAATAATTGAAAGATTGTGCAAAAATCCGCATTCTAAAGCACGGAAAAGCGAAGAATTGTCTATATTTGCAGGTAAGAAACTCTAATATTCAAAATGCGCTATGTTCACAGAAGCAGACAAGAAACAGATTGAAGGCCGCGGTATGACCGTGACACAGGTGGAACGCCAGCTCATTCAGCATCGGGAGGGATTTCCCTTTCTGAAGATTGAAGCGGCGGCATCTGTCGGCAGGGGTATCATCGCCCCCGATGAATCCGCCCAGAAAGAAGCTGAGAAGTTGTGGGAAGACTACAAGCGCGAGGGACACAAAGTGGTGAAGTTCGTACCCGCCTCGGGTGCGGCCAGCCGCATGTTCAAGAACATGTTTGCCTTCCTCAGTGCCGATTATGACACGCCTCAGACCGACTTCGAGAAGACGTTCTTCGACAACATCCGTAAATTTGCGTTCCGCAGGGCCTTGTGCCAGAAGTGTCACGAGAACAACGGAAAGAGCGTGAAGGAGCTCATCGCCGATGGTAACTACAAGGCCGTGGTGGCCAACATGCTAACGGCTGAAGGCCTCGACTATGGCCAGTTGCCCAAGGGCTTGCTCCTGTTCCACGAGTATGAGGACGGCCCGCGCACACCCATGGAGGAACACCTGGTGGAGGCCGCGCTCTATGCCAGCAGCGATGGGGAGGCCAACGTGCACTTCACGGTGAGCCACGACCACCTGCATCTCTTCGAGCAGCGCGTGGCAGAGAAGAAAGACTATTATGAAAAGAAGTTCGGTGTGAAATTCAATGTGTCGTTCTCCGAACAGAAGCCCAGCACCGACACGATTGCTGCCAACCCCGACGGTACACCTTTCCGCAACGAGGACGGCTCTCTGCTTTTCCGTCCGGGAGGTCACGGCGCACTGATCGAGAACCTCAATGACATCGACGCCGACGTGATCTTCGTGAAGAACATCGACAACGTGGTGCCCGACCACTTGAAGGAGACCACCGTACTCTGGAAACAGGTCATCGCCGGTGTGCTGGTGAAGATGCAGCGTAAGGCGTTTAAGTACCTGGAAATCTTGGACTCAGGACAATACAATCATGAGATACTTGAAGAGATAATCCGTTTTGTTCAGCGTGACCTTTGCTGCCGGAAGTCGGACATCAAGGAACTGGAAGACGCCGAACTGGTGTGCTATCTGAAGCACAAGCTCAACCGTCCCATGCGTGTCTGTGGCGTTGTGAAGAATGTAGGTGAGCCTGGCGGCGGCCCATTCTTGGCATACAACCAAGACGGAACGGTGAGTCTGCAAATCCTGGAGAGCAGCCAGATTGACAAGGACAATGACGAATACATGAAGATGTTCACAAGCGGCACTCACTTCAACCCAGTCGACCTGGTCTGCGCCACGCGCGATTACAAGGGTCGTGCCTTCAACCTTCCCCAGTATGTGGACCATCAGACGGGCTTCATCAGTTCAAAGAGCAAGAACGGCAAGGAGCTGAAAGCGCTCGAGTTGCCGGGGTTGTGGAATGGTGCCATGAGCGACTGGAACACAATATTTGTAGAAGTACCGCTTGCCACTTTCAATCCGGTGAAGACTGTCAACGACTTGTTGCGCGACAGTCATCAGGGCACTTGTGCACCGCATCATTGCTGACCGACTGCTGGCAGTAACCTACACAACAGTAATCCCAATGCCGTCATTGCCGAAACGTTGTTTTTCGGCAATGAGGACATTGGGATTTTTGGTTACAAAGATTATTGATATACGGGGCTTGCTCCCGAGAACAGGACGGCCCTCGAAGAGGGACAATGTGCATAACCGCTGGCGACCGAAGGGAACCTGCGGATTTACTGATAGCTACACCAATAATAAAAAAATCACAAAAAACAGTCCGCCGAAGATACCAATTCTACAGAGATTCCACATCGCAAAAAGCAGTATGGAGAGTCATCATCCTAACTTCCGATGCTCGCAACCAGCGTCTTTCAGACGCACCAAACGTCGTAAGATGCTTTATCGTACCACAATCAGGCATAGATGATGGTCCAATGGGTATCTTATCGTGAGACGAAACGGCAACTATCGACGCACGATACGACACTTATCGCAGCAGCCGCCCGCAGACAACGAACAGCCGATTGAAGCCACACGCGGTAAGACGTTGATATTTAGCACGTTGCAAAAACTCCTCATTTTTGCTCATTTCGTACAAAAATAGATGCTGGTTGATTTCAAATGTTAAAACGGGTGGGCATTTGTAACATCTTTTCCCGGTTCATTCTACGATCGCTTTCCTTATAGGTGAAATGACCGTCAATCGGGGGATTTTCCTCGATACTTATTTTATCTATAACCCACGTTATGATAAATAGAGCGACGAGCATACTCAAACTTGTGCAAACATACCTTCTGACAGATGCTGTTGGTCATCGTTTCATGCTGTCCGCTGGTTTCACCTGCGGAACATTCATTGTTCAATTGAACTTCCTATAACATCTGTTGCAGGGAGAAAAGAGCCGACTGCATGTCTTCGGGAAACCGCCCGTGAGACATGAGGAAGTCTGAGCGTCCCTGCGACAGATAATCGTAGAGAACGCGGTCCATGGAACTGGCATATGAACTTATGGCATACTCGATGTCGTCGCGCTGCGAAGGGATGGTCGACTGCGAATAGATACGCCATTTCTGATGGAAAAAAGCGTAGGCCGAAGCCACACTGTCTGTACTGATGCTCATGTCGATTGTTGTTGTGAATGCAAAAGTAGGAAAAAAGCAATGGGCTGGCAAAACATTATGGAAACTTTTTCGTAATTTTGCGACAGACTATCCATCACATATCCTTATGAATACATTTCGCACGCTTCTTGTCTCTGCCATGTGCCTGATCGGCACGACGTCCTTAAATGCCCAACCCGACTGGGCAAGTGTGGGCACAATCGATATTTCGACCACATACCAACAACACGAGGGCTGGGGTGTCAGCCTTTGCTGGTGGGCCAACATGTGCGGCAAGTGGGACGATGACAAAGTGGACGAACTGGTAGACTGGCTGGTGAGCCCCAACGGACTCAACTACAACATTTTTCGCTACAATATCGGGGGCGGCGACGATCCGCTCAACCGTCATTGCGACCCTCACCACATGGGACGCGGCAAGGGACTGCGCGCTGAGATGGAAGGATTCAAGGACTCCACAGGGGGCGAATACATCTGGACTAGAGATGAAGCTCAGCGCCGCATCATGCTGAAAATCAAGAAAAAAAGACCTGATGCTATCTTCGAGGCGTTTTCCAATAGTTGTCCTTACTACATGACCTACAGTGGATGTGTGGGCGGTAACGAGGACCCCAACAAGGACAATCTGAGGCCTGAATACTATGAGGAATTTGCCCACTACCTGGTGGATGTCTGCAAACATTATAAGGAGGTATACGGCATCGAGTTCAAGACGCTCGATCCTTTCAACGAACCCATGACGGATTACTGGAACCGTAACGGCAGTCAGGAAGGATGTCATTTCGACTACGCGTCGCAGGTCGCTTTTCTGAAGGTTCTCTACCCTATCCTGAAGGCTTCGGGACTGCGAACAGTCATCTCCGCATCCGACGAGACCGAGGTGGCCAAGTCGGTCGTTGGCTTCCAGACTTACCAGGAAGCAGGCGTACTCCCGCTCGTCGAACAATGGAACGTGCATACCTACAAGGCTGACAACGATTCCCGCAAAGCCATTGGCAAAGCTGCACGGAGCAACGGCAAAAGACTGTGGATGAGCGAGGTGGGTGCCGGCGGGCAGGGCATTGACGGAAACTTGCGGCTGGCTCAGACGCTGTTTGACGACGAACGCTACATCCAGCCCGATGCCTGGATTGACTGGCAGTATGCCGCAGAGCGCGACGACCAGTGGTGCATGATCGACTGCGATTTCGCGAAGCAGACCTACCACAAGGTGAAGCACTACAGTGTTCGCCAGCAGGTGACGCGCTTCATCAAGGTCGGTTATACTTTTGTCGATACATCCTTGCCCAACACACTGGCGGCAGTGAGCCCCGACAAACGGCAACTCGTGCTCGTGACGGTCAACAACAATATCGAGGAAGAGGCTTACAGCATACAACTCTTCCATGCGACGATGAAGCAAAAGAACGCAAAAGGATTTATAACAACTGCTGAGGAAGACTTGAAACCCTGTTCGTTCCGTTTGCCAAACAAGCACGACCTCGAATTCTCGATGCCCGCCAAGAGCATCCTTACCCTCATCGTCCCAATCCGAGAGAGTGATTTATTCTAATTGCCCAAATTTAAACAAGGAAACGGACAACGACATTCAACACCAACAATTATTCCCTTTCGTTTGCACAATTACCATTAATTTGCTAACTTTGCCCAATAATCATCAACCAAAAAGACTAAAAGATGACACAAGAAGAACAAGAAGCTCGCCGCCGGGAGATGGAGGCTGAGATTGCAGCCAATGAGGCTGCCGAGCGTGAATATAAACGGAAGTTGAAACGCAACCTCATTGCGATAGCTGCGGTAATCGTGCTGGTGGTTGCCGGCTACCTGTTGCTGAAACCCAACAACGAGCCAGATGTCTACTATAAGAATGGGGATATCGACTATGTGGCTCAGGCCGACAAGCTTCGCCGCAGCGGGAAGTTCAAGGAGGTGCGCCAGTTCCGGGGCGGCTATGCCATTGTCAGCGATGGCAAGAAGTATGGCATCGTGGACGTGAAGGGCAATGTCATTTGCCCCATCAAGTATGACAACATCGAGTCAAACTATGACGAGCACTACCCGGGCATGGCCCTGGTGAAGGCCGGTGAGAAGTACGGATTGGTGGACAAGGGCGGCAAAGAAACCGTGAAGCCCATCTACGACGAGATTGGAAGTATCTCAAGCGGCACCATGGAGGTGAAGCAAGGCGAGGAGACTTTCTATATCGACACGCAGGGCAACCGCGTGCAGAACAACTAATCCGACCTGCATCGACCGCACATCATGCCCGTCATCAACATCAAATCGCTGGATGAGCCGGCAGTACAAATGTACAGCCGGCTCACCGACCATCAGCTGCGACACGCCGACGCGTCGCCCGACGGCCTGTTCATTGCCGAGAGTCCTAAGGTTATCCGAGTAGCCATGGCCGCCGGTTACAGGCCCTTGTCGATGCTCTGCGAGGCAAAGCACATCGAAGGAGACGCAGCCGACATCATCCGCGAGGCGGGCGACATACCCATATACACCGGCGACCGCGATCTGCTCGCCCAACTGACAGGATACAAGCTGACACGAGGCGTGCTTTGTGCCATGCGCCGCAAGAACATGCCAGCCGCAGAAACGCTCTGCCGGGACAAACGGCGCATAGCAGTCATACAGGGCGTGTGCGACACAACCAACATCGGTTCTATCTTCCGTTCGGCGGCAGCCCTTGGCATAGAGGCCGTTCTACTCACACGCGACAGCTGTGACCCGCTCAACCGAAGGGCGGTCAGGGTATCGATGGGAACGGTGTTTCTTGTTCCCTGGACATGGATAGACGAACCCGTATCATGGCTTGGCACCATCGGCTACAAGACCGTGGCCATGGCCTTGGCACCCAACTCCACCGATCTCGACGACCCCAAGCTCATGGCTGAACCGCAACTGGCCATCGTGCTGGGCACGGAAGGCGACGGTCTGCCCAAAGAGGCCATCTCATCGGCCGACTACGTGGTGAAGATTCCCATGGCCTATGGGGTCGACTCGCTCAACGTCGGGGCGGCTGCAGCAGTGGCCTTCTGGCAGTTGAGAAACCGCTGATAAAAGATTGTATAGAACACGCAAACGCATTATCAAGACAAGAATATGACGGAAAAGGGAAACTTAAAGTCTTTTGGCATCTATGATTTGACTGTGCTGAAAGAGGCAAACCGTGAAAGGCTTGCCGTCGGCATCAAGCCCGCTTATCGCAGCAGGCCCCAGTACAAGAAGGTATTGGACTCGGAATTTGCCAAGGGCAAGGAGCTCGACCATCCCAACATCCTGAAATATGAAGGGCTGCAGGAGACCGGCGACCAAGGGCCTTGCCTCCTGACGGAATGGGAAGAATGCCGTCCGCTGACCGACTATGCCGCCGAAACCCACACCGAAGACGAGAAAAAGAGCATCGTCACTCAGATTGCAGAAGCTCTCGGATATATGCACCAGCGTGGCCTTATCCATGGCGCCCTGACTCCGTCAGTCGTATTCATCACAACAAAGGGTGACACGGTCAAGATACTCAATTTCCGCCAGCGTTATGCAGACGGACTGAAACAACCCGCCGAGAGTCTACGGTTTATCGCACCGGAAGCCAAGGACGGCACCGTCACTCTTGACGCACGTGCTGACATCTTTTCCCTGGGACAGGTGCTAAGACTTCTGGATATGCCCCACTCTTACCAGTCGGTCATCAATGGCTGCTGCAGTTTCGGGCGCAGCGAGCGCTACAACGACATTGATGACTTCCTCGCGGCCTTCAACCACCAAAAGCGCGCACGCAACGACAATCACAAGGAAGCTGCCGAAGACCTGCAGCGGGCCATGGGGCCCAATCGTGCCGCTCTCGGCATCGTGGCGTTGATTGTAGTGCTCGTACTCGTGACGGCGGTATGGATTTTCCGCCAGCAAAGCCAAAAGAGCGATGACGGCACGCCGCAGATTACGGAGCAGGTGGACACCACTGCAGCTGGCAACACCTCGTCTGCGACGACCACAGGAAGTGGCGATGCTACAACAACGGCTTTCCAGGGAAGCGACGAGGTTTACCTCAATGAGCTCATGCCACAGGTGAAGGCGGATCTCGACAACATTTACACAAAGGCCAAAGGTAAAAAAACGCTCAAGCGAAAAGTAACAAGATACTATAGAGGACTCAGAAAAGTATTGACCAACAAGGGAATGACAGAGGCGCAGCTGCAGGCATTCGACAAAGCGTTTGCCGAATACAATGGCCAGAAAACAGCCGAGCTGACAGAACAGCAACGCTAAAGGGAATACATGAACAACAAGCTCGTCGAATGAATTTGCACACGCTTAACAAAAGTGCCGCCATGCTATCCTTGTGGTTGGCAGCCTCTCTGTCTGTAACAGCGCAGGGAATAGATGGTGAGGAATTGACGCGGGATAACCTGCGCGACAGCTTGCGACAGGCAATGGAGACGCTCTCCTACCATCCCGATTCCATCGACCTCATGCTCAAGAAAGCTTCATGGAACATGCAGTTGGAACAGTGGCAATATGCCAAGGAAGAGTATGACAAGGTGCTCCGCCTGGAGCCGGGGAACGTGGCGGGACTGTTCTACCGAGCTTATGCCAACGACCGGCTGCGCCGTTACAAATTCGCGCGTCTCGACTACGAGACACTGTTGGGCATTGTACCCGGCAATTTCGAGGCCCAACTGGGATTGGCACTGGTCAATCAGAAGGACAGTCATTTCACCGAAGCGCTCGACGGCATCAACCGGCTGGTGACGGCCTTCCCCGACTCGGCTGTCGCCTGGGCAGCAAGGGCAGGCATGGAAAACGAGCGAGGACAACTCGAACTTGCCGAATACGACTATTCCGAGGCTCTGAAACGAGACCCGGAAAACCAGGATTATCTGCTGAACAGGGCCGACTTGCTTATCAAATTGAAACGCAAGGACGACGCACGCAAAGACCTGGATGCCATCGTCAAGATGGGAACCCCCAAGATGGCACTCAAAGAATGGTATGACAAATGCAAACAGTAGACTACAAATACATGAAGGATATTAAGAAAATAGTGCTTACGGGAGGTCCGTGCGCAGGAAAGACAACGGCCTTGGTAAAGATTATCGACCACTTTTCGAGCATGGGCTTCAAAGTGTTTACCATTCCCGAAGTGCCAACACTCTTTGCGCAAGCAGGCGTAGATTATCTCACCAAGAACCGCAACTTCTTCTATGAGAGCGAAAAGGCAACGCTCGAGATGCAACTGACTCTTGAAGACAAGTTTCTCAAGATAGCCGAACAGGTGGACGAGCCTGCGGTCATCGTGTGCGACCGCGGAGCCATGGACATATCAGCCTACATGAATGGTGCGATGTGGGATGAGATTACCGGTCTTGTGGGAACGGACAGTGCGGCCCTGCGCGGCCGATACGATGCCATCCTGCACCTGGTGTCAGCTGCCGACGGCGCCGAAGAATTCTATACGACCAGCAACAACAAGGAGCGCACGGAGGGACTCGAACTGGCCCGAGCACTGGACAAGAAGGTTATCAACGCCTGGAGCGAACATCCCCATGTGCGCGTCATCAACAACCACCAGGATTTCAACACAAAGATCAATCGTGTGTTGAAAGAGATTTCGGCCGTGCTCGGCCTGCCGCAGCCCATCACCGAAGAGCGCAAGTATATCGTACGGACCACGGGTGAGGTGCCCTCCACCACCAACTCGCACATCACGCAGACTTACCTCGTCTCCGACCCCGACACGGAGATACGGTTGCGCAAACGCATATGGGCCAACGGCAATGTGGTGAACGTGCATACCACCAAGAAGACCATCGGAGCCAACCAACAGGTGGAAACAGAGCGTCAGGTGAGCAATGCGCTCTACGAGAACCTGCTCCTGCAGGCTGATCCTTACCGAACACCCATCTGCAAACACAGACAGAGTTTCATCTGGAAAGGGCAGTATTTTGAGCTCGACAGCTACGAGAAGCAACTTGACGGCCTCATTATATTGGAAACGAAAGGCATCACCGACAAGGAAGATGTCAATTTCCCGCCGTTCCTGGAGGTGGTCAAGGACATCACCGGAGACAAGAAATACTACAATTACAACCTGGCGCTTCACCGGGATTAAACAGCGCATGCCTACAAGGAAAAACGCAAAAGGATACTTTGCCCGATGCTAAACTCTACAGGGCATAACGCCGACAACACTCCATAACCATTATATTCGTTACACGTGCACATAGTTATCGCAGGAAATATCGGATCGGGAAAGACTACCCTCACCAATCTCTTGGTGCGTCATTACGGTTGGACACCCCGCAAAGAGCAAGTGACTGACAATCCCTATCTGGCCGATTATTACAAGGACATGAAGCGCTGGAGCCTCAACCTCGAGGTGTTCTTCCTAAAGGAACGTTTCAAAGACCTGTTGGAAATCAACCATGATAAGAATGTCGTCGTACAGGACCGTTCCATCTACGAGGGCGTCTATATCTTCACCGCCAACAACCACGACATGGGAAACATGACCGACGATGACTTTGACACCTACATGGGCTTGTTTGAGTCGATGATGATGGTGGCCCGAATGCCCGACCTGCTGATTTACCTTCGTTCCTCCGTGCCACACCTGGTGGACAATATCCACAGGCGTGGCCGCGACTACGAGCAGAACATGCAGCTCAATTACCTGAAAAACCTCAATGACCGGTACGACGAGTTCGTGTCTCACCAATATCCCGGGAGGGCACTTACCATTGAGGTCGACAATCTCGACTTTCTGCACTCACGCGCCGATTTCGCCTACATCGTGAAGAAAATAGACGAACAACTCGCCGATATGGAAGGCAAAGACAACACATTGTTCAAGCAAAACAGATAATAACCATATATTATGCATATAGCTATCGCAGGAAACATTGGCAGCGGCAAGACCACGCTGACCAAGATGTTGGCAAAAAGATACGGCTGGACTCCACGCTTTGAGCCTGTCGACAACAACCCCTATCTCGACGACTTCTACCACGACATGAGCCGATGGAGCTTCAATCTACAAGTCTATTTCCTCAACAAACGGTTTAAGGAGGTGGTAGAGATATCGCAGAGCAAGGAAGCCATCATACAGGACCGCACAATCTTTGAGGATGCGAAGATCTTTGCCCCCAACCTGCACGACCAGGGATACATGAGCGACCGTGACTTCGAAAACTACTCGGACCTGTTTGACCTCATGATGTCGCTGGTGAAATTGCCGCAGCTCATGATTTACATACGCAGTTCCATCCCTACTCTCGTGAAGCATATCGAGAAGCGCGGACGCTCGTTTGAGAAGAGCATCCGCATCGACTACCTCACGGGACTGCAGCAACGCTATGAAGAATGGATCAAAGATTATAAAGGCGATCTGATTATCATCGACGGCGACAAGCTCAGCTTCGAGGACACGCCTGAAGACTTCCGCAGGGTGACCGATCTCATCGATGCCAACCTCTACGGCCTGTTCCCCATTGAGGAGAAGGAAAAATAGGTGTAGAGTGAAAAGTAAAATCAAAAGCGGAGCGCACCCCATTATTTGTGGATGCGCTCCGCTTTTGTATTGGCCGGAAGCTCCGGGCCGGTTTATATAGACCCGACGATGATTGGAAAGCGGTTCTGGTGCACGGAAAAGACACGGTGAACCAGCACAACTGAGATGCGTTCTCAGAGTTTTCCCTGCTCTCCCAGGTAGCTGTCCTTGAAGCCTAGGAAATAGAGAATACCGTCAATCCCCATGGTGTTGATGCTCTGCCGCGCATTGGCCACGACACGAGGTTTGGCATGGAAGGCAATGCCGAGACCAGCTTCGCTGATCATCGGCAGGTCGTTGGCACCGTCGCCTACTGCAATAGTCTGTGCAAGGTTGACCTTTTCCACCTGTGCTATGAGCTTGAGAAGCTCTGCCTTGCGGTGTCCGTCAACAATCTCACCCACATAATTGCCTGTAAGTTTGCCGTCCTCATCAATCTCAAGTTCGTTTGCATAGACATAATCGATGCCGTATTTGCGCTGCAAGTATTCGCCGAAATAGGTGAATCCGCCACTCAATATGGCAATTTTGTAGCCACAAGTCTTCAATACGCTCATCAGCCTGTCTGTCCCCTCGGTGATGGGCAGTTGCTCGGCAATCTCTTTCATCACGCTGACATCAAGGCCCTTGAGCAGCGCCACGCGCTCCTTGAAGCTCTCCTTGAAATCAATTTCGCCCCGCATAGCGCGTGCCGTGATATCCTTCACCTGGTCGCCGACACCAGCCCGCTGTGCCAGTTCATCGATACACTCCGTCTGGATCAGCGTCGAGTCCATATCAAAGCAAATCAAACGCCTCATCCGGCGGTACATGTCATCGTGCTGGAAAGAGAAGTCTACGGCCATCTCTTGTGACATATTCATCAGTTCTGTCTGTAGGGAGGCTCTGTCTGCAGGGTTTCCGCGAAGCGAAAACTCGATGCAGGCACGCACGTTCCTCTCTGGCCTTCTGATGCTCATACGACCAGTCAGGCGGAGGATAGAGTCTATGTTGAGGCCCTGCTCGGCAATGATCTTGGTGGTGGCAGCTATCTGCCGTGCCGAGAGCGAGCGTCCAATGACCGTCAGGATATATCTGTTCTTGCCTTGTTGGTTCACCCAATGTTCGTACTCCTCATCGCTAATGGGCGAAAAAGCGATGTTCACGCCCAGTTCTGTGGCCTTGAACAGCAACTCTTTCATCACCTGTCCGGAATGTACTTCGTCAAGCCGCATCAGAATGCCGAGCGACAGTTTGGAATGAATGTCTGCCTGTCCGATGTCCAGCACCTGTGCGCCATACTTGGCCAAGATGCTCATGACGGATGCCGTGAGTCCCGGCCGGTCCTGGCCGGTAATGCTGATTAATATCTGTTCCTCCATTTCTCCACTCTCGTTCATGGGTTGATTGTTTAATGTTTAAGTCTGAATATTCATATCCGAGCAACAACTAAGGATGGTATGCTCGATACACTTCGAGTGTTCACCTGATGCAAAGGTAGTGCTTTTCACCGACAACTCAGCACTTTGACAAGAATATTTCCATGAAGCGTTGGTTGTTCAGGGTCACGGCCAAAAAGACAGACACCCGCCATACAGGTAATCTACCTTGCGGGTGTCTGACGGTTTATCCTTTACGGTAAGCGAGAGGCGGGGGTGTCATACGTGTCCTACTTGGTCATCACCATCTTCTTTCCGTTCTGGATGCAGATACCCCTTACAGGATGACGCAAACGTTGCCCCAGTATGTTGTAGACAGCACCGTCGGTCGACGGCTTGTCATGGTGCACAATACTGGTGATGCCGGCTGTCACCTTCTCAAGCAGGCGCACATTGTCGACATAGAGCAATGTGTTGTTGGCTGCACCCGCAGCCGCCGAGCTGCTATATCCCACGCTGACGGCAATCTCTGAAGGTGTAGTGAGTTCGAAGTCGAAAGGCATCACAGTCCACGTGTTGGCAATAGCCGGGTAAGCAAAGAGGCTGACACCATTAGCAGTTACGCCCGTCAGGCTGGCATTGGTGTTGCCGCCACTTGTGGTGACAGCCGCGCCGTCGTTTGATGTCTGGTTCTGACACTCATATTTCATATCAAGCAGAAGCCGGTATGCGCCCGCAGGGAGCGTCACGGTCTGTGTGATGGCATTGGCACCCTTGTCCCATGAGTTGAGCACTGTCAGGCAGCGCACGCCACAGCTGTCGTCGGCCACGGGCTGAGCAGTACGCGCAGCATAGTTGCCCACCGACGAAGGACTGACACAATAGAGTGTCTGGCTATAAGGCATCGAATACATACGGCAGTAGTTGCTGCCTGCGGCAAGACCATTGGCCGAAGTCCAGCCGTTTACCGGCAGAATGTTGGGCCACTTGGAGCTGGTGGCAGCCACCGTATTGGTGTAACAGTCTGCGTAGGTCACACCGCTTGCCGTTACATTCTGTCCGCGAGTGCCGTAAGTCTCGTCAAGTTCGAAATTGGGATTGGTCAGATAGCGGTCCGTGACGTCAGTGTAGCCCGCAGTGATCGTGTCGCCTTCCGTTTCCGGAAAAGCACTATATTCAACCAGCAGTTCGCCGTCAACGAGGCTAACCTTCACATCAGAGTTGACAGAGAATGTCTTTTCCACCACCTTGCCGTCACAGGCTGCGCGCACGGTCAGGCTGTTTTTCGCCCCCTTGTCGTTGCGCACATAGATGGCGTATGCGGAAGAGTCCTGCATGGCAGTAACATCGTGCCCTACAAGGAAAAAGCGTATGGGACATGCCACACTGTTGTTCTGTTCGGCAACAAAGGTAGCTTCGGCTACCTCCGCCCCATCAATGGTAGTGGCGACAGGGAACACTGGTGCGCCCAGCGATGTGCCTATACCTTTGAGAGCAGCCTTTTTCCCGCTGCAGAAGTTGCTGAGCAGCAGATAGCGTACGGAGTCGGGGTCGGCAGCTATGACACCGTTCCAGCCTTCGGGGAGGGCGTCGCGCAGAGGCACGAGTGCATCGTTCATGCTGCGTGTGGTGGCCGCATCCACATTGCTGTAGTAGACGATGTTGCGGCGGTCGACCACATCGCCGCTGCCGAAGGTGCGGCTTTGTGTGGAATAGGAAGGATAGATTTTCGACGTGAGCACCGAGTTGTTGTTGGCCCTGTCGCCGAAAGCCATCTGCTTGCCGTTGGGCGCGACGATGCCCAGGGCATTGTCAATGTTCACCCAGCTGCTGTTGAAGACAGTGAGCTGCGTGCCGTCGAGCTGGCGGGTGCCCTCCGCCGTGTAGAGCGTGCGGCGTGTGCGTGTCAGCGTGTCGGTGGAGATGGCCATCAGGCCGCCCTGTTCGCGCGTGACGGTGCACGGCGACAGGCCCGTCACATAGTCCAGGTAGATGACGGCATTGCCCGGCGTGGAGTAGATGGCGAAGCGGTTGTCGAGCGTGGCATCGTTGGTCGACAGCTCGCCGTTCATCGTCCACGCCTCACCGTCGAGCCGGTAGATGCCGTTCACCACGGGCGTGGCGTTGGTCTTCTTGCCGTCCACGGTGTACCATCCGAGGAAGTTTCCCGTGTTGTTGGCCTTGTAGGGCACCACGATCTTGTTCCGGTCCACCGAGTTGGCGGCGATGTAGCCCGTGTAGCTGGCGATGCCCGGAGCCCACGAGAAGGTGGTGAAGCGGTCGCGCGTGTAGCCGCGCACGATGTTCTGCGAGGTGAACAGCCGGGCGGCGCCGTAGCGCTGGCGGAAGTCGTCGAACGTGCTGGCGGTCATGCCGGCGGTGGAGGCCGCTTCGTGCATGAGCCATGTCATCATCACGCGGTGCCCCTCAACGCCCATGCGGCGCGCACCGATGTCGGAGCGCAGAAGCCACGAGCCGTCGCCGGTGGTCTGCTGGCGTGCCTTGATCATCTTGTAGGCCAGGTTCTCCAGCATCAGTGCGTCGGCGTCGCCAAGGAAGCAGGCGTTGGTGGTGTAGCTCGTGATCTGGTCGTAGAGGAACAGGCTCCAGTCGTTGCCGTTGGGCATGGCCAGCTCGCCGTCGGCCAGCGCGAGCCAGTTGAGCACCTCCTTCTGCACGGCACCGTTGTTGTGCATCAGCGCATGGGTCTGCCATTTCTCCGTGCCGTGTAGCGTCTGCTGGAAGAGCTTGAGCGCCAGCGCCGCCTCGCCCAGCTCCTGGATCACCACGTTCTGGTAGGACGTGTGGAAATAGTTGTGGTTCTGCAGCGTGTAGTCGTCATAGAGGTTCTGCCCCTTGTAGAGGCTGGCCACGGTGGCCCCGTCGTAGTCGGGGTCGATGACCGACTGGTCGGCGGCGTCGCTGCGGTGGCTGTAGCTGTTGACGGCAAACTCGCGCAACCGGGCGAACCACTGCGGGGCCAGCTCGTCGTCGGGGAAAAGGCCGAGCGTGGCGGCCAGCACATCGGCCTCCCATCCGTTCTCCTCGGCCTTCGTGTCGCCAGCATAGCCCGTGGGGATGGTGCGCTGCAGCTCGTAGTTGCACTCGGCCTTGAGCAGCGCCTTCACGTATCCCTTCTGAGCTTCCGTGAGCTCTTCCCACTGGAAGAAGGCCGAATAGGCCACCGACATGGCCCACAGCGAACTCTCCCACGTGTGGTCCGACACGCCCGTCGAGCCCCAGTAGGTGTTGCCCGAGCACACCTTCAGCCGGTTGGCCTTGTGTGTCGAATAGGCAAAGACAAGGCTCTTGCGGGCCATCGCCTCGAGGTCGCTCCAGCTCACGCCGTCGGGAAGCGTCACCTTTCCCTTGCCGTACTTCACGAGGAAGGCGGCTATCATGCCCAGGTCGGCGTTCGAGCGCACGCCGTCCTCGTTGGCCTGCATGGTCGAGTTGCTCCTGAAGCAGCCACAAGCCTCGCCGAGGCTGTTGGGTGAGGCACACTCCTGAAAGTCGTTCTTCAGATACTGGGAGAAGCGGGCGAGCATCTGCAGCAGGTCGCCCTTCATCGTTGCCTCGTCCACAAAGTCGGCCGTGATCACGCCCTCGGTGATGCTCTTCACCGAATCAGTCTTCTCCTCGGGTTCCACATACCCCTCTGGCAAGCTTGCCAGACGCACGTTGTCAATCATGAAACAACTGCCTCCCGAGAGCCAGTCGACCTGCAGGCCGATGTTCACGTCGCCTGTAGCCGTGGTGGTGAATGTCACCGCCAGCTGCTGCCATGCCATGGTGGTGAAGCACGAGGCCGAGCCGGCCTCGAAGGCGTGAGACACACCCTTGTCGGCTGCAAAGAGACGCATGGTGGAAGTGGCATTGTTGGCATAAGCCGAGCGCACATCGGCTGTCAGCTTGTAGGTGCCAGCGGGAAGCGATGCCAGTGTCTGCTGCAGTGTGGTGGTGTTGGACGACCATCCCATACGCATGTAGAAGGCCTGGCTTCCGTCCGTGACGGTGGTCACCTTTCCGAAGTTGTTATCAGTGAAGCAAGCCGGTGTGACAATGAGCGATGCACCCGGTGTGCTGGCGTTGGAGACGGTCCATCCTGACGGCGCTGCCATCTGGTAGCCGCGTAGACCGTCGGCCGCGTTGTTGACAGCCGTCAGCGCTGACGTGTTGTCGTCTTCAAACGAAGGGTTTTTGACATAGTTTGCCGTCACGTCGGTCTGCGCAGAAACGTGAAAGGGCAAAGCAAGTGCCAATAATAACAGTGTTTTGTTCATATAATGCAGTAAATTATTTACATGTAAATCCGATGCGTGAAGGTGGCATGCTTGGAAAAAGGCAGATGTTTTCTGTTGTGCCCCTTATGTGTGCAAGGTCTTTGTTGTTTGCAAAAATAAAGTAAAAATGCGAAAAAACACATATCATTGTAGATAAATTTACGTACTTTTGCAAAGGAAAATCAACTGACACAAAGAGAAAGAACCAAGAAAATGCATCAACTGATAGACTGTTTCCTGCCTTGCAGCACGCAAGAGGAAAACGCCCACAACACCCTCAACCTAAAGCAGGACATTGTGAACAAGACAACGCTCCTGCAGACCAGCACCATGGAGAGTGCCACCTGGCACACCATCGCCGCCCAGGCCACTGCCCCCTATACCCTCGTTTACCTCAACCGCCAGTTCATTCAGCTGGGCTATCTGGCCTTGGAGCGCATGGTCACGGTGGCCGAGATGACTGGTGCGGGCATGGTCTATGCCGACCACTACAAGCTGACGGCTGACGGCCATCGTGTGGAGGCACCCACCATCGACTATCAACAGGGCAGCCTGCGCGATGACTTCAACTTCGGCAGTGTGGTCCTCCTACGCACTTCTGCGCTGAAACAAACGGCAGGACAGATGACCGCCGACTACAAGGCTGCGGGCTTCTACGACTTCCGCCTGCAACTCTCGCAGCACCACGCGCTCGTTCACATCAACGAATATCTCTATTCGGAGGTGGAGCTCGATACGCGCAAGACCGGCGAAAGGCTCTTCGACTATGTGGACCCGAAGAACCGGCAGTCACAGATTGAGATGGAACAAGCCTGCACCGAGCATCTGAAGGCCATGGGAGCCTACCTCGCCCCCGGAGCCTTCAAGCCCATAAGCATCAACGAAGGGGCGTTCCCCGTGGAAGCCAGCATCATGATACCCGTGCGCAACCGCATCCGCACCATCAAGGATGCACTCACAAGTGCGCTCAGCCAGAAGACCGATTTTGCATACAATGTCTTTGTCGTGGAGAACGGCCCTGAGTGTCACTCTACCGACGGCACCACCGAACTGGTGGCTGAGATGGCGAAAGAAGACCCGCGCATCATCCACCTCGTGACCGACCGTCGCGACCTCTGCGTAGGCGGCAGTTGGAACCTGGCGGCACATGATGCCCGCTGCGGACGCATCATCGCCCAGCTCGACTCCGACGATGTCTACGCTGACGAGCACACTCTACAGAAAATTGTCGACGCCTTCCACGCCCAGCAGTGTGCCATGCTCATCGGTGCCTACACGCTGACCGACATCCATCTCAACATCCTGCCACCCGGCGTAATCGCCCACAAGGAATGGACGCCCGAAAACGGCCGCAACAATGCCTTGCGCATCAATGGCTTGGGAGCACCCCGCTCGTTCTATACGCCCGTATTGCGGGAAATCAACCTGCCCAACGTCAACTATGGTGAGGACTACGCTTTGGGGCTGGCCATCAGCCGCGACTATGAAATAGGACGCATCTACGAACCGGTCTATGACTGCCGCCGCTGGGACGACAACTCTGACGGAGACCTGAGCATAGAGAAAGAGAACCGCAACAATATCTATAAGGACCGCATGCGCACGTGGGAACTCATGGCACGCATCGCCAAGAACCGCAAACAACAGGCACAATGAGACAGCGCAACACTTCGCCCTGGGCATGGATCCCCACCCTTTACTTTGCCGAGGGACTGCCCTATGTGCTGGTTAACGTGGTAGCGGTGACCATGTATATGCAGATGGGGCTGACCGATACGGAGATCGGTCTCTATACCAGTTGGCTACAGCTGCCGTGGGTGCTCAAGTTCATCTGGAGTCCTTTTGTCGACCTCTACCGCACCAAGCGCTGGTGGGTGACGGCCATGCAGGTGCTGCTCGGATCATCGATGGCGGGCGTGGCGTTCACCATCAACACGCCCATGTGGTTTCAGGGCACGATGTGCTGCTTCTTCATCATGGCCTTTCTCAGTGCCACGCACGATGTGGCAGCAGACGGTTACTATATGCTTGAGCTCGACGAGCACCAACAGAGTCTCTTTGTGGGCATACGCAACACGTTCTACCGTCTGGCCGTCATCTTCGGACAAGGAGTGCTCATCGGTCTGGCGGGCTATCTGCAGAATATGCGAAGCTACGAGAACGCCTATGCGTGGAGCCTGTTGTTCTACGGACTGGCTAGCCTGTTCATCATGCTGTGGCTGTGGCACGGCTACATTCTGCCTCATGCCAACGGCGATGTCGAACGTCCGTCGAGTGCACGCGAAGTGATGCTGGGACTCAAGGAAACTCTCGTGACCTTTGTCACCAAGGTGTCGTGGCAGACGTTTGTCTTCGTGCTCATCTTCCTGTTGCTATACCGTTTCCCCGAAGCACTGCTGGCAAAGATGAGCGCCACATTTCTGCAGCGGCCCCTCTCGGAGGGCGGCCTGGGACTGACGCCCCTTGAGTATGGCATAGCCAACGGAACAGTAGGACTGATAGGCCTCCTTTTGGGCGGCATTGTCGGCGGATGGCTCGCGGCCCGCGACGGTCTGAAGCGCTGGCTGTGGTGGTTCGTATGTGCCATCACCCTCCCCGACATCGTCTACGTTTATATGAGCTATGCGTTGCCGTCCAACCTCGTCCTCATCAGTGCGCTCCTGTTTATTGAGCAGTTTGGCTACGGACTGGGCTTCACGGCGCTCACCCTCTACATGCTCTACTACTCTCAAGGCAAGTACAAGACATCCCACTATGCCCTGTGCACCGCCATCTCTTCCCTAGGACTGATGCTGCCGGGCATGGTAAGCGGATGGCTGAAAGACATGCTGGGCTACCCGCATTTCTTTGTGGCAGTGATGTTCTTCTGCATCATCACATTTGTCGTCACCGCCTTCATCAAGATCGACCCGGCCTTCGGCAAGAAGGAATAGGCCACCAACAACATCACAGTCACAGAAAGATACAAACAACGCATAACATCACACAACCATGATACTGATAGCAGACAGCGGTTCGACGAAGACTGACTGGGCACTGGCAGACCGCCACCAGGCCGTCGTTGAAATCAAGACCAAGGGCCTGAACCCCTTCCAGGTGAGCGGCGACGAGATTGCCGACGAGCTCCGTTCATCATTGTTGCCCCACCTACCAACTGTTGCGCTTGATGCCGTCTACTTCTACGGTGCGGGTTGCACTCCTGAGAAGCAGCCCGTCGTGGAGCAGGCTTTGCGCTCGGTGCTCACCGTCAATGGGTCATGCACGGTGGCGTCCGACATGCTGGGGGCGGCCATTGCCGTCTGCGGTCACGAGCCGGGTATCGCCTGCATCCTTGGCACAGGAAGCAATTCATGTGCTTATGACGGCCAGCGCATCGTGAAAAACGTGTCGCCCCTGGGCTATATTCTCGGCGACGAAGGCAGCGGTGCCTCGATGGGCAAGTACCTCTTGGGCAACATCCTGAAGCATCAGTGGCCCGAAAACATCATCAACCGTTTCCACGAACATTACGGACTGACTGCCGCCGACATCATCGACCGCGTCTATCGCCAGCCACGCCCCAATACGTTCCTGGCCTCGTTCATGCCCTTCATCGTGCAAAACCTCCATGAACCTGTCGTCTACGCATTTGTGAAAGACAACTTCCGCACCTTCCTGCGCCGCAACGTGAAACAGTATGACGGCTGGGATCGACTGCCAATCGGGTTCAATGGCAGCATCGCCCAAGTCTTGCGCAGTCCTCTGGAAGAAGTAATGCAGGAAGAGGGCATGCATCTCGGACGCATCGTCCAGGCGCCCATGGAGGGCTTGGTGCAGTGGCTTTAACTTTCTTGGCAAAGGAGGAGCTAAACTTAAAAATGGCGCTTGCTTCACAGCAAGCGCCATTTACTCTCAATAGGCATTAGTCTTCTTTAAGGTAAAAAGATTGTATTCAGGATAACGATTGCAAAAGTACATAATATTTTCTAAACCCCCAAAGATTTTTCTTAATATTTTTAAAAGTTTTTAATTGCATCCTATCCCCTCCCGACTGACAAGGCGACCACGTAAACTGCACGCTTGAAACACCGTTGTAACACCTGTGGCCCTATAAAAACACCGTTCCAATCCCATACGGGAATGTAGCTCGAGCCGTTACTGTGTTCAACAAGTTGACAAGGCCAACCATTCTCCCAAAGGGCAAACAACGGATAGAAGCCATTGAAAAACGTCAGGAATATTCTGAAAAATCCGTGCTCTCACGAATACACCATCCAGAAGACCGCAGCAGGCTTTCGCCGTTCTTGAAACACGAAAAACAGGTGGGCACAACGCTTCCCTACCCTCGCAGTGTTACGAAAGACATCCTTTCAAGCCACGAAAAGGCATCTGTCATGATACGAAAGACGCTAAACCGAAGCCCAATATGCCGTCTATCGAAGCACGATAAGGCATCTATCGGAAGACAGCATTGTGCGGAAAAGTAGTGGATTTGCGTTTCAATCAAATAAAGTTCTTAGTATCAACATGTTATAAAAATGCTCAAAAACAGAGCTTATTTACAGCCGTGATACCCTTGGTTCACTTGCGCGCCAATCCTGAGAAACCTTTTATAAAGTAATTTCATCCCATTTCGCTCCCACTCGGCGAGTCGGTCTTGGCAAGACACAACCCCAGTTTTCACCGGCCGCACGGTCAAACACATGACGACCGAATACCTTCCGGCTGTGCCACAGTGCTTTCTTGTTGCATATTTTAACGCCAACGCATGTGATTTTCGTGGATAAATGATTAACTTTGCACCATACAACAATATTATAACAACACAAGATGGAAATCAAAGAAAACAAAAGCGAAGAAAAGCGCAGCATTAGTTTTGTGGAGCAGCTGATAGAGGAAGACCTTGCAGCCGGCAAAAATGGCGGCCGCATACAGACACGTTTCCCTCCAGAGCCCAACGGTTATCTGCATATCGGCCACGCCAAGGCCATCTGCATGGATTTCGGCGCCGCAGAGAAATACAACGGTGTCTGCAACCTTCGTTTCGATGATACCAACCCCTCCAAGGAGAACAACGAGTATGTGGAGAACATTCTCCATGACATTGCCTGGCTGGGCTTCAAGTGGGGTAACATCTACTATGCATCCGACTATTTCCAGAAATTGTGGGACTTTGCCCTTTGGATGATCAAGAAAGGCATGGCCTATGTCGACGAGCAGACCTCTGAGCAGATTGCCGAGCAGAAAGGAACGCCTACCACGCCCGGCACGTCAAGTCCCTACCGCGACCGCCCCATCGAGGAGAACCTGCGCCTGTTCGAAGCCATGAACACCCCCGAAGCAGTGGAGGGCTCCATGGTGCTCCGTGCCAAGCTCGACATGGCCAACCCCAACATGCATTTCCGCGACCCGGTCATGTACCGCATCATCCAGACACCCCACCATCGCACGGGCACCAAGTGGCACTGCTACCCTATGTATGACTTTGCCCACGGCCAGAGCGACTACTTTGAGGGCGTGACCCACTCCATCTGCACATTGGAGTTTGTGCCCCACCGTCCCCTTTACGACAAGTTTATCGACTTTCTCAAAGAGTGTGACGGCACAGCCGCCAATGGGCTCAACGATTTCCGTCCCCGCCAGATTGAGTTCAACCGTCTGAACCTCACCTACACCGTGATGTCGAAGCGCAAGCTCCACACATTGGTCGACGAGCACCTCGTCAACGGATGGGACGATCCCCGCATGCCGACCCTGTGTGGCATGCGCCGACGTGGCTACTCGCCCGAATCCATCAAAAACTTCATCCAGTCGATTGGCTACACCAAGTTCGACGCACTCAACGACATGGCCTTGCTCGAAGCTGCCGTACGCGACGACCTCAACAAGAAGTCCATTCGCGTGTCGGCTGTCGTCGACCCCGTGAAGCTTGTCATCACCAACTATCCCGACGGTCAGTCGGAAGAGATGGAAGCCATCAACAACCCCGAGGACGAGACGGCTGGCTCACACAACATCACATTCACCAAGAACCTCTGGATTGAGCGTGCCGACTTCATGGAAGACGCTCCGAAGAAGTTCTTCCGCATGGCTCCGGGCAAGGAAGTGCGCCTGAAGAACGCATACATCGTGAAGTGCACAGGTTGCACCAAGGACGCCGAAGGAAACATCGTAGAGATTCAAGCCGAGTATGACCCCGAGAGCAAGAGTGGCCTGCCTGGTGCAAACCGCAAGGTGAAGGGCACCCTCCACTGGGTGAGTGCTGACCACTGCGTCAAGGCCGAGGTGCGCGAGTACGACCGTTTGTTCTTCGTGGAAAATCCGTCGGCCGACGAGCGCGACTTCCACGAGCTGCTCAACCCCGACTCTCTCCATGTCAACAAGTGCTGCTATGTCGAAAACTATGCCGCTACGCGCAAGCCAGGCGAATACCTGCAGTTCCAGCGCATAGGCTATTTCATGGCAGACCCAGACACCACCGATGGCGCACCGGTGTTCAACAAGACTGTGGGCCTGAAGGACGCCTGGTCTAAAAAGAACAAGTAAGCCGCCTCCAGGCGGGCCGTTACCGTCTGGCAGACAATCACGATATGAACAACCATTTTGAGGACAACCTGAAAAGATATGAAGCTGCCCGCTCTGCAGGCAGCTCCATTTATTTGGATTCCGATGAGCTCACTGCCATAGCAGAATACTATCATTTGCATGGCAAGCTCAAGGAGGCCATCGAGGCCGTCGACCTTGCCATCGCCATGTTTCCGGGTGCTACGCAACCCCTGGCATTCAGAGCGCGCGTAGCCATCCTGGTCAACAAGAATGCTGTCGAGGCCATGCAGTGGGCAGGCCAGATTGAAGACAAGACCGACCTCGACTACTATTACATTGTAGCCGAAATCATGATAGCCGACCTGCGGACCGAAGAGGCCGACCAATATCTAAAGGACAAGGAGAGAGAAATAGACGAGGAAGACCTTGAGGACTACTACCTCGATGTGGCCACACTCTTTGCCGATTACTCATGCACGGATTTCACAGAGGAGTGGCTCGCCAAAAGCAGCGAAACAACCGACCCGCAATACCGCGAGCTGCAGGGACGGGTGGCGCTGGCAAAGGGTGAGCTTGACACTTGCCAAAAGCTCTTCGACCAGCTCATCGACGAGGATCCCTACAACACAGACTACTGGAACACCTTGGCATCCGCCCAATTCCAGCAAGGCGACATTGCTGCCGCCATTGAGAGTTGCGACTATGCGTTGGCCATCGACACGATGAACGCCGACGCACTCATCAACAAAGCCGGCGCCCTCTCAGCGTTGGGCAACCATGATGAGGCCATCAGAAACTACCAGATGTACCAGCAGCTGTACCCCTATAACGAGACCGCTGAAATGGGCATCGCCGCATCGCTCGCATCGCAAAACCGCATTCAGGAAGCATTGCTCCACTTGCACCAAGCCGAGCGGCTTGCCCCCGACAACTCGCCCAGCAAGCTCGAGATCATCAGGCAACAGTGCATCCTCAATGCCCAGATAGGCAAGCATGCCGAAGCATTGGCCAACATCCGGAAGATGGACGGCATTCCCGGCCACGACACTGCTGAGAACCATGTGCTACGTGGCTACCTCTACCTCCTCGACGAAAAACCAGACAATGCGCGGACATGGTTCACAAGGGCCATGGAAGTCTCGGGGAACGACATCCGCATCAAGACGCTCGTAGCCTATTCTACCTACGAATGTGGCTACACGCAGTTCGCGCACGACCTTTTCCGTGAAATCATGGACAACCGACAGGGAGCTGACGTGCCGGAAGGATGGGCTTTTCTCGCCCTTTGCGACAGCGACCTGGGGCTGCGTCAGGAGTTTCTCTCTGACCTGCATCAGGCCATCTTGCAAGGACCGGCAAAGTCGCGTCCCTTGCTCAACGACCTTTTCCCAGCCGAGCTGCCGTTTGAAAACTTTGAGGATTACGCCAGAGAGCATCCCGAACTGGGAGCATGGCCTAACATAAAAGACGAGCTTTAGACTATCGCCCAAAAATCTCATCAGGCTTTATGTTATTCGAGTAAACAAACCAAAAGACAATGAGCATCATTTCAACACTTCTTGCCAACCTCAACTATGGCACCATATTTATACTCATGCTGTTGGAAAGCACCGTCGTTCCGGTGCCTTCCGAGTTAGTGGTGGCGCCTGCCGCTTACCATTCAGCAGGTGGCAACCTCGACATCTGGCTGGTAATCCTGTTTTCCACATTGGGTGCCGACGCAGGCGCCTCCATCAACTACGTGGCCGGATGGCTGCTGGGACGGCCCGTCATATGGCGATTCGCCGACTCCAAACTGGGCAAGCTCTGCATGCTTTCACACGAGAAGATTGAGAAGAGTGAAGCCTATTTCAACAACCACGGACTGGTGGCCACCATCACTGGCCGCCTCATCCCCGGCATCCGCCACCTCATATCCATCCCAGCCGGTCTGGCCAAGATGACTTATTGGAAATTCCTGCTCTATACCACCATTGGCGCAGGCGCATGGAACTGCATTCTCGCCGCATTGGGATGGTATCTGCACACCATTGTGCCGGAGGAGCAGTTGAACGACAAAATCCTGGAATATGGCGAATACATCAAGCTGGCAGTCATCGCTCTTGTTGCCATAGCATTGCTCTACTTTGCCGTGAAATGGTATCTGAAAAAGAGAAACCGAAAGGCGCAGTAGCCCCCGCCCCTCTTCTCACAAGCAACACCGGTGCACAACCCAACGGTTATGCACCGGTGTTGTTGTCAAAGAGATGATCGGCCTCTGCCATCTCGTCTTCGTCAAACCAGCGGGAGAGCTTGCTGTGGGCTTTCTTCTTCACATCTTCCGAAACCTCTCCCCACACCTTCTTCAATACAAAAATCAAGACGGCAAGGTCGTCGCCCAAGCCAACGATAGGTATGGCGTCGGGAACCACATCGAGCGGCGAAATGAGATAACCCAAGGCTCCTATGATAATGGCCTTGTCTTTGCATGACACCTTGTCGCTCTCCAACGTGTAGTAAAGTATCAGCGCTGCATAGACTATCTTGGCGCCAGCACACTTGGCTACGCGTGAAATCTTGTCGGCAAATCCGCTTTCCGAGAATTTGTCCTTATAGGACATAAAATCAGGTAATTCCATATCTCTTGCTTGTTAGTCATTCATTCTGTTTGCGACGCATAGCGCATTACGGCATCGACATAGTTGCTGGCATCCGTGTGGGTTGCCCGGTGCCGGGCCACTTTCGCCCGCGTAATCATGGATCTCACAGCCTTGACGAATAAGGCCAAAAGCACCCCAATGCCCACTCCCACCAGAAGCGACCATTTGCCCCATGGCAAAGTGTTTTCGGGAAAAGCACTGAGCACGATCGTCGGGACAATGGCAATGATGCCATAGGCTGTCAGCTGTGACCTTTGCGACCCCTCACGATCAAGCAATATCTGGTAGTCGTAAAGGTAATCTTCTAGCATCTTGCGCGTCAGGCGACTGTCTTCCAGCCGTGGAAACCCGGGTTCCTGTTCATGGCGGGCGATAGCCGCCAACACCTGGTGTTCGTAATCGTTAAGCAAATTCGGTTGCAACTCTTTCATCTCTGTGCAATAACAGTTTGGTATAACATGATAACATCAACATGCAACCTTTTATTATACCAAGCGTTAAAAAAAGATTGCACGACAGTTTCGTGGCTACAAACAAAATGGCATAACGATAAATCGCAAGAAAAAGGCAACTGGAATGACAAAAGAAAGAAAAAAGTAAGGCAGTGCCCTGATAAGCCGGGTTCTGTTTCCCGGCCCTGAAGGACCGGGAGCTCATCATTTATCCAGTCGGCAAGTCACCCTGCCGCTCAAGCGTTCTACCCTCCATCGTCAGGCTCATGACCTGTCGGGCAGGCAACCCTGATTGACGATGGTATACATGAACTTGCAGCCTCCAGCCAGCACAGCCCTGCGATCACCCGCAGGCTGGTGGTCTCTTACACCACCTTCTCACCCTTACCCGCCCCAATGGGGCAGGCGGTCGTTTTCTTCTGCCTACACCTGCCGTCGCCGACAGCTTCCATTTTCAGAAGTGGAGCGCCTTGCGCTGCCCGGACTTTCCTCTCGCATCTCTCTTGGATGCCAGCGATGAAGCCGGGGCACTGCCTTACAAACTGCAAAAGTAGCAAAATATATTGAGACGCGTGCAAAGCGCACGCCATATTTTGTGAACCTCGACAAGCTTTTGCCGTCATGTAAGGAATGATGCACAAGACTAGGCAGATTCTAAGCACACTGCACAAATTTAAATGAATGTAAATTTGAAATGTTTTCTGCTAAAGAAGCGTTAAGTGTTAAAAATCAAATGTTAAAATGGGATAAAGTAATCGGACAATATGGCACATTTACATTTTTTGCGCCTATATTTGCAACCGTTTAAAACAGTGGAGCAGGCAGACACCTTGAAAGCTAACGACTTCCGCTACCAGTATCATGACAAACCAAGAAACAAACAAAAACATAATAATAACGTATGAAAAAGCATTTCAATTACTTAGTAGTGGGCTTTAGCGCCATAGCCTTGGCCTTCTCGGCGGGATCCTTCATTAAGGTACATGCCGCCACCGAGCAGAACGCCGTAGCAAGCCAACCCGTTGACCTCACCTATGCGTCACAAAAGGCGCTGCCTGCTGTGGTGCATATCAAATATGTGCAAAATTCCAAGGTGCAGACCGTAGAAGTAGAGAGTGACCCGTTCTCTGATTTCTTCTCCGACCCGTTCGGCTTTTTTGGCAATCCCCAGGGAAACGGCGGCAGACAGAAACGTAAAATCCAAACCCCAAAGAAAGAAGCTACGGGTTCGGGGGTCATCATCAGCGCTGACGGATACATCGTCACCAACAACCATGTGGTGAACGGAGCTGACAAACTGACTGTCACGCTCAACGACAACCGTGAGTTCAATGCCACAATCATTGGCACTGACCCGACAACCGACCTCGCTCTTATCAAGGTGGACGGCAAGAACCTTCCCACACTGCCCATCGGTGATTCCGACAAGCTGAAAGTGGGCGAATGGGTCATTGCGGTAGGCAACCCCTTCGGACTCAACAACACAGTGACGGCAGGAATCGTCTCAGCAAAGGCTCGCGGTTTGGGTGGGCAGGGAGACGGCCCAAGCATCTCCAGCTTCATACAGACAGATGCTGCCATCAACCCCGGTAACTCAGGCGGCGCTTTGGTCAACGCCCAGGGCGAACTGGTGGGCATCAACGCCATGCTCTATTCCCCCACAGGTTCCTATACAGGCTACGGCTTCGCCATCCCGACAACCATCATGAACAAGGTCGTAGATGATTTGAAGCAATACGGTACCGTACAGCGCGCTATGCTTGGCATAACAGGCGGCGATGTGCTCAACTATATCAACCAACAGAAAGACGAAGGCAAAGAGGTGGACCTCGGCACCAATGAGGGTGTGTATGTGGACAAGGTGGAAGACGGAAGTGCCGCCGCTAACGCCGGCATCGAGAAAGGAGATGTCATCGTGGCTATCGACGGCAAGAACATCGGAAAGATGTCAGAACTTCAGGAAATTATCAATGGCAAGCGTCCAGGAGACAAGATCACACTGACATGGCTCCACAACAAGAAGAAGCAGAGCAAGAGCGTTACAGTGAAAAACGCCCAGGGCAACACCAAAGTGCTGAAGACCGCTGATCTGGATGTGCTGGGTTCCAAGGTGTTCCCTGTTGACAATGATATGAAGAAGCAACTCAACATCAGCTACGGCCTTCAGGTAAAGGACGTGAAAAGCGGAGCATTCAAGGATGCTGGCATCAGCGACGGATTTATCATCCTTACCGCCAACGACCAGCAAATGAAGGAAATTTCTGACTTGCAAAAGGCTGTCAAGGACGCCTCCACCAGCAAGAACCCTGTGCTCTTCATCACAGGCATGTGGCCCTCAGGAAAGACTGACTACAAGGCAGTCAGAGTGGGCGAGTAAAACAAGAATGGAGATTACCCCCATTCCCAATCATATAATGGCGGAGCGCATTTTTAATGCACTCCGCCTTTTTTTCGATTACCCAGTGATTTTGCTCGAAAAATAGAACCATAAAATCTTTCTTTTTTGTAACTTTGCATAAAACTAACTGCATACCTACCGATGAGACAACTTAAAATCACAAACTCAATCACCACCAGGGACAGTGCTTCCTTGGAAATTTACCTTCAGGAAATTGGACACGAAAAGCTCATTTCGACTGAAGAGGAAGAAGAGCTTGCCCGACGCATCAAGAAAGGTGACCAGAAAGCGTTGGAGAGCTTGACAAAAGCCAACTTGCGATTTGTGGTTTCGGTTGCCAAACAATATCAGAACCAAGGGTTGTCACTGCTTGACCTCATCAACGAGGGAAACATGGGACTGATAAGGGCTGCAGAAAAATTTGATGAGACACGGGGATTTAAGTTCATCTCCTACGCAGTATGGTGGATCAGACAGAGTATCCAGCAAGCTATCACTGACCAGAGCCGTCTGATTAGGGTGCCGACCAATCAAGTGGGGTCAGCCAACAAGATCAGACGCTTCGTCAACAAGTTTGAGCAGGAAAACGAACGCATGCCCAACCTCTGCGAACTAATGGACGAGATAGACCTCCCAGAAAGCAAGCTCAAGGAGGTGATGAATGCAGGCGGCAAGCAAATATCCATGGACGCACCGATGTCCAATGAGGACGGCAGCAACCTGCTGGAAATCTTGCCCAACACCGAGACCCCCAACACCGACAATCTGCTGGTGCAAGAGTCACTGAAAGAAGAAATCGGGCGGTCGCTAGAGAAGCTGGGCGAAAGAGACAGAAATATCTTAAAGGCTTTTTTCGGTATCGGGCAGCCAGAGATGACGTTGGAAGAGATTGGAGAGAAGTACAACCTTACGCGAGAGCGGGTCAGACAACTCAAAGAAAAAGCCATCAGACGGCTGCGGCACGATGCAAACAGCAAAAGGCTCAAGTCATTCCTAGGCTGATGATTTCTTCCCGCGGGAAATGCGCATAGATACAAAACAACATGTAATCACAGAGATTAAGGATAATGAAATTGAAAAAGATCATTTTGACCCTGGTTGCTATGTTCATGGCAACAGGTGTATGGGCTGGACTGAGACCAAAGACAATATTTGTCTACGGCTTTGCCGCATCATTCAATGACTCAACCGTCTACTTTACGGACATACAACAGGTCGACTCAGCTTATATCGACTCGAAGACTAAGTTTCTCTATAGTCGCGAGAACTATTCATACCAACTGCGTGACTACTTGGCCAAATTGGGCTTTAAGAACGCCACATGCGTCACTTCATTTTCAAAAAGCAAGAAAGAGGCCGAGAAGAAATATCTGGCTTTGAGAAAGAAATATCTTGAGGGAGGGAAATACAACATCAACTATCTGAAAGAGCAAGATTTCCGTTACCAGGCCATCTCTGGACAAATAGAAATCGGCAAGTAGGATTGCAAATGGAGAAAATCTACCATTTTTGCATTGCTGACCTGGGCGTCAAAATCGTCTTTCGGGGAGATACCGGCAACTCTATACGACTGGCTCCATCGTTCATGCCGTTTCTCGTGGAAGAAGAAAACGGCCCCTTGCTCTTCACACTTGTTGTCGACGACTCGCTCAAGCCTTGTCATAAGTCTCAAAGAGAGCACATCCGAGACTTCGATACAGGCAACGGCATAACAGTCGTTGACCGATTGGCTAACGGCGGATACCAATATATCATCAGAGATGTGGAGGGCTACGACTGTTGCCTGCTCATTACGAATGAGGATTTCACAGATTGCCACTGTGCGCTGAATGGCAACTACAACATGAGATGTTTCGGACTGAACAACGCGCTGATGCTCGCATTCGCCTTTGCTGGATGCCAACAGCAGTGCTTGCTGGTGCATGCATCATTGGTCAGACAAGACGGTTACGGATATGCGTTCGTGGCCAAAAGTGGTACGGGAAAATCTACGCAAGTGAGCATGTGGCTTCGCAACCTTCCGAATTGCGACCTGATGAATGACGACAATCCCATCATTCGCATCATTGAAGGAAAGCCATACATCTACGGCAGTCCATGGAGCGGAAAGACGCCTTGCTACCGACGCACGAAGGCACCTCTAGGTGCTGTTACGAGCATTGTCAGGTCCAAGACCAATCAGGTCGTAAAGTTGGGGGTGGCACAAGCTTTCGCTGCGCTCCTGCCTTCGTGCTCATCCATGAAATGGGACAAGAAGAGTTATGATAAAATTTGCGACACCATCACCGATGTTGTAGAAACAACCGGCATCTATGAACTCCATTGCTTGCCCAATCCTGAAGCTGCCATCCTATGCAACAAGACCATAAAGATAAAATAAGTTCGGCATCCGGTCACCTCGGCATTGCGGAAAAACAATACCCCAATGCAATCCTAATACCTGAAATTGTGAAGATGATGGACGAGGGACACACCGTGACCATCATACTGAAAGGCTTTTCCATGCGCCCCTTTTTGGAGAACAACCGCGACAAGGCATTGATGAAGAAAGCCGTTTCTCCACAGAAGGGCGACCCTGTTCTGGCAGAAATCAAGCCTCAGATGTATGTTCTGCATCGAATCATAGACATCAAGGGTGACAAGGTAGTGTTGAGAGGCGACGGGAATTTGGGAACCGAGCAATGCCAGCTAAAGGACATCAAAGGAACCGTAATCGGTTTCTACCGCAAGGGACAAACCATACTTGACAGAACAGACGGATGGAAATGGAAGACCTACTCACTCATTTGGACTCACCTCTACCCCATCCGCCGCTGGTTGCTGGCCTTCTACCGACTGATATGGATTCCCCTTTTTGGCGTCATCTGAAATGAAAAAGACACTTTAATCACATCCAATACCAATATGAAAGCAAAACCCGGTTTCAACATTCGCAAAGTCTGCGGAGAAAACATCATTGTGGCTGAAGGCAAAGAGAACATGGACTTTAGCAATATCATCAGCATGAATGAAAGTTCGGCCTTACTTTGGAATGAAATCCAAGGCAAGGATTTTTCCGTTGAGGACTTGGCGCGGATACTTACAGAAAACTACCAAATCGATGAGAACACACCTCTTCCCATGAGTCAAGCTTTGGCAGACGCAGAAGCGGTTGTTCAACAGTGGTATGAGACGGGCATCATTGATGAATAATCATCAGACACATATTCGCAACTAAAAAAAGCGGCAACAAGGCCAAAATAACTTTTGGCTTTGTTGCCGCTTCTTATTTACAACAGATTTATTCCTGAGGAATCTCAAACTTGTCTCCCGTCTCCTTTACAAGCTTTTCTCTGAAAGCCTCTGGGTATCCCGGACGTTTCACAGCAGCTCCAATACCTTCCTTGGTGCGGAGGAACTTGCCGTTGGCCTCTGGTTTGACAGCCATGTCGTTGAATTTCACGATGAGGTATACCGCCAATTGGTGCCAGCGGTCCAACATCTGTTGCGCCTTCTGATTGCTATAGGCATTGAGATATTTCACCGCCTCGTTGGCATCGGTCGCGCAGAGCTCCACGGCATGAGCCTCTACCTCAGCCTGCTGCGCAAAGTAACTCTGCTCCAGCGAGTCGCGCACAGCCTGCAAACTGGGGAACATCAGCGTGTAACGCGGATAAACCATGTTGCTCACCCAGTTGCAAACCCAGTATGCGTTCTTCATCGAGAATGTCACCGCATCGGCCCCAGGGGTGTTGTAGCATTCGGGCTGTACAGTGTTGCCACAATAAATCGGCGTATATGCCACCATATTGCCGTCGTCGTTGCCGAACCAAAGGACACCGCCCACCTGTCGGGGCAGCCATGAGCGCATCTGCGCGACATAGGAGAAGCCAGTCTGTTGGGTTGACGTAGGACGCTCGTTGAAATACTTCTTGCCGTTCACCTCAAAGTACAACGGTGTGGGACGGTATGGCATCTGCCAAATGCCGCCACCCATATCGGTGGAGTCGAGCGCCATAGGCGTTCCTTCGAAATGGTCGCGCATGGCAGCTTCCACATCCTGCACTGAAAGTTTCTTGTCGGGGATGACCCACAAGGGCATGTCTTCCGCATTCTTGTCTTTGCCCAAAGCCCATGGCAAGTAACGGTCCATTCCTTTCACAAAACGGTTGAAGAAAGCCCAAACACGGGCATCGCATATGCGTCGACCGGAGAAATCGGGGGCAGCATAGGCCATCTTCCATGAGAAATCGGCATCCTTGCCACTGAACCATCCCTTCTGTCGTGCAAATTTCACGACATCCTTCGAATACAAGACGTTCTGCTTGTCCTTCATGTTGAACTTGCCTATGCGGCTCTGATTGGCATGTCCGCAGATAGCATTGTCGGGAATACGCTGGGCCACCCACACGACACTCTTCGAGCCGGGGCCTTTGCCCATCATCTCCATAATCCAAGCCTCATTGGGGTCACAGATGGTAAACGTCTCGCCTTCGGAGCAATATCCGTAGGTCTCGGCAAGTGTCGTCATCACCTGTATGGCCTCGCGGGCAGTCTTGGAACGCTGCAAGGCTATGTAAATCAGTGAGCCATAGTCAATTCCGCCACTAGGATCGACCATTTCCTCACGCCCGCCATAGGTAGTCTCACCGATGGTGACCTGAAACTCGTTGATGTTTCCAATGACATTGTAAGTCTCAGCAGCCTCTGGTATTTGTCCGATGTAGCGGTGCGTGTCCCAGTCGACCACGTCGCGCATGGTCCCCTTCGGATGCTTGCCGGCGGCGTAATGGGCCAAACCGATAAACATGCCATAGTCGTCGGCATTGTATGTACAGATGACAGAACCATCGGCAGAAGCGTTCTTTCCCACGATGAAGTTGGTGCAAGCATATGAATAGTTTGCAACGAGGGCTAACGCAAGTAAAGCAAATATTTTTTTCATGACGCGGTGATTAACAAGCTTTGAAACTCATGTCCAGGCCCTTGACGCTGTGCGTCAGGGCTCCCACACTGATAAAATCGACACCTTGCTCGGCATAGCTGCGGATGGTATCGAAAGTTATGCCACCCGATGATTCCACCTCAAAACGGTGGTTGATGATATCGACGGCTTTCTTGGTGTCGGCCACCGAAAAGTTGTCGAGCATGATGCGGTTCACGCCTCCCTTGTCGAGCACTTGCTGAAGCTCGTCGAAATTACGCACCTCGATCTCAATCTTCAAGTCAAGTCCCTTCTCCTTCAGATAGCTGTGACAACGGTCGATGGCATTGCCGATTCCTCCTGCGAAATCGACATGATTGTCCTTGAGCAGAATCATGTCAAACAGTCCGATGCGGTGGTTCATGCCGCCACCGATCTTCACGGCCTGCTTCTCCAGCATACGCAGTCCCGGTGTAGTCTTGCGCGTGTCGAGAACGTGCGCACCGGTGCCCTCGATCAGTTTCACATACTTGTCGGTCATGGTGGCAATGCCGCTCATGCGCTGCATGATATTGAGCATCAGACGTTCGGTCTGCAACAGGGAGCGCACCTTGCCCGACACCACAAAGGCAATGTCGCCCTTCTTCACGCGCGAGCCGTCCTCCAAGAAGACCTCCATCTGCATCGTGGGGTCGAAGCGGCTGAACACCTTACGGGCCATGTCTACGCCAGCCAATATGCCGTCCTCCTTGATGAGAAGGTGGCTTTTGCCCATCGCGTCTTCGGGTATGCAACAAAGTGTTGTGTGGTCTCCGTCTCCTATGTCCTCGGCAAAGGCGAGGTCGATAAGAGCATCCTCAAGTTCGTTTACTGATAACATGTTATTTCGTTTTGATTTATTTCTCGTTGTTTACTTTCATCAATTTGGGGTTGCCTTGGGGCAGCAGATTACGTGGCGGAACGGGTGCATCGTTTTGGCGAGAAAAGGCCTGTCTTGAGCCTGGTTCATTGGAAGGAGCGGCATGGCTTCCCGATGCTGTCGTTAAACTGTCGCGCACACGTACAGATTGTGGTTTCGATGTGTCGGTTTTCTGTTCCAATGCAGGTTGCCCGGCTGGTTTTACGACCTTCCTGTGGCATCTCAGGAGATGAATCTGATCGAAGCTCACCAACTGCAAAGTGGTGGAAGAACTGTTCTGCTGATTGTTCCTGTTGAGCATGAAATATCCTCTGATTTCTTTGACACCCATGCTGTCGGCATCGGTGAGCGCCACCTGCTGGTCCAAGGAAGAAGACACGTGCATCACACGGGATGCCACACTGTCGTTGCTATATACCAGAGCCAATGTGATGATGCCGTCGCGCATGCCATCCTGGAAGATGAAGTTGCTATGCACCGAGAGCACATAGTCGTCGCCTTTCTGCGCCTTGGCATCGGGCTTGTAATGGAAAGAATAAAGGTTGTAGGGCATATTGGGTATCAAGACCAATGACCTTGGACCTTTCCAAAGGTCAATGGTGTCGCCCGACGCCGTGTTGTATTCTCCGTTACCGCCATTCACGCTGACAGAGGAACCCAAAGCCTGTGCATCCTTGCCCATGCGCTCGGCAATGTTCTCATAGATGTCGTGCAGCTGCGTGGCATGACGCATGTAATAGACCATGGACGAATCGAAATCGGCTGTCGTCACGCCATGTTTCTTCAAGACCGCGGCATGATAGGCAATCAGGTTCTGGTCATAGTTGCCCTTAGCCTGGCGCGCCATGGCATCGGCCAAGTGGTAGTCGTAGAGCAAGTCTTCCATATCGTCGGGCGGGATGATGTCCGAAGAGGCCGACGGCTTGCATGAAGCGACAAGGGCGATAATGGCCCATATCAGCAGCCACGTCACGGACGAACGTTGCATAGCGTTGATCATGCTTTTGTGTCTGTATTTTGTTTGGGCTGTTTATGAAACGCCACCTGTATTGTGGTCTCCATTCGCTCAAGGTCCTTGCGACAGAACAACAGCAGGCAGATAACGCCTACCGTAATGCATGAGTCAGCAAAATTGAAGACGGGCGAAAAGAATGTGAACTCCTCACCTCCCCACACTGGCATCCATGCGGGCCAAGTAGCATGGAAGATGGGGAAATAGAACATGTCGACGACCTTGCCCATCAGCATATCGGCATAACCCGTGCCGAAGGGCACCCAATAAGCCACATAGAAGGGCGACGAGGCACTGAAAACCATGCCATAGAACAACGAATCGAAGATGTTGCCGGCTGCTCCAGCCAATACCATTGACAGGAAAACAACATATCGCGTGCGGCCTTTCTGCCTCACCGTCTGCCAGATGAACCATCCTATGGCGGAAACAGCCACGATGCGCAAGACACTCAGGAAGAGCTTGTTGACAAACGTCATGCCCCACGCCATGCCATTGTTTTCCACAAACGTGATGTAGAACCAATCCGTGATGCGAATCGATTCGCCCAATGTCATTGATGTTTTCACCGATATCTTGATGACCTGGTCTATAACCAGAATGGCCACAACAAGCAGCCACGCCAGTCGTCCGTCGGTCATCCACTCGTGTTTATTTTTCTTGCCCATTTAGTGATTTCTTGAGTTTTTGGAAGCCACACTAAGCGTTGCATGCGGCACGAGACGCAAACGTTCCTTGGGTATCAGCTCCCCCGTTATTCGGTCGATGCCGTATGTCTTCTTTTCAATACGGACAAGGGCAGCCTCCAGAGCCTGTATGAATTTCTGCTGGCGCTGCGCCATCTGAATGAGCTGCTCTCTCTGCATGGCATCCGTGCCCTCCTCCAATACCTTGTAGGTGGGAGCCGTGTCGCTGTCAGAGTTGCTGTCGGCATTCATCAGTTGCCGCATCATGTCACTATAGCTCTTTCGGGCCACATCCAACTTCTCATTGATAATTCCGCGGAACTCCTCGAGCTCCTGGTCGGAATAGCGTTTCTTGATTTCCATGATGATAAAATTCAAATCGCTAAAGGAGGTCGTTATCTAGTAATTGATGAAAAACGCCCTCTCATGCACGTTTGGAGAAAGGTCTATGCAGCTTGCGCCTTTCACCGAACGGCACGAGGGGCTTCAGTGAGTGTAGGTGGAAGGCTTACGCCTTTTCCACTTTTATGTTTACCTTGAAGGTATCGAAATCGGTCGTGACGCCGTCATTGGCAGCAACAGATATCTCGTTGGCCAACACCTGCGCCTTCACATAATCGCCATAAGCAGCAATGGCAGTGTCGGTCTCGGCATTGGGCTCCACGGTGACCTTGATGCGGTCAGTGATCTCGAGACCGGCATCTTTTCGCATGTTCTGTATGCGGTTGATCAGCTCGCGGGCCATACCCTCATTCTTCAGTTCCGGCGTCAGCTCCACCTCGAGTGCCACCGTCAGGTTGCCCTCATTGGAGACGAGCCATCCGGGCATATCCTCAGAGATAATCTCCACGTCGTCCACCTCAACGGTTACGGGCTGGCCGTCTACCTCGAAACTGTATTTGCCGTCGTGTTCGAAGGCTGCAATCTGCTCCTGCGAGAGGCCGCTCATGGTGGCTGCGACTCCCTTCATCAGCTTGCCAAACTTCTTGCCCATGACACGGAAATTGCACTTGACCTTCTTCACCAGTATGTTCTGACCTTCAGCATAGGTCAGGGTTTTCACGTTCACTTCGTTGAGAATGAGATCCTTGACGGCTTCGATGTGGGCTTTCTGCGCTGCGTCCACAACAGGTATCATGATCTGCGCCAACGGCTGGCGCACCTTGATGCTCACCTTTCTGCGCAGGGCCAGCACCATGGACGTAATCTTTTGTGCCATAGCCATGCGAAGCTCGAGGTCTTCATGGATGAACGTCTCGTCGGCCACAGGGAAACGGTCGAGGTGTACAGACTCCTGTGTACCCTTCAAATCCTTGTAGAGCTGGTCGGCAAAGAACGGGGCAAACGGTGCCAAGAGCTTGGAGACCGTCATCAGACAGGTGTAAAGCACGCGGTAAGCAGCGAGCTTGTCGGCACTCATCTCCTTGCCCCAGAAACGTTTGCGGTTCAGACGTACATACCAGTTGCTCAAATCGTCGTTGACAAAGGCGTCAATCAGTCGGCCGGCACGCGTCGGGTCGAAATTGTCGAGCTCGCGTGTGACACCCTTGACGAGCGTGTTCAGGCATGACAGAATCCAGCTGTCGACCTCGGTCAGCGCCTCCTTGCTGTCAGCCAGCGTCCCTGCCTCGGGATCGAAGCCGTCGACATTGGCGTAGAGGGCGAAGAAGCTATACGTATTATATAAGGTGCCAAAGAACTTGCGGCGGCACTCATCCACGCCATTGGGGTCAAACTTCAGGTTATCCCAAGGCTCTGAATTGGTGAGCATATAGAAACGTACTGGGTCAGCGCCATACTTGTCGAGCATCTCGAAGGGGTTGACCACATTGCCGACGTGCTTGCTCATCTTGTTGCCCTTTGAATCGAGCACGAGACCAGAGCTGATGACATTCTTGAAGGCCACGGAGTCGAACACCATCGTTGCAATGGCATGAAGCGTGAAGAACCAGCCGCGTGTCTGGTCGACACCCTCATTGATGAAGTCGGCAGGGAAGAAGGCAGGAGGAACGGGTGTACCCTCGTAGGTGCTGTGCACCAGTTGGTTGCGGTAAGCAGCCTCGTCCAAGCCTTTCGCCTTCAGGCCCTCTTCGCTGATGGCTCCTTCAAAGGGATAGTGAAGCTGGGCATAGGGCATGGAGCCCGAGTCGAACCACACGTCAATCAGGTCGCTCTCGCGGTGCATGGGTTTGCCGCCCTCGCTGACCAGCACGATGCGGTCAATGTAAGGACGGTGAAGGTCCACCTTGTCGTAGTTGGCCTGTGAGAAATCGCCTACCACGAAGCCCAGCTCCTTCAGCGGATTGCTCTTCATGATGCCTGCGGCCACTGACTTCTCAATCTCGGCATAAAGCTCCTCGATGGATCCGATGCACTTCTCGTTGCGGTCCTCATCGCGCCAGATGGGAAGCGGAGTGCCCCAGAAACGCGAGCGTGAGAGGTTCCAGTCGTTGAGGTTCTCCAGCCAGTTGCCGAAACGGCCTGTGCCGGTGCTCTCGGGCTGCCAGTGGATGGTCTTGTTGTAAGCGACCATCTCCTGTTTCTTCGCCGTGTCGCGGATAAACCACGAGTCGAGCGGGTAATAAAGGATGGGCTTGTCGGTACGCCAGCTATGGGGATAGTTGTGCACCATCTTCTGTATCTTGAAAGCAGAACCTTCCTGCTTCATCTCCATGGACAGAATAATGTTGAGGTCCTCGGCCTTTGCCGAAGCCTTCTTGTCCCACACCCCCTCGGGGTTGAACTTGGGGTCATACGCATTCTTCACATAGTCGCCAGCGTGACGGCTGTAGGCTTCGACGTCGACGCAACGTTCCACAAAGTTGGGATCGAGGTCATCGAGCAGGTAATACTTGCCTTGCAGATCGACCATGGGGCGTGTCTCGCCCTGCTTTGAAATGAGGTAGAGAGCGGGCACGCCAGCGTCATTGCAGACCTTGGCGTCGTCGGCACCGAACGTAGATGCCGTGTGCACGATGCCCGTACCGTCCTCAGTGGTGACGTAGTCGCCGGGGATGACGCGGAAGGCCTCGTCGGCCATCTCCACAAACTCATCGCGCCCGTCGGCACCCTTGAACACTTTCTCGGGATGGGCGGCGGCATACTCGTTGACATACTTGTGGCTGTACTGGCTCACTTTCTCGCAAGGCTTCACCCACGGCATGAGCTGCTTGTAGTGGATGCCCAGGAGGTCGGCGCCCTTCATGTGGTCGATGATTTTCCAAGGGCAACTCTTGGCGTCCTTGTCATAGGCGGGCAAATTACCCTCTTTCACTTCCTGGTCGGGATCAAGATAGGCACCCAACAGGTTCTCGGCCAAGATGGCCGTGATGGGCTCACCCGTGTAGGGGTTGTAGGTCTCGACAGCCACATAGTCAATCTTCGGACCCACGCACAGTGCAATGTTCGAAGGCAACGTCCAGGGTGTGGTGGTCCAAGCCAGGAAATAGGGCTTGCCCCACTTTGTCCACTCTGCCTTCGGCTCCGTGATGAGGAACTGTGCGGTGACGGTGGTGTCCTTCACGTCCTGGTAGCATCCGGGCTGGTTGAGCTCGTGCGAGCTGAGACCCGTACCGTCAGAGGGCGAATAGGGCTGGATGGTATAACCCTTATAGAGCAGGCCCTTGTTGTAGAGCTGCTTCAGCAGCCACCAAAGGGTCTCGATATACTTGGTGTCGTAGGTGATGTAGGGGTGCTCGAGATCGACGAAATAGCCCATGCGCTGCGTCAGTTCGTCCCACTCCTTGGTGAATTTCATCACGTCCTGATGGCAACGGTGGTTGTACTCTTCTACCGAAATCTTTTCGCCGATATCTTTCTTGGTAATGTGCAGTTCCTTCTCCACGTTGATCTCGACGGGCAGTCCGTGGGTGTCCCAACCGGCCTTGCGCTTCACCTGGAAGCCCTGCATGGTCTTATAGCGGTTGAAAGTGTCCTTGATGGAGCGGGCAAGAACATGGTGAATGCCGGGATGACCGTTGGCAGAAGGGGGACCCTCAAAGAAAATGAACTTGGGGCATCCCTCACGTTCATCAATACTTTTGTGGAAGATGTCGTTCTTCTCCCACTCCGCCAGAACCGTTTCGTTGGTCTTGGTCAAATTCATTCCTCCATATTCGGCAAATTTCTTGGCCATAGTCTTTCTTGCTTTACCTTATTTAAATGTTTGGCGCAAAGTTAACAAAAAAGAATGGAACAGACAAATTTTCATAATTTCTTTTCTTTTCCTTACAACCATTAACACGACATTACCTGAACCAAGAAGTTTTTTCATTCCCGAAGATTTTGGAGAGTGAATGCAAATACGTAAATTTGCAAGAAACAAAAAATCGCAAAACATGGGGAAATATGAACTCTACATCGTGATAGCCGTTTTCGTCGTACTGACGGTTGTCATCATCTGGATTGGTGCAAAGAGCGTCAGCGATATCCGCAACCAGAAGAAGCGGCGCGAAAACAGACGGCAAGAGTGGCAATCGAAGATACGGTCACAACGAAAGTCCAATGGCTGATCCACCAGCCGGAGGCTCTCTCCCGTATAGTAATTCTATTCAGAAAATCGGTGACAATCAATCGCTCCAGAATCGCTTGCAGACAAGCAGGGAGCACGAAGGGCTCAAAGAAGCCGGTTTTCAGACCGTCAACACAACTTTCTGTATATCAGTCCATTGCCTTTCTCATAGGCTCATATACAGCTGTTTGCCATTACCATCAAGCCTCGAGAGATGCCTTATCGTGTTTCGATAAGGCATCTCTCGAGGCTTGATGGGGCCGTTGTCGAGTCACGATGAAGCAATTATCGCACCTCGATAGGGCACCTTTCGTTCTTCAGGAGCCTGTAGTCCTTGGGCTGGCTCACCTTTTAGCGTCAAAACATTCGGCACAATCCTCACTTTCGTTCTCTAGAATGTGCTGGTCAGAGGAAGCTGTTTTTTCAGAACTTTGTTGACAATATGCGCTCATCTATACGATGGTGCATGCCTCCCTTGAAGATGCTCACTCGCAGGAGGCCAGACATGCCGAGGGCGCAGGAACAAGACAAGCGTTGGCCTTATGGTTTCACGGCCTTGATGGCAAGCGTTTGTTGGAGCTTCGCCTTCTTGTCGCTGACCACTACGGTGATGTCGCCCGGCTTGTCAGCCGACTGCACGGTAATGACGAGCTTGCCGCTGAACAGATGCATGTGGGGTTGGGTGAACACTTCGAGCGACGTGGCATCACCGTTGCAGATAGCCCTGAACGTGCCTGCACCCCGCACCTCCACATCGATGTTGTCGGTGGCCGTGGGCAGTTCGGTGCCCTGCTTGTCCACCAGACTCACGGTGATGTAACTCAAGTCGGAGCCGTCGGCCTGAAGCACGGTGCGGTCAGCCTCCACCTTGAGGGCGGCAGCCTTGCCTGCCGTACGGACGGTCTGCTCAGCCGCCGGATGGCCAGCGGCATCATATGCCACCACGCGCACCTCGCCCGGCTCGTATCTCACGTCGTTCCACATCAGGCGATAGCGTTTGGCGCGTTCGGCTGCCAGGGCCGGGGTAGAGGCACCATGGTCGTCGGGGCGAGGTGTGGTAACCTTCTGCCGACGGCCTTGCGACTTGCCGTTGATGAAGAGCTCGGCCTGTGGATAGTCGGTATAGACAAAGACGGGTGTCACTTGCCCCTCGCGTCCCGGCCATGTCCAGTGGGGCAGGACATGGAGCGTGTGCTCCTGCTTGTTCCATACCGAACGATAGAGATAATAGCGGTCCTTGGGCAATCCGGCCAAGTCGAGTATGCCGAAGTAGCTGCTTCGGCTGGGCCAATAGTTGTCATAGGGTGTGGGTTCGCCCAGATAGTCGTAACCCGTCCATACAAACTGCCCGATGGTGTAGTTGCGGTCCTCCATCATCATGAAGTCGAGGTCGGGCAGGTTGCTCCACGAACACCACTCCGTGTCATAGCCCGATATCTGTCCGTCGCCCTCATCAGAAGCGGTCTTGAATGTCACGGGAAACTTGTAAACTCCGCGCGAACTGACGGTCGACGCCGTCTCGGAGCCCAGAAGGAAACCTTGTGGCAGCTGGGAGATGCTGGCATCATAGCGATGGACGCGGTAGTTGAAGCCGGGGACATCCATCACCTGGGCGAACCCCGACTTCAGGGCAGCGTCGACGCGGTCCATACCCTGCGTCACCGGGCGTGTGGAGTCGAGCCGGTGACACAGGTTCTGCAGACGGACTGCCATGTCGCGGCCTTCCCTGCTGCCCTGCTCGGGTATCTCGTTGCCGATGGAATACATCACAAGACTGGGATGGTTGCGGTTGGCCAACACCAGACGGGTGATGTCACGTTCGCTCCAGTCCTTGAAAAATTGTGCATAACCGTTCTTGCATTTGGGATAGACCCACATGTCGAAGCTCTCGGCCATGACCATCATACCCAGCGAATCGTAGATTTCCATCTGCATCTGCGAAGGTATGTTGTGGGACGTACGTATGGCATCAGCGCCCATATCCTTCAGGGCCTTGACCTGCCGGATGAGCGCGGCCTTGTTGAGTGCGGCACCGAGCGGCCCGAGGTCATGGTGGAGACAAACGCCCTTGAACTTTCTCGGCTGGCCATTGAGTGTGAAGCCACGTTCCTTGTCGTAGCCGATGGTGCGTATACCGGTCTTCAGCGAGAGTTCATCCACAACGCGACCGTCCTGCATGAGAGCGACATGCACGTCATAGAGGCTGGGCGTCTCGGGTGACCAGAGGCGCGGATGCGTCAACGGCAGTTCTACATGCACGCTCCCTAAGCTGTCGACAGAGGCGTGGGCGGCCTGCTCCACCCAGCCTTTCGGACTGAGAACCGACACCTCTACGGCTAGTCCCTGCAGTCGATCCGTTCCTTGAATCTCGGTATCAAACGCCAAAGTGGCGGCCGTGGAGTCGGCCTCCGTGGTGCGCAAAAAGGTTTGCCAGGGGTCGAGGCTCACCGCTGGCGCGACTACAAGTCTGACCGGCCGGTACAGGCCCGCCCCAGGATACCAGCGGCTGCTCTCGGGCTGATTGTGCAGACTGACCGCAAGGGTGTTGTCGCCTGCATGCAGATAGGGTGTGACATCAACCCGGAAGGGCGTGTAGCCATAAGCCCACGAACCGGCCCTCTGGCCGTTGACATAGACCACAGGCTCGGCCATCGCGCCGTCGAACTCGAGTGTAGCACGCCGACCGCCGAGCTTGTCCACGTTTAGCGTCGTGACGTAGTAGCCGCGTCCGATCCAAGGCAAAGCCCCGGAACGGCCAGTCTTCTCGGTCTTCTCTTTCTCGCCGTTCTGCTCGATCGCAACAGTCTGCATGTCCCACTGCTTGTCGAACGGGCCGCTGATGGCCCAGTCGTGGGGCACGGTGACGGGTTGCCACTGGATGCTGTCGCGTGAGAATTGCCATGTACGGAGAGTCTGTACCTGGCGTGTCTGCGCCTGGCCGATACTGACGGCCGAGAGGAGCAAAAGGGTTATCACACTTGTTTTCATAAGCTACAATTGAGATTTTTGCATTACGCTAAGGCAAAGATAGTCAAATTGATTGGCAATTTTTAAACTTTTCAAATAAAAGTTTGCAAATAATTTGGATTGATAAAAAAATATGTTATCTTTGCAATAGTTATCCTGAAAACAATCTTTTTACCTTAAGAGGAAACTAATACCTATTGAAGATTTGGAGCGATTGCCTGTGAAGGCCGTCGCTTTTTTTGTTTGCTGCCGTCAGACTGAAGCGGCCAGCCAGTCGGCCAAGAGTGCCTTGTAGTTATCGGTCTGGTCGATGAAGGTCATGTGTCGCGCTCCGTCGAGAAGTTCCCAGCGCGACCGTGGAATACGGTCGAACATCGTTTTGGCGACAAGGGGCGTACATTCGTCATTGGTTCCGCTGATGATGAGTGTGCGTTGCTTGATTTCGCAAAGGCGGTCGGTGTATTCAAAATCCTTGAGCGTGCCTGTCGGCGTGTACTCGTTGGGGCCCCAGGCCGCCACATACGACTCGGTGCCAAACCGCTTCTTGCGCCGAAAGCACTCGGGCGTGGCATCCGTTATCTCGTCGGCATGGAGCACCGTATAGTGGTCGTTGGCCTTCAAATAGTCGGCATCCTCGAAGTTTCCTGTTTCCACTGCATGCGCAATGGCCAGTTGTTCTTCCTTGGGCATGAAGGAAATCAGCCGCTGTTGCTCATGGCTCCACAGGGCACTCGACGACAATGTGCTTGACAGGATGACCGACTCGATGCCATCGGGTTGGCGGTCAATGAGGTAAGCGATGATGAGCATGCCGCCCCACGACTGTCCGAGGAGGTTCACACGGTCGAGGTGGAGATGCCGGCGAAGAGCATCTAGCTCGTCTTCCCATGTCTGCAGCGTCCACAGTTCGGGGTGGCCTTCCACATAACTCTCGCCACAACCCAACTGGTCATAGCTGATGATTTGCCGCCCCGTAGTCAAGGCCAGCTCATCGAGCACCTCAAAATAGTTGTGTGTAGAGCCAGGTCCTCCATGGATAAGGAGCAAGGGTGCGTTGGATGTCTTTTCGCCGACAATCCTGTAGTATGTTTCATAACCCATAAAAGGCATCTTTCCTTCCGTCACCAGAAGACCCTTGTCTGTAAGTTTTCCCATATTTTCGACTGTCTTGTTCATGACACATGGTTATCTGATGAAGTTCATGGGAGTCCACGCGGGCTCCTTGTCGGGGCGCTCGCCGGTAGGCACGCCGTGGATTTTTTTCAGCATCCATGACATGTTGTGGGCCAGGGTTCTCATCGTTTGCATGCCCTCCACATCCTGTGCCGTCTGCCCGGGCTCGCGTCCATAGGCAATGTTCCAGTACTGCGAGGTCACGATGGGCATGCTCATCATCTCAAACATCATGTTGAGCGTCTGATATGAAGTGTCGGCACCGCCGCGCCGGCACACACAGACACTGGCCACAGGCTTATAGGAAAAAGCCGTGCCGTTGCTGTAGAGCAGACGTTGGACAAGCGAGAGCGCACTGCCATTGGGTTGCCCGTAATAGACCGGAGCCCCGAAAACGAAGGCGTCGGCTTCCTCGGCCTTGGCTGAAATCGCGTTGACGCAGTCGTTGTTGAAGGCACAGCGGTGCTCCTCTGCGTGCTGTTTGCACCAGTTGCAGGCAATGCATCCGCCGACAGGCTTCGTTCCAATCTCCACCACTTCGGCCTCTATGCCGTCCTGCATGAGTGTCTTGGCCACCTCGCTCAGTGCGGTATAGGTGTTCCCTTTATGGCGGGGACTGGCGCTGACTAATAATACTTTCATATTGTCTTGTTCTGTAATGTTAATGAATGAGCCGGCCGCTTTCCGCCGTTGCTGGTCGGAAAGCGGTCGGACGGTCGTCAGGACCGCGTTCAGTCCTTCAGCGAATAAGTGACCGTTGTGACCACTCTGACGCGCTTGATCCACGGTGTGTTCTCATCGCGGTTGTCAATGGAGAACTGCCCTTGGTCGGCACTGACTATCTTATTGAGCGTCGACTGACTGTTCTTGGCAAACTGTTGGGCTGTCTGCTGTGCGTTCTCAATGGCTTCCGTCATCATCTTCGGTTTCATCTTCTTGAACGATTGCAGTTCGTAGGTGACTTGGTTGTTGTAGTCACCGGCCACGATAGCAACGCCCTGCTTCAGCAGTTCTCCCTGCCGTGCAATGATGCTCCGCACGCGGTCCACGTTTTTCGAGGTGACGGTAATCACCAACGTGATGTTGTACCGATAGGGCTTGTTGTTCGATATGTATTGTTCGGCCGAGAGATCCACCACTTGCGGCGCATTGACAGCAATCTCATTCTCCGTGATGCCGTTGGCCATCAGAAAACGTTTGATGGTCTGCTGCTTCTGCGCAATGCGGTCATAGAGTTCCGGCAAATCATTGCCCAGCTCTTTGGAAACTATGGGCCACGTGACCTTGTCGGCGTTCACTTCCGTTTCGGCAAGTCCTTTCACCGTCACTTTGCGGTCTTTCTCCGTGAAATTGTCCATTCCCGATTTCAGAAACAAACCCAGCACAGTGATACCAATCGCTATGATGGCAGCACTGATAATCTTGTCTTTCTCCTTCATAGTTGTATGCCTTTAGATTGTTTTACATAATGTCGTCAGGTTGCTTGGTCTATTGCTGTTATATCATCGAACCTCGCCAAACACTTGACGGCTGCAAAAATAAAGAAATGAAAAACATTTCACAATAGGGAAATCCCTAATTGTTGGAGAAAAAGCTCTATCGAACTGTCTTCAGTAGAATGTCCTATCGATGCATGGCGTGGTGTAGGCGTAAGGCAGGTAAGCCAGCGACGGTATTGGCTTCGTCAGGATGACACCGGGCCTTGCACCGCGCCGTATGCTTCCATGCGTGGCTGACTGTCCCATGGCCGCCGCTCCATTAACGGTAACTGCGTTGAGCGCCTCCGTGGGCAGGAGCCGCATCTTCATGCAGGCCAAGGACATGACGAAGCGCATGTCACCAGAGGGCGTGGAGCCGGGATTGTAGTCGCTGGCCAGGGCAACGGCCAGTCCACGGTCAATCATTGCCCTTCCCTTGCCATAGGGCATGTTGGAGAAGAACGAGGTGCCGGGCAACAGTGTCGGTATGGTGTCGCTATCCTTCAGCATAGGGATATCCTTCTCGTCCATGTTCTCCAGATGGTCAACCGACACCGCACGGTGGCGGACACACACCGGGAGGCCGCCACAGGAGGCCAGCTCGTCAACATGCACCTTCGGCTTCAGCCCATATTTGTCGGCAGCGGTCAGTATCCGGTCAGTCTCGTCGGGCGTAAAGAAGCCCTTGTCGCAAAAGACATCGACGAAATCGGCCAGTTTTTCCTTAGCCACTTCGGGCAACATCTCGTTGATGACCAGACTGACATAGTCCGCCTGGCGCCCCACATAGTCGCGCGCCACTGCGTGGGCGCCTAGGAATGTGCTCACCACGCGGATGGGCACACTCTCCTGTATGCGTCTGATGACGCGCAACATCTTCAGTTCATCGGCAGTGTTCAGTCCGTACCCGCTCTTGATTTCCACACATCCCGTACCCTTGTCCATAATCTCGCGCATGCGTTCCATGGCTTGCCGGAAGAGCTCTTCTTCCGAGGTCTGATGAAGCAGGTCGGCCGAATTGAGTATTCCCCCACCCCGCCGGGCCACTTCTGCATAGCTGAGACCGCGTATCTTGTCTTCCCATTCGTGCTCACGGCTGCCTGCATAGACCAGGTGCGTGTGGCTGTCACAGAAGGCAGGCATCACCAGTCCACCACGGGCGTCAATGACCTCATCGGCATGTTGGTCCGGGTTCAGCGTACGCATGTCACCGAAGTCATCCACCACCCCGTCGGCCAAGGACAGCCATGCGTTGTCCATGGAATATGGATGACTCATGTCTGCGCCGCAAAGACGCAGGCATGAGGAAGGCCGAAGACCATAGAGAGTCTTGATGTTGGTTATCAGAGTGCGCATGATGGTCTTGCGTTATTCCAGAGATTCTGTACGGAGGAAGTCCACCGACTTGGCTATGTGCGGATACATCACCGTGTCTTTGTCGATGAATGGCACCACCTTGCGATAGTCTTTGTATATCTTCTCCACGATGGGCGACGACTTCAGCGGCCGTCTGAAATCCAAAGCCTGAGCTGCGTTGAACAGTTCGATAGCCAGCACACGCTCCGTGTTGAGGATTACCTTGTAGAGCTTTGTACCGGCATTGGCGCCCATGCTCACGTGGTCTTCCTGCCCCTGTGATGTCGGTATGCTGTCCACCGACGACGGCATGCAGAGAGTCTTGCTCTGGCTCACGATGCTCGCCGCAGTGTACTGCGTAATCATGAAACCGCTGTTCACCCCCGGATTGGCCACCAGGAAACTGGGCAGTCCCCGTGTTCCTGACACGAGTTTGTAGATGCGCCGCTCAGAGATGTTGGCCAGTTCAGACATGGCGATGGCCAGGAAATCCATCGGAAGGGCAATGGGCTCACCATGGAAGTTGCCGGCCGAGATGACCATGTCCTCATCGGGCACCACCGTCGGATTGTCTGTCGTGGCGTTGATTTCCACGTCAGTCACCTGCTGCACGTAGCGCACGGTGTCCTTCACCGCCCCGTGCACCTGGGGAATACAGCGGAACGAATAGGGGTCTTGCACGTGATGCTTGGGTTGGCGGATCAGTTCGCTACCCTCAAGAATGCGAGAAATATGGTCGGCCGTATCCATTTGCCCCTGGTGCGGGCGCACGATGTGGACAGCGCGATGGAACGGTTCGATGCGGCCGTCATAGGCATCCAGCGACATGGCAGCGATGTAGTCGGCCCAGTTGGAGAGCTTGGTGGCCTGTATGATGCCCCAGCAACAGAACGCCCCCATGTTTTGCGTACCGTTGAGCAGGGCCAGTCCCTCTTTCGAAGCCAGCTTGATGGGTTCCCATCCCATGGTCTGCAGGAGCTCGGCGCCACTCATGCGTTGTCCCTTATACTCCACTTCGCCCAGTCCGACAAGCGGCAGGCAGAGATGTGCCAGCGGCACCAAGTCGCCCGAAGAGCCGACCGAGCCTTGCATATAGACAATGGGGTAGATGTCGTTGTTGAAGAAATCGATGAGCCGCTCCACCGTATCGAGCTTGCATGCCGAGTAACCGTAGGACAACGACTGTATCTTCAGCAGGATCATCAGCTTGACAATTTCGTTGGGTACGCGGTCTCCAATGCCGCATGCGTGGCTCATCATCAGGTTAATCTGCAGTTGTGAGAGCTGGTCTCCGCCAATGGATATGTTGTAAAGCGATCCGAACCCTGTGGTGACACCATATATAGGTGTTTCCGACGAGGCTATCTTCTTGTCAAGGTACTCGCGGCAGCGCACAATGCGGTTGCGCGAGTCATCGCCGAGTTTCAGTTTGTAGTTGCCGCGCAGGATTTCCCACACCTTGTCGAGCGTGAGGTGTCCAGCGCTTATTTCATGGATGTTGGCCATTGTGATATGATTAAGTGTTAGAATGTTTTGTTGATGATGTCGTCATCCACGAGGTTGGGCAGCGTCACCTGCAAGTCGGGCGTGAGCTCCATCTGTCGTTTGATGGCGTCCATCGAACCGCCGTTTCTTGCCCACGAGCGTCTTGAAATGCCGTTGTTCACATCCCAGAAGAGCATCTCCCGGATATTCTTGTCGCTTTCGGCACTGCCGTCGACGACCATGCCGAAGCCACCGTTGATGACCTCGCCCCAGCCCACGCCGCCGCCGTTGTGCAGGCTCACCCATGTCGCTCCGCGGAAAGCGTCGCCAATGACGTTCTGCACGGCCATGTCGGCACAATACTGCGACCCGTCGTAGATGTTGCTTGTCTCGCGGAAGGGCGAGTCTGTGCCGCTGACGTCATGGTGGTCACGTCCCAGCACGACAGGCATCTTCAGTCGGCCGTCACGCACGGCCTCGTTGAAGGCCAGTGCTATCTTGGTGCGTCCCTCGCAGTCGGCATAGAGGATGCGGGCCTGCGAACCCACGACGAGATGGTTCTTTCCCGCCTCGCGAATCCAGTGGATATTGTCATCGAGCTGGTGTTTGATGTCATCGGGAGCGTGTCTGCGCTCCTCTTCCAGCACGTCGAGTGCCAGCTGGTCCGTCAGTGCCAGGTCAGCGGGATCGCAAGAGGTGCATACCCATCGGAAGGGTCCGAAGCCATAATCGAAGAACATGGGTCCCATGATGTCCTGCACATACGAGGGATAACGGAATGTGCCGTCAGCCTTCATGATGTCGGCACCTGCGCGGCTCGACTGCAGGAGGAAAGCATTGCCGTAGTCGAAGAAATACATTCCCCGGCCGGTGAGCTGGTTGATGGCTGCCACCTGGCGCCGCAACGACTCCTCCACCCGTTTCTTGAACGTCTCGGGGTCTGCTGCCATCATGCGCTTGCTCTCATCGAGTGTCATGCCGACAGGATAGTAGCCGCCCGCCCATGGGTTGTGGAGCGATGTCTGGTCGGAACCGAGGTTCACCTCTATGTCCTCTTGGGCCAGCCTCTCCCACAGGTCGACGACATTGCCCACATAGGCCATTGACACCACGCGCTTCTCTGCCAGGGCCTGTCTCACGGCGCCCATCAGTTCGTCGAGACCATAGTGGAGCTCGTCCACCCAGCCTTGCTCGTAGCGTTTCTGGGCAGCCTTCGGATTGATTTCGGCCACCACGCTCACCACGTGTGCGATGTTGCCTGCCTTCGGTTGGGCACCACTCATGCCACCCAGACCGCTCGACACAAACAGGGGAATGTCGTTCTTGACCGTTTGCCCGGTGCCGCACATCACCCTACGTGCTGCATTGAGCACCGTGATGGTGGTGCCGTGAACGATGCCCTGCGGACCGATGTACATGTAGGAGCCGGCCGTCATCTGTCCGTACTGGCTCACTCCGAGGGCGTTCATTCGCTCCCAGTCATCGGGTTTTGAGTAGTTGGGGATAACCATGCCATTGGTGACAACCACCCTTGGCGCCCGTTTGTGCGAGGGGAAGAGTCCCAGGGGATGTCCCGAATACATCACGAGCGTCTGCTCATCGGTCATCTCCGACAAGTATTTCATCACAAGCCGGTATTGCGCCCAGTTTTGGAAGATGGCCCCGTTGCCTCCGTAGATGATCAGTTCGTGGGGATGTTGTGCCACTCTCGGGTCGAGGTTGTTCTGGATCATCAGCATGATGGCAGCCGCCTGTTCCGACCGATGCGGATATTCACTGACAGGACGGGCTTTCATCTCGTATGTGGGGCGATAGCGGTACATGTAGATGCGCCCGTACTTGCGGAGCTCCTCGGCAAATTCGGGAGCCAGCGCAGCATGCAGATGCTTGGGGAAATAGCGTAGCGCATTGCGCAGGGCGAGCTGCTTCTCCTCCTTGGTGAGAATATCCTTACGCTTGGGTGCGTGGTTGATTGCGAAGTCATAGTCCTGCAGTTCGGGCAGGGTGTCGGGTATGCCGGCTCTGATGTCGGCCTGGAATTCTTCGATGGTCATGGTTGAGTTTTGTTAGAGGTATGTGAGCCTTTATTAATTTTTACTGGGTATTTTCTTAGGAAAAAGGATTGTCTGGCGATGTCAGCATCCCGTGAACGACGGCCAATCATGACCCTATCTTTCCGTTCACGATGGCCATAATCTCCTTCTCGAGTTTCTCCGCCTTCTCCTCATAGGCCTGCGCCTCGTCTACGAGGGCTTTGGCTGCAGCCTTGTCGTCGAGCGATGCGGCATTGATTTTCACGTTGAGGGCTGCGCCTCTCACTGCCGCCCGTGCGGCCAGTGCCCCCACACCGGCATCGCTCACGCTGGCCGGGTTGCCTTCCTGAGCCATAGCCCGGCAGAGGTCGAACACCTCAAACGAACGTCGCACCGTCTCCAGGGGCACCTCAGCGGCATGGAGCGTGGCACGCTGGATGGCTGCCGTGCGGGCCGCCTTCTCCTCTTCGGTAGTTTTGGGCAGGCCAAACGCCGCCATAATCTGGTTGAAGGCATCAGTGTCTTCGTCGATGAGGTGCATGAGCTGGCCCATGAGCTTCTGTCCCCGCTCGGCCATGACGCTGAACTCCTGCCACCTGTCGTCCCACCCGCGCTTGTGCGCAGAAAGGTTGGCCACCATGGCTCCCAGAGCTGCTCCGAGTGCTCCCATGGTGGCAGCAATGGTGCCGCCACCCGGTGCAGGACTCTCGCGCGATGTCTCTTCCACAAACTCCTTGACCGTCAAGTCGGCCAGTCGCTTCGCGGGTGTGGCGTCCTCCAACAGGTATTCGATCACCTTCTTGCGCGGATCGAAGGGTCGCAAGTCATCAAGGCTCATCGACTTGACAGCAATCTTGACCAAGTCCTCTTCGGGTACGCCCACCGACCGTTGCTGCATCTCCAGGTAATGGACGCCGGCCTCAGTGAGCACACGTTTTGGTATCAGTCCCACAATCTCCGTTCCTGTGACACGCAGCCCCCTGGCGGCCGCCGCACGGCAGACCTCGTCGAAAGCCTTATGGAGCGGTGTTTCGTTGATATTGGTGATGTTCATCGACACTTGCGCGATGCCATATTCGTCGATAAACCATCCGATGGCTTTCGTATATTTCAGTGTACCCGGCTGCATGAGCGTCTTTCCGTTGGCATCTTTCAGAATCTTTCCTGTCAGTTTGCCTCCCTCGCGCTGGGGTCTGCCCTTCTCTCTGACATCGAAGGCGATGGCGTTGGCCCTTCTGGTGGACGTCGTGTTCAGGTTGAAATTGACAGCGATGAGGAAGTCGCGCGCACCCACCACAGTGGCACCGCTCTTCGCCATGTCCTCATCCCAAGGACGTGCACCATAGTCGGGAGCCTCGGCAGGGTTACCCACCCGGTCGGCCAAGGCCTCATATTCGCCCTTGCGGCACACGGCCAGGTTACGGCGTTCGGGCTTGAAGGCTGCCGCCTCATAGCTATAACAAGGTATGCGCAGTTCGTGGGCGATACGCTCCGCCAGCTGGCGTGCCATGAGTGCACACTCCTCCAGCGTCACGCCGCTCACGGGCACCAGCGGCAACACGTCGGTGGCACCGATGCGCGGATGCGCTCCATGATGCTGTCGCATGTCGATGACGCGCGCGGCTTGTGCCACAGCACGGAAGGCCGCCTCACAGACGTCTTCGGGCGGGCCTACAAAGGTCACCACCGTGCGGTTGGTAGCCTCACCGGGATCTACGTTGAGCAACATCACGCCCTTGACGCTTTTTACGGCGTCGACGATGGAATTGATCTTTTGCATGTCGCGTCCCTCGCTGAAATTGGGCACGCACTCAATAATCCTGTTGTTGTTTGCCATAGGTATCTTGATGTATTGAATATTCAGCTTAATCGCTCTCAAAATTATATCATTTCTTTGAGAACTGCAAATAATTATGCCATAAAATTGCGAAAGGCGACCTATTCGCGGGCCGCCTTTCTTTTACGCATGCGTTTGGATTGTTGTCTTCACGACTTTCAAGCCTTTTGGGGTCAAGCTTACCACCACTTCGGAAGAGAGCGATATCTGCTTTTTGACCATTCTCCCGTCGACGACGGCACGCAGGGTGACCTTTGTCTTTCCTGGTTTCAGAGGTCGAAGGGTCACTGTCTCGTGATTGTCGGAAAGCACAGCCGTGACGTCTTGTCCTGTCACGAAGAAGCGGACGGGGCATGACACACTATGGTTCTGTTCGAGAGTAATGACGGCCTCCTGAACGGTAGTGCCCCGGATCGTAGTGGGAACGGGCAACACCGGTGCTCCCAGCGATGTGCTGATGCCAGTCAGCGTTGCTTGCCTCTCACCCCGGAAGTTGCTGAGCAGCAGATAGCGTACGGAGTCGGGGTCGGCAGCTATGACACCGTTCCAGCCTTCGGGGAGGGCGTCGCGCAGAGGCACGAGTGCATCGTTCATGCTGCGTGTGGTGGCCGCATCCACATTGCTGTAGTAGACGATGTTGCGGCGGTCGACCACATCGCCGCTGCCGAAGGTGCGGCTTTGTGTGGAATAGGAAGGATAGATTTTCGACGTGAGCACCGAGTTGTTGTTGGCCCTGTCGCCGAAAGCCATCTGCTTGCCGTTGGGCGCGACGATGCCCAGGGCATTGTCAATGTTCACCCAGCTGCTGTTGAAGACAGTGAGCTGCGTGCCGTCGAGCTGGCGGGTGCCCTCCGCCGTGTAGAGCGTGCGGCGTGTGCGTGTCAGCGTGTCGGTGGAGATGGCCATCAGGCCGCCCTGTTCGCGCGTGACGGTGCACGGCGACAGGCCCGTCACATAGTCCAGGTAGATGACGGCATTGCCCGGCGTGGAGTAGATGGCGAAGCGGTTGTCGAGCGTGGCATCGTTGGTCGACAGCTCGCCGTTCATCGTCCACGCCTCACCGTCGAGCCGGTAGATGCCGTTCACCACGGGCGTGGCGTTGGTCTTCTTGCCGTCCACGGTGTACCATCCGAGGAAGTTTCCCGTGTTGTTGGCCTTGTAGGGCACCACGATCTTGTTCCGGTCCACCGAGTTGGCGGCGATGTAGCCCGTGTAGCTGGCGATGCCCGGAGCCCACGAGAAGGTGGTGAAGCGGTCGCGCGTGTAGCCGCGCACGATGTTCTGCGAGGTGAACAGCCGGGCGGCGCCGTAGCGCTGGCGGAAGTCGTCGAACGTGCTGGCGGTCATGCCGGCGGTGGAGGCCGCTTCGTGCATGAGCCATGTCATCATCACGCGGTGCCCCTCAACGCCCATGCGGCGCGCACCGATGTCGGAGCGCAGAAGCCACGAGCCGTCGCCGGTGGTCTGCTGGCGTGCCTTGATCATCTTGTAGGCCAGGTTCTCCAGCATCAGTGCGTCGGCGTCGCCAAGGAAGCAGGCGTTGGTGGTGTAGCTCGTGATCTGGTCGTAGAGGAACAGGCTCCAGTCGTTGCCGTTGGGCATGGCCAGCTCGCCGTCGGCCAGCGCGAGCCAGTTGAGCACCTCCTTCTGCACGGCACCGTTGTTGTGCATCAGCGCATGGGTCTGCCATTTCTCCGTGCCGTGTAGCGTCTGCTGGAAGAGCTTGAGCGCCAGCGCCGCCTCGCCCAGCTCCTGGATCACCACGTTCTGGTAGGACGTGTGGAAATAGTTGTGGTTCTGCAGCGTGTAGTCGTCATAGAGGTTCTGCCCCTTGTAGAGGCTGGCCACGGTGGCCCCGTCGTAGTCGGGGTCGATGACCGACTGGTCGGCGGCGTCGCTGCGGTGGCTGTAGCTGTTGACGGCAAACTCGCGCAACCGGGCGAACCACTGCGGGGCCAGCTCGTCGTCGGGGAAAAGGCCGAGCGTGGCGGCCAGCACATCGGCCTCCCATCCGTTCTCCTCGGCCTTCGTGTCGCCAGCATAGCCCGTGGGGATGGTGCGCTGCAGCTCGTAGTTGCACTCGGCCTTGAGCAGCGCCTTCACGTATCCCTTCTGAGCTTCCGTGAGCTCTTCCCACTGGAAGAAGGCCGAATAGGCCACCGACATGGCCCACAGCGAACTCTCCCACGTGTGGTCCGACACGCCCGTCGAGCCCCAGTAGGTGTTGCCCGAGCACACCTTCAGCCGGTTGGCCTTGTGTGTCGAATAGGCAAAGACAAGGCTCTTGCGGGCCATCGCCTCGAGGTCGCTCCAGCTCACGCCGTCGGGAAGCGTCACCTTTCCCTTGCCGTACTTCACGAGGAAGGCGGCTATCATGCCCAGGTCGGCGTTCGAGCGCACGCCGTCCTCGTTGGCCTGCATGGTCGAGTTGCTCCTGAAGCAGCCACAAGCCTCGCCGAGGCTGTTGGGTGAGGCACACTCCTGAAAGTCGTTCTTCAGATACTGGGAGAAGCGGGCGAGCATCTGCAGCAGGTCGCCCTTCATCGTTGCCTCGTCCACAAAGTCGGCCGTGATCACGCCCTCGGTGATGCTCTTCACCTGGATGTCGGAGGACAAGCGGTTAGAACCTGCGGCAACGGAAGGTGTCGGGGTATTGCACGATGCCGCCTCGACGTGCATCGGAACGGGTGCAGCCAAGGCAAGCAACAGGACAAGTGATGGTGTTCGCATATAAAAAGGTGGATGGTAATTTGTTGCAAAGATACTGTTTTTTGTTGAAATCCTCATTAAATTCGCTGAAAATGAATTTTCCCGTATGGTCAGCGAAAAATTGGCGACATACCACAATCATAATAGACGCTAAAGAATGATGGGGGTTCAGGATGTCAATTTTTACGTCCTTCTGGTCGAAATATATGTAGAAACGACAAATATTCGCGCCAGAACGCACAACGGTGTCGAAAAATACGTATCTTTGCCGTATAAACCTATATAAACATTCGACCATGGCCACACATATTTTCAGAACGCTCGCGTTAGTCATCATGTGCGTTGTATCGCTATCATGGACCACGACGCCAGCCTCCGCGAAGCCCCACAAGCGGCTCAAGGTGGCCCTCGTGCTGGGGGGCGGCGGTGCCAAAGGAGCAGCCGAGGTAGGCGTGCTGAAGGAGATCGAGCGCGCCGGCGTACCCATCGACTACATCGTGGGAACCAGCATCGGCTCCATCGTCGGCGGTCTCTATTCGGCTGGCTACCGTGCCCAGGAGCTCGACTCGCTCTTCATCCACCAGGACTGGCTGAAGCTGTTCAACGACCGCAAGGCCAAACGCACCGGAAAGGTCAGCGAGATTAAGGGGTTCGGCCTGATGCGTGGCGTGGGTGTGCTGCAGTTTCTCGACTCGCTGCTCACGGCCAAGGACACTTACCGTGGCCCGGGCCAGTATCCCGACTCCATCGACTTCGACCGCCTGCCCATCCCCTATCGGGCAGTGGCTTGCGACGTCAACTCCGGTCAGAGCGTGGCATTGTCGCATGGCAGCATGCCCCTCGCCATGCGTGCCAGCATGGCCATACCCGGTGTCTTCAAGCCCGTGCGCATCGACTCGCTGCGCATGCTCGACGGCGGACTGATCAACAACCTGCCTGTCGACGTGGCGCGTGCTTTGGGTGCCGACCTCGTCATCGCCGTAGACCTCACCCAGAACAAGCACCCCGACTTTGTGCCCAAGAAGATACGCGGGTTCATGGGCAAGGGACTGAAATGGCTTCGCCAGCGTCCCGACTTCGTCAACTACAACCGCAATCGCAAGGATGCCGACCTGTGCATCAATCCCAAGTTGGAGGGGTTCAGCGTGACCAGCTTCCAGACCGATGACATCCGCACCATGATCTACCTCGGAGAAAAAGCCGCCAAGAGTCATCGGGGCAAGCTCGAGGCCATCAGAAAGAAGGCCACAGGCAAGTGACAGGTGGCAAGACACCACGCTTTGTCAAATATTCCTGCCGAATTTTAACACTTCCCGCAGCGACGAAACAGAGCGACGCAGTCCTCAAAAACACCACAAGCCACCCTCCCTCCTACTGGGTGCGCCCCAAAAAGATGCCTTGTCGTGACACGATAGGCCCCCTTTCATGCTGCGATAGATACGGAATTCAGCCTTGACTAAGCCCGAACCCATGTTCAATAGATGCCTTATCGAAGAGAACAGACGTCGGAAAATCGACCCGACAACACGCCAGACGACTAAAAACCTATAACAGATAATCCTAAACCGCTGATTTACAGAGCGATACATAAAACCGAGAAATAACGCCTTAAAACGAGCGACAATCGACGCGCTGGAAAAGAACGCAAAAACAGCACACCCTTTTGTCATAAGATTTCATCCCCCATTCCTATGAAACCATCTACCCGCCTCACCACTTTTCTGTTGCTGTTGCTGCTGACGGCTACAGGCGCATCGCTGCACGCCCGAGCTACAGAGAGCACCAGACCCCTGTCGTTTCTTCCCTTCTCCGGCAACACCAAGATACCCATCAACAACGCAAAGGTCATCCGCCAGGACCCCATGGGCTATCTGTGGATAGGCACCAACAACGGGCTCTACCGTTTCGACGGTTTCCATGTGAAAAGGTATGCCTGCAGTATGCTCCGTCCCAACTTCTTCACATCCAACGAGATTACGGCAATCTGCGACGACGGACACGACAACCTGTGGGTGGGCACCCACAGGGGGCTCAACCGCATGAGCCTCAGTCGGGGCACCACGCATCACTATCTACTCCGCGACTTCAGCAATTCCAACGTCATCAGCTTGCTCTTCCGAAGCCGAAACGGCGAGATCTGGGCGGGTACCGAGGGCGGCCTCTACCGCTACGACCAGCGGGCCGACACCTTCGTGCTGCTCTGCAACCAGCGTGGCAACGCCAAGATACCCCACTGCTCCGTCACCTCTATCGTAGAGGACGGGCGCGGATGCCTATGGTTTGGCACGTGGGACAAGGGCCTATACCGCTACGACCAGCGCACCGGCCAATGGTACGAGATGCCCCAATTTAACGACCTCAACTCGGCACAGGCCGTCTACATGCGGCACGACGGCAAACTCTTCGTGGGCACCTGGGGAAAAGGCTTGTTTGTCATCGCCAATCCCTACGACACGGGCCGCCCCCTGCTCGTGAGCCACTATGACCGCCAGTCGACAGGCGGGCTTCTGCCTTCTGATGTCGTCTGGAGCATCGCCGGCACCCCCACGTCGTCACGCTTGTGGATAGGCACCAGCCGCGGACTGGCCACCTGCGAGGCCGGCAGGATCAGCGACGTGGCAGAAAGTGCCATACTGGGCACAGGCTTCTTCGGCCGCGGCGCCACCATCGAGTTTGTCGACGGCAAGGGCGCATTGTGGATCAACGCACGCGGCAGGGGCTTGGTCGTTGCCGCACCTGTCCACCAGCGTTTCCAGCAGAACCGCCTCCCGGCTCCCTTCTACTCCTACGATTACATCAACGCTCTCGCATTTGCACCCGACGGCACGCTGTGGGTGACCCTACACAACAACGGAGTGATCCACCAGGACCAGTCGGGGCAATGGCACAACATACCCACGGGATGCACCACCTACTCCACCGCCTTTGCCGACGACGGCACCACGCTCATCGGCACCGAGCGGCGAGGCATACTGGTGGTAAGCAACGGTCATGTGACACGTGAGTACAACACAGCCAACACCCCATGGCTGAAGGACAACTGCGTCTACTCCTTTCTCCACACACCAGAGGGGCATCTGCTCGTCGGCACGTGGAGGGGGCTGAGCGTGCTCTATGAAGACGGCCACGGAGCCTGCCTGTCGACCCACCGGCTCAAGAGTCTCGCCGACATGCGCATACGCTGCATGGCACGCGACCAACAGGGCAACTACTGGCTCGGCACCAAGGGTGACGGACTGGTGAAGCTCAACGGCAACCTCCGGCAGCCAGGCATCATCCGGATGAAGCGCTACGACGCACAGAAAGGCACGCCCTTCCGTTTCAAGGACGTGACGTCGGTCGTGGCCGACCGGCACGGCAACGTGTGGGCCTGCACAAGCGATGCGGGCCTGCTGCGTTATGACACGAAGGACGACACCTTCGAAAACATGAACCAGCATGTGGGCATCCCCGACGAGGAAGTCTATGCCCTCGTGGAGAGTCTCGACGGGAGTCTGTGGCTCTCCTCGCGCAACGGCCTTCTCCGTTTCAGCGACAATGGGCGGGGAGAAGTGGTCGGCCTCAAGATGTTCTCGCGCAACGAGGTGCTCGACAGCGATGTCTTCGGCTATCATCTGGCCGCTGTGTCGCCACAGGGGCTGCTCTGCTTTGGCGGCACAGGCAGCTATGCCACCTTCGATGAGCGCATACTGCAGTCGAAGGCGGGCAAGCCGCTGACCCACATCTCCGACATCCGGATATTCAACAAGCCGCTGACCGACATGGACAGCACCGGGCGACGGGGCGTCACCAGCCTCCTGCCGCCCTACACCGACAGCATCACCCTGGCCTACGGGCAGCGCGACCTGACCATCGAACTGTCATCGATGAACTACAACAGTGCGACCGACGTGCGCTTCGCCTACATGCTGCAGGGCTACGACAAGGAATGGCACTATGCCGACGTCGACGTCCATCAGGTGAACTACACCAACCTGCCTCCGGGCGACTACACGTTCCTCCTGCGGTCGACCGACGACAATGGCAACTGGAGCGGCGAGGTGCAACGGCTGGGCATACGTGTCATGGCACCCTGGTATCTGCGTTGGTATGCCTTTGCGCTCTATCTCCTGGCGGCAGCGGGCATCACATGGATGGTTATGCGCTATCACAGGAACCGCGAAGAGAGCCGCCGCGAAATCCAGATGGCACACATGGAGAACAAGAACATTGAACTCCTGAACCACAAGAAACTGCAGTTCTTCACCAACATCACCCATGACCTCATGACGCCCCTCACCGTGGTGCTGGCCACGGTGAGCAACCTGAAGAGGGAGCATCCGGAGGACGAGGCATCGTTTAAGGTCATCGACAACAACACCAACCGCCTCATGCGACTGTTGCAGCAGATTCTGGAGTTCCGAAAGTCAGAGACCGGCAATCTGCATCTGCGCGTGGAAAAAGGAAGCCTGACAGCATTTATGGACAAAGAGATCGAGAGCATCCGGCCGCTGGCCAACAGCAAGGGCATCCACCTCTCGCTCGCCATGCCCGAGACGGAGATGACTGGATATTTCGACCCCGACGCCCTTGACAAGATCATCTACAACCTCATCAGCAACGCCACCAAATACAACCATACCGGCGGATGGATCCGCGTGGATGCCTGTCGGGAAGGCCAGCTGGCCGTCATCCGTGTCAGCGATGGCGGCGAGGGCATCGACAAGGACAAGCTGGCGTCGCTCTTCACCCGCTTCTATGAGGGCGAGCACCGGCGGTTCAACACTTACGGCACGGGCATCGGCCTCTCTCTGGTCAAGGACCTCGTCACGCTGCACCACGGATCGGTCAGCGTAGAAAGCGAGCGGGGCAAGGGCAGCACGTTCACAGTGACCCTGCCCATCAACAAGGAGGCATACCAGCCACAGGAAATCGACGACACCACCTCGCTCATGTTCGCCAACGACGAGGCGCAAGAGACCTCTACCGCCAAAGTCAGCGACAAGGCGGCCACCGTGCTTGTGGTGGAAGACAACGAAGACCTGTTGCGTATGCTCGAAAAGATCCTGTCGCACGACTACCGGGTGCTCACCGCCTACAACGGCAAGGAGGCTCTGGAGATTGTGGAGAACGAGACTGTGGATGTCATCATCACCGACATCATGATGCCGGTCATGGACGGTGTGGAGCTAACCCGACGGCTACGCGAAGACAAGCGTCACGAGAGTTGCCCGATCATCATGCTCACGGCCAAACGCGACGACGACAACCGTGTGGCGGCCTATCGCGCCGGCGCCAACGCCTACATCACGAAGCCCTTCAACACATCGGTCCTCCTGGTGCGTGTGCAAAACCTGCTGCAACAGCGGCAAAAGAGCACGCAGGAGGTGTCGGAAATCCTCTTCGGAAATATCAAGGATGTGAAGCTGAGCGGTTCCGACCAAGACTTCATCAGGCAGTGCATAGCCGTCGTGCAACGGCATCTCGACGATGCCACGTTCGATTTGCCGGCCTTCGCCGAAGAGATGAGCACATCCAAGTCGACGCTTTACAAGAAACTGCGTGCGCTGACGGGCAAGAGCACATCGGGATTCATCCGTTCCATACGCATGCAGTCGGCCTGCCAACTGCTACGCCAGAACCCGCAAGCCCATATCTCCGAGATTGCCTATGCCGTGGGCTATAACGACCCGAAGTATTTTTCATCCTGCTTTAAGAAAGACTTCGGCTGTTTGCCTTCCGAATATCTTGACAAGACGGAACAAGGTAGCCCCCAAGGGGAATAATGCGTTATTAGCATCCAAAGAAGCATGGAGAAATATAATTCTATCCGTTTTACGCATTTTTCCACCTTGCGCATGTCTTTACGCCTTAATTTTGTGGCCGACTAAAACACTGAAAACCATGAAACAATTTCCCTCAACACGAAGCATGCTGCTGGCCATGATTGGAGTGGCACTGTCGGTGTTGCCCTGCGGGGCCAAAGGCCGCAAGGTACATAGCACCAGACATATCACCGCCCAGACGACCCTGCAGGCTGGCGAAGACCTGCACCTCACCGACTCGGTATCGGCCATCCTGCCGGGTGCCTCGATCGTCATCAACGACGCTGACGCATGGCTGTTCTTCGACAATGTACGCCCCAACGATGTCATCAGCCAATACGCATCCCGCATCCTCATCGGAGGAAAACCTTTCGAACCGGGCACCAACGGGCGTGTGGCCATATACCGGCATGGAGCGGTGGTCATGGCGCAGGCTGACGACTACGAAGCCCTCGCCGCCACTGACGGCACGCAAACCGTCTCCTTCCGAAGTGACTATTATTACACCAATGCCCCCGGTGTCCACGTTCCGAAAGACAAGGTGAAAGCCCTGCCGCTCGACAATGCCATCACGCACATCCGCCTGGCACGCGGCTACATGGCCACATTGGCCTGCGAGCCCAATGGCATGGGTTACAGTCGTGTGTTTATAGCCGATGACGACGACATCGATATCGACCTGCCCCGGCAACTCGCAGGTAAGGTGAGCTTCATCCGTGTCTTCCGCTGGCAGTATCCGTCCAAGAAAGGATGGGTGGGCAGCACATGGTCGGCCATGCCCGACGGCTTGAAATATGCCTTCCAACAAGCCGACAAGACACAATCCACATGGTATTACAACTGGGGTTCGTCGCCCACCGTCGACCCGCTCAACGCTGATGCAAAGAACTACAACCAGGAGTTCGTGCCCGAGAAATGGGGTGCGGGTGGACTGTGGGACGGTGTTTACAAGATACAGGAGTCCACACATCTCATGGGATACAACGAGCCCGACCATTCTGAACAGTCGAATGTCACCGTGGAGAAAGCCATCGAGGAGTGGCCTCTCATGATGCAGACGGGCATGAGACTGGGGTCACCTGCCACAACCAACTTCGACTGGCTTTACAATTTCATGGACAAGTGCAAGAAACTGAACTACCGTGTCGACTACGTAGTGGTGCATGCCTATTGGGGTGGCAAGTCAGCCCGCCAATGGTACGATGACCTCAAGACGATACATGAGCGCACCGGCCGCCCCATTTGGATTAAGGAGTGGAACAATGGGGCCAACTGGACCAAGGAAAACTGGCCATCGTCACAGACCGAGCAATATGCCAAGCAACTGCGCGACCTCACGGCCATCGTGGGCATGCTCGACACCTGTTCGTTCATCGAGCGTTATTCCATCTACAACTGGGTGGAAGACAAGCGCATGATTATCGACAAGAATGGCGCTCTCACACCCGCGGGCAAGATGTATGCCGACGATAAACCGGCCTACTTCTTCAACCGAGAGAAAGAGGTTGTTCCCACTTGGACGCTCTACGATGCACCTGTCTTGCAGTACGATTCTATCAACGCCCACAATCAAGTGTTGCTCAGTTGGACCGACAACAACGGCGAACAAGTGGACCATTACAAGGTGAACATCAACGGCGTAACCCTCCAAGACAGCGTGACCCGGCGATGGACGCAGGTGGATATCGCGGAGACAGAACCGGAGCAAGGACAAATTCAGTTCCAGGTGTTACCGTTCTCAATCGAAGATATAGAAGGAAAGCCCTCCAATACGGTGACATTGCAAACCACACAACCTGCCGAGAAGGACATAACCCTAGGTGAGACGTTGGTCAAACAAGAATGGACACCCATGCTTGTACAGGGCGACTACGGGGAAACACCTACCGTCATCCTCGGCACACCCACCTATCGCAACAAGATGCCCCTATCGCCGCTGATGAGCAATGTGGCTCCCAACCACTTCGACCTGGGGCTCCGTGCCTGGCTCTATCAACAGGCACCCACCTTTTATGCGCCCGACACCCTGTCATACCTTATTCTCCCGCAAGGCACATATCATTGGGGGACAATCCTAGCAGAGGCTGGACACATAGACACCGCAGGCAACCATTGGCAGAAGATTCTGTTTGGCCAAGTCTTTCCCACAAAGCCTGTTGTGTTGGCGGGCTTGTCTCTCTCCAACGACACCACAGCCTCCGTATCAGTCCGCAATGTCACAACAGAGGGATTTGAGGTGCGCTTGCGCTTTGAGGGCAGCGTTGTTCCGTATTCAGCAACGGGCCAAGTCTTCTTCTTAGCCGCCACACAGGGCGAAGGCACAATCTGCGGACGCAGACTTGTGGTAGGACTCACCGACGACAAGGCCGTCGGTGCAAACCTAACGGGTGAAGGAAATATTGTATATGACAAGCCCTTTGACGAACAACCATACTTTTTTGCTCAGATGCAAACGGAAAACGACACCATTACCGCAACCTTGCGACTGAAGAGCAGAAGCAAGTATGGAGCCACCATCTTCAAAGACCGTGAAAAAGCGGTGGCGCATGAGAATGTGGCAGGCGAACAGGTGGGATACATGGCCGTGGGAAAGGGAGAGGCCACACGTATCTCTTCTGCCGTCCAACCCAACACTACCAATAAGGTGTGGTATACACTTTCGGGACAAAAGCTTACCGCCAAGCCCAAACAACCAGGAACGTATATAGCTGGGCAAGACGGCACGTTCACTAAGATTTTTATACGCTGAGCACTGGCTCAATGATCAATCCAACAACCATTTTCTAAACAATCGCTAATACCTAACAACATGAAGAAAATCTATTTTAGACATGCCTTATTCATCTTGATGATGAGTGGAGGTTGCCTGGGGAGTCCTTCGTGGGCGGCTCATCCCGGTGATGCCATTACGGTGAGGTTTGCCGGCCCTAATGGAGCACCGGCCCGAAGTGCCTCCTCGACCGTCTCCGACATTGTGACCCTCAATGGCACTGGGGAGACGGCCACCATTCTTGTTGAGGCCAAGGGACTTGAACAAGACATCAAGCTGACGGCTACGACCGGCTTCTCAGTGACACCCGCCATCATTAAGGCTGGTTCCGAGCCAACGAAAGTGACCGTCTCACTGACATCAACCCGAAACCTGCAAGAGGGCAAGCTCATCCTCCGCAGCGGCGACATGCGCACGTATGTCAACCTGAAAGGCACCGGCACGCCCCTTGCCGTGAAGGACATTGCCGCCAACCCGGCCTATGCCGGCGGTAGCGATACGGAAATGACATTCGAGGGATTCCAGCCTGGAGAAAACGGCTACACCGTCGAGGTGAAGGCCAAGACGGCGGCCAGCGGCAGCACGCTCAACGCCTATGCCGTGACGGCCGACAAGGCTGGCTTCGACAGTTACATCGGAAGCGAGTCATTGGGACTGCTCAACGGCGCATCCTCTTACTACAGCAATGAGGGTGTCTCCAACCCCGCCAACGGCGGAACGTTCTACAACACTGACGGACTCTACCACACCTACCGCTACGCCGTGACACCCGACAAGCGCGTCTTCGTCTACCGCGACGGCATGGCCGTGGACACCATGCGCATCGCAGACCTCGCCCTCCAGCCCCAGTGGAGCGTGGAGAACGGTGAGATGAGCGAGAACCTCATCAAGAACGGCGACTTCGAGGGCGAGCACAACTTCTCGAAATCACGCAACATCACCACCCGCATCGAGGGTTGGGACGTCTATCCCTACGACCAGTACAACTCCACTCAGGACATCGAAGCCGAGGAACGGTCGAACGAAGTGGACCAGAACAACCACGTCCTGGCACTCAAGCGTTACAAGTGGAGCGACGGATGGTCGGCCGGCGAGATATCGCAGGTGGTCGACGTGGCACCCAATGAGGTCTACTCCTTCTCCTGCCTGGCCAAGGGCGGACAGTACAACGGATCGCCGTTGGGCAAGATCCGCATCTTCGACCTGCAGAACAGTGACAACAAGATTGACCTGCCCGTCACCTCCGACAGCTATGAGACCTACGCCACCGACTTCTCGACGCTGGCCAACACCAAGCAGATCCGCGTGGTGCTCTACCTCGAGCGCGCCAAGTGGGGAGCCTCCGTTTCAAACCTGAAGGTCGACGACGTGAGGTTGGTGGGCGTGGACCGTGCCGTGAAACCGCAGATCGGCTTCACCAGCAACAACGCCGACATAGCCTACTTCGCCTTCGACAATAGCGGAGCTTACGCCCCGGCCTTCGCCGAGCTCGCCGCATCTGCCGACAGCCTGACGCTCGACGGAACAGGCGCAACGGCCACGTTCGACGTGAGCGCATCGCACTTGACGACAGGCAGCATCACCGTTTCAGCCACCCATGGCTTTGAGGTGTCGCCCAAGACCCTGCAGGGCAACGGAACCGTGACCGTGAAGAACGTCTCCACCCTGGCCCACAACACGGGCAAGGTCATCCTCCGCAGTGGCGACATGCGCACGTATGTCAACCTGAAAGGCACTGGCACGCCCCTTGCCGTGAAGGACATTGCCGCCAACCCGGCCTATGCCGGCGGTAGCGATACGGAAATGACATTCGAGGGATTCCAGCCTGGAGAAAACGGCTACACCGTCGAGGTGAAGGCCAAGACGGCGGCCAGCGGCAGCACGCTCAACGCCTATGCCGTGACGGCCGACAAGGCTGGCTTCGACAGTTACATCGGAAGCGAGTCATTGGGACTGCTCAACGGCGCATCCTCTTACTACAGCAATGAGGGTGTCTCCAACCCCGCCAACGGCGGAACGTTCTACAACACTGACGGACTCTACCACACCTACCGCTACGCCGTGACACCCGACAAGCGCGTCTTCGTCTACCGCGACGGCATGGCCGTGGACACCATGCGCATCGCAGACCTCGCCCTCCAGCCCCAGTGGAGCGTGGAGAACGGTGAGATGAGCGAGAACCTCATCAAGAACGGCGACTTCGAGGGCGAGCACAACTTCTCGAAATCACGCAACATCACCACCCGCATCGAGGGTTGGGACGTCTATCCCTACGACCAGTACAACTCCACTCAGGACATCGAAGCCGAGGAACGGTCGAACGAAGTGGACCAGAACAACCACGTCCTGGCACTCAAGCGTTACAAGTGGAGCGACGGATGGTCGGCCGGCGAGATATCGCAGGTGGTCGACGTGGCACCCAATGAGGTCTACTCCTTCTCCTGCCTGGCCAAGGGCGGACAGTACAACGGATCGCCGTTGGGCAAGATCCGCATCTTCGACCTGCAGAACAGTGACAACAAGATTGACCTGCCCGTCACCTCCGACAGCTATGAGACCTACGCCACCGACTTCTCGACGCTGGCCAACACCAAGCAGATCCGCGTGGTGCTCTACCTCGAGCGCGCCAAGTGGGGGGCCTCCGTCTCAGCTCTCAAGGTGGACGACGTGAAGCTCACAGGATATACACGCAACGTTGGGCAGCAGATAGGATTCAAGAATACAGGTGCCGACGTAGCATACTTCGCCTTCGACAATACAGGCGCCTACGCACCGATGTTGCCCGGGCTCACAGCCAAGGAACTAACGACAGCTATCAAGAACGCCACACAGGAAAGCGGCACACTGAAAGCACGCGTAAGCAACAACATGCTCTATCTGACCGGCGTCGAACAAGACTCCCGAGTGGTCATCTACGCGACTAACGGCTCGGTTGTCGGACAGTTGAACCACTACGCCGACAACACTGCCATCGGCCTTCCCGGACACGGGGTGTATATCGTCGCAGTGTTCAGCGCCTCCAAGAAACAAGTCGTGAAGGTTGCCAACTGATAGGCAGAACCGCATATTATAGGCCCAGTGGGGAAGTCACCCCATTCTCCACTGGGCTTGAAACATTGACAAATACAGAACGCCATGAATTATTCTACCTTACTACACATCTCTTTTCCCCCTTCCGTTGCCCTCAGGACAATGGGGCTCGGACTGCTATTGTCGGCCACGACATTAACCTTTGCATACAACGACATCAAGCCAGGACAAACGTGGAACGACAAGACGGGAGCTGCTATCAACGCACATGGAGGCTGCGTGCAATACAGCAACGGCTTCTACTATTGGTTTGGAGAGAACCGCAGTGGCAGCAAAAGCAACGGCATCAGCTGCTACCGCTCAAGCGACCTCTACAACTGGGAGCGCCTCAACAAGGCCGTCACACCTACCGGAACGATGACCGACGAAGGCAAAGACATTGCGAATGGCCGCACGCTCGAACGCCCCAAGGTTATCTATAACGCCAAAACCGGGAAATGGGTGATGTGGATCCATTGGGAGAACGGTTCCAACTACAATGAGGCCAAGGTTGCAGTGCTAACCAGCGACAAGGTGGAAGGTCCCTACACACTGGTCGATGTTTTCCGTCCCAACGGCTGCGACTCACGCGACCAGACGCTCTTCCTCGACACCAACGGACAAGCCTACCACATCTATTCGACCAACATGAACTCGAACACCAACTGTGAGCGGCTGACAGACGACTTCCTGACACCGGAACCCGACTACACCGTGCAGCTCACGGGGCGCCGCTATGAGGCTGCCTCCCTGTTCCAGGTGGGCGAGACCTACTATGGACTCTTCTCGGGATGCACTGGTTGGAACGCCAACCCGGGACGCACCATGTGGACCCACGACTTAATGAACGAGACTTGGGAAGCGCCCGCTGACTTCAAGGCAAGCGACGGATCGACCGGCATCAACTTCTGCGTGGACAACAAGGCCAACACTACCTACGATTCGCAAAGCAACTATGTGTTCCAAATACAGGGCAAAGACAAGTGTTTCGTCTATTGTGGCGACCGATGGAACTCCAGCAACATCGAGAGCTCCAAGCATGTATGGCTGCCCCTCAGTGTGCGCTCGGGCTATCCCGCCGTGCGCTGGTATGACTCGTGGGACCTCTCGGTCTTCGACGATATGTATCGCATGAAGCGCGCCAAAGATCTGCAGGACGGCATGGAATGTTGTTTCCTCGAACGTTACAGCAACCGTCTCGTGTCGCGCCCCAAGTCCACTCTGACCCTCGAGGATGACGGCTCCACCAATCTCTGCCTTATCCTTCATGCCACCGAGGACCCCTACACGTGGAAGATTGAGGATAAATCGACAGGCAAGTTCATGCAGAGCGTCTATGGAACACTGCGGTGGAACACAGAGAAAACAGATGCCAGCCAAGAGTGGCAGTTCATCCTTCAAGAGGACGGATACTATGCCATCCGCAACGCCAGCGATGGTGCCACACTGTCGGTATCGGGCAACGCCACCACAGCAGGCACGAGCGTGTACCTGCACTCACAAGATGCCGACATCCACCAAAAGTTTGGCGTATACTTCGATTCTGAGATACACAGCGACTACGAGGAAGCCGACATGTGGTCGGCCAGCTACAAAGAGGAGAACCTTCGCAAGATGGCCGTGCAGACCAGCATCACTCTCGTCACGCACCATGAGGCCGATGATGCCATCTACAATCTGCAGGGCATCCGAATGAATCCTTCCGCCTTGCCCCACGGCATCTACATTGTGGGGGGCAAAAAGGTAGTCAGATAAACGCACAGATCCATGAAAATCATCCGACGAACCATATACCCTGCCCTGTTTCTCATCTTCGGCTACGGGCTATTGTTGGGAACATGTCGGCCGTTTCTGACAGAGACGGCTGACATGACACCTTTCTACACGACAGGCGACTTCCTCAGCGAGATGCTTCAGCGCCCTGCCGGAGCCCTGTTTTATGTAGCGAGCCTACTGCAAAGTTGCATGGCGCGGCCTGTCCTGGGAGCCACGCTTCTCTTGTTCCTGCTGACATGCTTGGCCTATGCGGTGAAATTCACACTCCGTCTGCCCGGCCGTTATGAGGCGTTGTGCTGGTTGCCCCCACTGGCCTTGTTGGCCAATTTCACACAGATAGGCTATTCGCTCTACACGCTCAAGACACCGGCCGTTGCCTTCACGCCTGTAGTCGGCCTTTTGGCAGCGTTGTTGCTCACGAGGCTTCTCCTACTGACTGCCCACCAAAAAAGGGTGGTCGGGAAAAGCCTTGCGTTGGTTTTCATCTGCGTCATGTCCTTTATCTGTTTCCATCTGTTGGGGGCCTATGCCATGATAGCGGCCTTGTTGTATGTCATCTCCACAGCTCGTCAGATGAAGACCGAGCGGCCTTATCGTCTGCTCCAGATTGGCATTACCATAGTTTCCTTTCTAACCATTCCCATGATATGCTACCAGCAAGGCTGGTATCATGTCCGTCAGGCCGACCTTTATCTGCAAGGCCTGCCCGATTTTATGTGGGGCAGTGACAACGCCCGTCTCTCAACGCCCATTCAGACGGCAGTCGTCCTGTTGGCATGCTACGCCCTGCTTCCACTACGCGAGCCTGCCGGAAAGGTTCTCCGGCGTATCACGGAGATGTGTGGCGTATTGCTTATGGTGGCAGGCATGGTCCTCACTTATCATAAAACATTCCGTGACCGCAATTTCTTCGCCATCCTCGAGATGCGGCAGTCACTCGAGAAGGGCGATGCCGAGCGCGTGCTGCAACTCTCGATGCAATGCGCAGACGAGCCTACCCGCGCCCAGGTGATGCTGACACGCGTAGCCTTGTGGCAGTTGGGGCAAGCCTCCGACAAGCTCTTTGCCTACCCCGACGGCAGCGCTCCCTACAATGCGCCTGTCGACAACCAGTATCTCCGGCTGATGGCCGGGCGCACCATCTACTATTATCTCGGCAAGATCAATTATGCGTATCGCTGGTGCATGGAAGACATGGTGGAGTATGGCCGCCGTCCGAGTTATCTGGCTTGCATGGCCAAGTGCGCCCTGCTGAACGGCGAGACGGCCTTGGCCGAGAAGTATCTGGGCCAACTCCGTCACACCTTTTTCTACAGCGGCCTTGCTGACCGCTACTCCCAGCTGCTCGCATCACACCAACACGACAGGGAGATGAAGGCCATGCTGCCCCTGCTCCGCTACAACGACATGCTCGACGGCGACGGTGGACTGGTAGAGTTGTACTGTCTGCAGAGCATGGCCTACAGCCAGGGCGGCTCGCGTGAGATGGTCGACATGAGCCTCATGTGCAATCTCATCACCAAGAACATCAACGGTTTCTGGCCGCGCTTCTTCCAGCTGCTGCCTACGTGGAAGGGCCACATTCCGGTACATTATCAAGAGGCCGCACTCCTGTTCTCGCGCCTGCAGGGAAAGCCCGACATCAGCCGCCTGCCCATCAACAGTGATATCCGCCAGAGTTTCGAGCGTCTGATACAAGCCTCGGCCCAGAATGGCGATAACCAGTCGAACGCCGTCACCCTGCGTCCCGAATTCGGCGGCACCTACTGGTACTATTATTTCTTTGTCAACGGCCTCAAGACCAGTTGACCAACCTAATCTTTCAAAAGATACATGAAACACATAAGAAGCACACGTTCTCTTCCCCTGGTCCTCTTGTCAGCAATCAGTTTCCTGTTGGTGACATGCTCCCCTTCCGTGCCACAGAATGTCGAGATGTGCCGGCGCAAGCCTCATCTCTCCATCGACAATGACAGTGCGACCTTGCCACCCAACATCTCCCAGATGAACTTCCGCATCATGGAACAGGGCGAAGAATACCTGGCACACTTTTGGTCGGCAGCCGACCGTGAAGGGTTTCTGGTCGAAGGCCCCGAAGTCATGATTGACGAGGACGATTGGCACGCTTTGCTCCAGCTCAGCAAGGGCAAGACGCTCTATTGCGACATCTACGTCAAAAGCGACGGCAAATGGTCACGCTATGAACCCGTGGTCAACGACATCGCCTCCGAAGACATCGACCCCTATATCACCTATCGCCTCATCGAACCGGGCTACGTCGACTATGAGGAGATGAGCATCAACCAACGGTCGCTCACATCGTTTGATGAGAAGCAGCTCTACAACAACATGATGCTCTCGGATGGAGACAACGGGCAATGTGTCAACTGCCATGTCCCCCGCAACTACAATCGTGAGGAACAGTCGATGTTCCATGTCAGGCAGTTCCAGGGCGGCACCGTCTTCATCCAGGGAGACCGGGCCAGCAAGGTGAACCTGAAGACCGACAGCACGCTTTCGGCTGGTGTCTATCCGGCCTGGCACCCCACGAAGAACCTCGCCGCATTCTCAGTCAACGAGACAGGACAGGTGTTCCACACGCGTGACGCACAGAAAGTGGAAGTCATCGACTTTGCCAGCGACCTCATACTCTATGACATCGACCACAACACGGTCTATGACATCGACAAGCGGAAAGACGAGTTTGAGTCGTTCCCGTCGTGGAGTCCTGACGGAAAGACACTCTACTACGTGTCAGCCCACTATGAGCAGAAGACCGACAACATAGACAACGATCTCGGCGAAGACTACCAACAACTGAAATACAACATCTACTGCCGCACGTTTGACAGCCACAGCCTGCGCTTTGGCGACCGCCAACTGGTGTTCGACGCTGCAGCCATGAGCAAGAGTGCCGCCTTTCCCCGCGTGTCGCCCGACGGCCGTTACCTGCTTTTCTCTCTGGGCGACTATGGACAGTTCCACGTCTGGCATAAGAGCGGTGACCTGTGGGCACTCGACCTCAAGACAGGAAAGGCACAAGCCTTGAGTGCCGCCAACAGTAAGGATGTGGAGTCATATCATGCGTGGTCGAGCAATGGGCGATGGCTGCTGTTCACCTCACGCCGCGGCGACGGCAACTACACACGCCTCTACATGGCCTACTTCGACCGACAGGGACGCGTGCACAAGCCTTTCCTCCTGCCGCAGAAAGACCCGGACCACGACCAAAACCTCTTCAAGAGTTACAACACGCCTGAGTTTCTGGTTCGCCCGGTGAAAGCCGACATCAATGGGCTGACACGAGGCATCAGCCGCCCTGCCACGCAAGCACGCTATGGCGGATCGGCCTTGCTCCATCCCGACGGCGGTTACGACGTGACCCAGGCAGACAGCCTCGCCCCCTCGCGCCAGTCAGTAGCCTACTGACCCGCATCATGACACCCCACAAAACGATCATCCATCACTAAAAACCTAATCCATCATGAAACAAAAACAATTACTCCTGTTTTTGCTTTTGGCCCTACTCTCCTTGGGGCCATCGGCCAAGGCTCAGTACACACTTCAGCCCGGTGACAAGGTCACCACAGACGAAGGCATCTTTGTAGTCTCGGGCAACAACCTCATCAGCAACCCCAACTTCGCAGACGGCCTGACAGGCTGGAAAGCTGGAGACGGCAGCGCACTGAGCGAAACCAATTTCGAAGTGCAACCCACGGGTGGACCAGCCGGCCTTCCTTGCCTGCACGCACTGAAGGGCGCAGGCTCCGGTTCGGCCCAAAGCGTGAAGACCGGGTGGCCACTCGAGACTGGCAAGACTTACGTCTTCCGCTGCTATGCCTACCGAACGGCATCGGGCATGAGCAGCAACACGCAGTACAGCCGTCTCTATCTGTCAGACTCAGAGACGGGCACCAACCAGCAGATTGCCACCATCAACTATGCCGCCGACAACTGGACGCTGACACAGATCGTGTTCACGGCGACACGCCCTTACCTGGTGGTCAACCTCGGATGGCTCAATGCCGCCTCGTCCTTCACTGCGTTCTATCTGGGCGAGGTGACCGCCTCCACCGAACTGTCTACCGACAAGTTGGAAGCCTCCATCGCAGAGGCCAGACAATTGCTGGCCGACACCGAGGAAGGCGACGGCAAAGGACAATACCCGACGGCAGCACGCAGTGACCTGCAGACAGCCATCACCACCGCAGAAGGCACCCTCTCGACGGCCACTGAACAGATCCAACTGAACGAGGCCAACACGGCACTGCAGGCTGCCATCAACACCTACAAAGCCCGCAAAAATCCACCATTCCAGATAGGTGTAGGCTACAACATCACCCATGTGGGGTCCGGCAAGAATCTGACGGCGCTCGACGGAGGCGTGAAAATCAAGACATCCGACTCCTCGGACAGCACACAGGTGTTCTACTTTGTGCCCGCTTCATCGGGCGATGGCTACAACATACATGACGCCAACGGAACCTACATCTACAAAGACCCGTCGAGCAACTGGGAGATGAAGACGGGCACAACCATTGACCTAACCAGCAAGGATGCCCTCTTCACCGTGGTCGACAACGACACCTATGTGCTCATCAAGAATGCCAACCGCTCGTACCTGGGCACCGACGCCACCTCTGACGGTGCCTCTGTCTACGACGACAAGAACGGCGGCAGTGACAACCACCGCTGGGTGCTGACAAAGCACACACCGACAGCTGCCCTTGAAGCGCTCATCTCGTCGGCACACGACCTATGGGCAACAACCGAGGTGGGTAACGAATATTACCAGGTGCCGCAGTCGGCAGCAGATGACCTCGCGTCGGCCATCGACGAGGCTCGCGACGCCTGCACCGCCAGCGCTACGTTTGAACAAGCCGAAGCCGCCTGCACCGCACTGCAAGCGGCCATCACAGCGTTCAACAATGCCTTCAACCCCTTGCCCGACTGGGCCGACGGACAGACCTACATCATCCGCCACAGCAGTGGCCTGGCGCTCACGGCAACAGAGAGCGGCAACGCCACCATCACCAGCGTGGCAGAAAGCGGCGCATCGCAGCAGCAGCTCTTCAGCCTCGAGAAGGCCGGAACACTTGCCAACCAGTACACGCTACGCTCTGTCGGCAACGGCACGTTACTGTCGGCTCTCGGCAGTTGGGACACCGAATGGACTACTGCCAACACCAGCGACTCGACCGTCATCCTTGTGGAACGTCTCAACGGCAAGTATCTGGGCTTGAAGTTCATCGTGTCCGACACTTATCTTGGCAGTGACGCGACAACCGACGGATCGTCACTCTACTTCAACAAAGGTGCTGCCGTCAACTCCTACTGGACCATCGAACCCAACATCACCGCAGCGCTCGACCGAACAGCCTACAACGCCGCTCTTGCCATCGCCGACTCGCTGGTAAGCGCCACCGTCATCGGTTACAAGAAAGGCATGTATGACCAGGCTGACTTCGATGCGTTCAAGACAGAGCTGGCCTCGCTACGTTCGAGTGCGGGCAAGGCGCAGACCCAAGAGGACCTGGATGCCGTGACCGCCCTTATGCGCACTGCGATTGAGGACTACAAAGCCAAGGCACACAAGACCGACATACTCAACCGCAAGGATCTGCAGGCCGAACTTGTCAAGGCCAACAAGACACATGACACCGCGGTAGCAGGCGACTGCAACGGTCAGTATCCTGCCGCAGCCATCACCGCACTGCAACAGGCCATCATCGATGCACAGGCGGTGGCCGACGAGGAAAATGTCAGTCAGGAAGCCATCGACGACGCCCTGGCAAGGCTGAAGCAGGCCGAGGCCGACTTTGCCGCCAACAAGGTAGTCATCGACTACACCGCCTTGCAGGCAGCCATTGTCGAGGCGCAGAAGGCCCTTGCCGACAACGCCGACATCAAGGGCGAGGGAGCCGGCAAGATACCGGCAGAAGCATTCGAAGCATTGGAGACAGCTGTGGCCGATGCCCAGGCCGCCATGCGCGACAACCAACTGAACCAGACAGCGGTGGAAGCCACAGCCCAATCGCTTGGCGATGCCTTGACGACGTTCCTCGCCTCACGCGTCAGCAACGACTACACGGAACTGCAGGCACTGGTCGACGAGGCTACGGAGCTCATCGGCAAGGCCGAGCGTGGCGAGATTACCTATGAGCCGGAGTATCTTGATGACCTTAAAGCCAGCCTGGAGAAGAACGGCGCTGCTCTGGAATCTGCCGACCAGGAAGTGATCGACAAGGCGGCCAAGATGTTGCGGCGCGACATCACCATCTTCAAGATCATGGTGACGGGCGTGGATGGCGTCACATGCGACGACCTCAGCAAGGCCGGCGTGCAGGTGAAGGTCTACGACCTGAACGGCCGACAGGTGAGCAAGGCTGAGCGCGGGGTCTACATCATCTGTGTCACTGCCGACGGCGCTACCACCTCCCGCAAGGTCTCGATGAAATGACACGCCGATAATATGAGGCTAAGGAGCACACCTTAGCCTCGCAACAATAGAAATCCCCCACATGAGAAAGCGGCGATGGCCGAATGTCATGTGGGGGATTTTTCCTTATTTGTCGTATGATTTCCGAAAAAACAGGGTGCTGCGGGAACATCCATCTGAAGCGTGGCAGGATGCTTTCAGAGCAATGAAAGGGAAAGTTACCACGTTTGATGCGCAAGCATGAGAGTTATAGTTCTTCAGTCTTCAAGACACTTGTCGAGCTCTGCCTCTATGGCCTTGCGGTCCATATCCTGTCCGATGAAGACAATCTTCTGCATGCGGTCACCGTAGTTCTCGTCCCAGTCTTTTCTGGCGCCGGGGTTCTTCTCGAGGAATTGTTCCAGCTCGTCGGCGGGCATGGTGGCGAACCACTGTCCGGCATTGGTGATGTTGAACTGTTTGCCGCTCTGTTCGAAGAGATAACAGGTGTCGGGCTCATCGCGGAAATAGCACATGCCCTTGGCGCGGATGACGCTGCGCGGCCACTTGGTCGACACAAACTCATCGAACTTGGCCAGGTTCATGGCCGGACGCCGGTAATAGACGAAGGTCTGGATGCCATACTCCAGCGCCTCGCCCGACTCTTCATTCTCGAGCTCGTCGTCCTCATCCTCCATGGCCTCAATCCATCGGGCCGACGTGGCAACCTTCTCAAAGTCGAAAGAGTGGGTGTTGATAATCTTGTCGAGCTCCACGTCTCCATAGTTGCACTCGTAGACCACGGCCTTGGGCTGTATCTCGCGGATGATGCCCTTCAGGTGCGCCAGCTCCTCCTCGGAAATCATGTCGGCCTTGTTGAGCAGAATGATATTGCAGAACTCAATCTGCTGAATGACCAGGCTTGCAAGGTCTTCCTCACCGTGCTCTTCCTTGAGCTGGTCGCCAAGTCCGAACTCATCTCGCATGCGCAACGCATCGACCACCGTTACGATGGCATCGAGGCGGGCCGCACCGTTCTTCAGAGCCTCGGGCGCTATCATCTGAGGATAGGTGGAGATGGTCTGGGCAATGGGCGCAGGCTCACAGATGCCGCTTGCCTCAATAACGATATAGTCGAACTGTTGGGTGTTGATCAGATCATTGAGTTGCTTCACGAGGTCCATCTTCAGCGTGCAGCAAATGCAGCCGTTCGACAGGGCCACCAGACTGTCATCCCCCTGTCCGACGATGCCGCCCTGCTGGATCAGGCTTGCATCGATGTTAACCTCGCCGATGTCGTTGACTATAACTGCAAACCTTATTCCCTTTTCGTTGGCCAGTATGCGGTTGAGCAATGTGGTCTTTCCGCTGCCCAGATAGCCAGTGAGCAGCAAGACGGGTGTCTCTTTTTTATCCATGTCTATATGTTCTTGATAATTCGTGTCAATGTGTTTCTAACTTATGAGAACCTATCAAAATCTGTGCCGAAATGCCGATGGTGCATGAATGATTTTCGGAAAATATTCGGACGAGGTGTCAGAATGGGTATCCGATGGCAAAATGCAGGCTCTGGCTGTCCTTGAAACTTCCCATATTGTAGAAGCCGGACTTATAGGGCACATGCAGGCCGATGCCCCAGTCGAGACGGATCACAAGAAAATCCATGTCGTAGCGCAAACCTACGCCTGTGCCAAGGGCCAGGTCCTTGAGTGATTCCCTCATCTTGAATTTCACTCCCTCACGGTCACTGTTGTGCGAGCTCCACACGTTGCCCGCATCGAGGAAAAGTGCACCGTATAGGTTACCGAAGAGCCGCGGACGGTACTCCAGATTGGCCTGTAACTTGATGTCGCCCGTCTGGTCGAGATAATAGATGTTTGCCGAGGCTGCATTGTGATAGCGGCCTGGTCCAATGGAACGCACCGTAAAGGCGCGGATGCTGTTGGCGCCACCCACGTAGAACTGCTCGGTATAGGGGGCCGATGAGGAGTTGCCAAAGGCCCAGATGACACCCAGATTGACGTGTCCCACGAGGGAGCTGTGTTCAGCGAGCTTCCAGGTCTTCACAAGGTCGGTCTCCAGCTTGACGAACTGCGCATAGGGATTGTTGAACAGTTTCTTGCCCAGGGTTCCCCATCCCTTTCCTGCAGCCATGTAGCAGAGCGAAAGCAGGTTGCCGGCCTCGCTCACCGTCGTCTGCCAGCGTATCGGATTGAGCATGCCTGACGGACTGTTGTAGGTATAGGTATATTCCATCTTGGGAACAAACTGATCCTGCATGGTGTACTGGAGATAGGGATTGGCAGCGAGCACAGAATCGAAGGCCGCCGTGGAACTGCGCAAATACTCATAGGAGAAGACCAGAGGGCTGAACTGATGGCGGCTGGTGGCCGACGTCTGCAGGCTATAGGTCCATTCGCCCGACACGATGTGACGCTTGAAATAGTTGGCACGGCTGATAATGTCTGACGACACCTTGAGCGTGGTCGACGGCACGGCGTAGAAGCGGCGGCGGCGATAATGGCGCGCCAGCCGGTCTCTGAAGAAGTCGACAAAGGGAATCACCATGCGCGGGAACATCAAGGAGGCATCGATGCCATACTCATAACTGTTGAACTTGGACGACGTGTGCTCGCCCTGGTGGGCCGTCTGCCACTCGTAGCTGCCCTTGAGATTGATGTCGAGCAGTTCGCCGCCACGGAATGCGTTGCGCTTGGTGAAACCCACGACGATGCCTGGTCCTACACGGTTGTTGGTCTTGCCGACAACGTTTCCCTCCACATAGAAATCGTAGGGCTTGTCGAGCACGGCATTGATACGTAGGTCGAGCGTGTCGTTGGAGGCCGTCGTGTCGCGCGGTGAAAATGTGAAGTCGAGCAGACTGAAGAGGCCCGTGCTGGTCACATTGGCCACACTTTGCTGATAATCGTCATAGCTATAGAGCTTCTTGGGCATGATCTTCATGCCCTGCAGGATGGCGGGCATGCGCACCTTAGGCTTCTTGCCGGTGAAGCTTACTGACAGATGGCCACGACGTATGGTGTCGGTCAGCACATCCGCGTAGTTTTGCCGGAGGTCGATGCTGACGTTACCCACATACCAAGGACGCTGGGCTTTATCGGGAACGTTCTCTATCTCCTGCAGACGCAACTGCACCTTTCCGGGAACAGCCGTAGTGTCGGCAAGGTAAGAGGCGTAGGCGGGTTGCCAATAGAAATAGCCTTGGTTGCGGAAAAGGTTGCTGAGGCGTGTGCGCTCACCATCGAGTGTGGACACGTCGAAGGCGTCGCCCGACTTGATCTTTGCATCAGACAGCGTGGCACGTATCATGCTGTCGGCAGCAGCGGGGAACCCCACATAGCTCAACGTGTCGACCGTGTAGAGATGACCGGCGTCTACCGTGTAGGCAATCTTGGCCTTCTTGGGGTTGCGCATGGTCTTGACCTGATAGGAGACGTCACCATGGAAGTAGCCGTGGGCACGCAACACCTCTTTTGCCACAGAGGCACGGAGCTCGGGGTTGACCCAACTCATCAGCACCGGCGACGAACCAAACGATTTCAGCATCCAACGGCCGAAACTCGAATTGTCGTTGGTGAAGGCGTTCCACACCCAGAGACCAATCTGGAACGGTGAGCGCACGCTGCTGCTGCCAAACAGGGCGCCGTTGGGAGCAGTGGCCAATGCTGCATCCAGCTCTTCCTGAATCGTGGCATAATGGACACTCTTCTCGGGTGTCTTGTATTGCGTTGTCTCAAGGCCGATGTACAACTGGTCGCCCTCGGGAATGTTCTTGGTGGTGGAGCAAGCCGCAAACAAGAAGGCCACCACGATGATGAGGAGCAATGTATGTGTCTTCATTCCTTTTGTTTCTTTACTGTCTTTGTGGTGTCTGCCTGTGTCTGCGGGACTGCGTCCTGAGTATCCTTGAAACGGAACAAGTCCTTGAAATGCCGCACTTTGCGCTTCCACATGAAGCCTCCTCCGAACTTACTGACGCTGCCTTCCAGCCAGTCGTACCCGTCGCGCTCATAGAAGAGGTTCAGATATTTGTTGGATGTGGAGCTGAGTCGATACTCGAACGTCACATTATCGAAGAATGTCTCATTCTCCATCTGCACATCGCTGCCCGTGGACAGTTTGCCGCCGATGACAATGCGCAGGCGGTTGTTCCAGAAACGTTTTGCAAACTTGAAGTTGTAGTCCGTGTGAAGCGAACCGTTGTTGCCGAAACTGTTCTCAACGCCGAAACTCACATCGAGCGACCGCAGAGCCTTACCCGAAATCTGGTTGATCTGACTGTTGAGGAAGGCGCTCAATGCGGAGTTCATCGTGAAGTTGCTGGTGTTGCCATCTGCGAGGTACATGCCCGTGGTGAGCATCGTCACGGCGAGCTTGCCCCGCTCTTCCTTGGACATGGACTGAAGCTGGTTATGGATGGTCATATCCTCCGGTGCGTCGATGGTGAACTCCAGTCCCATGTCATTGAGCGTCTTGGTGACCACTACGCCACACGTGAACTCCACGCTTCGCCCGTCGCCCGACGAGCCTCCGACGGTCGACTTTGTGGTCTCGGATGCCGTGATGTTGAGCGTAGGGTTCATGGGGTCGCCCTTGAATTCGATATAGCTGCCATCCTCGATGGTGAAGGTCTTCAGCGGGATGACGGGCAGGGCGTACTTCATTTCGCCACTGCCGATCGTATAACGGCCGCGCAGCACAATCTCGTCGACGGGGTTGTACTGCAGCCGCAGGTCGCCTCCGCCGATGATGTCAACGTAGTTGGAATGGTCAGCATTGAGGTAACAGTCCACATGGGCACCATCGTCGATGCTGACCGAGAGGTCCATGTTGAAGCCCGTCAGCGGCGGACGGTTGATGACATCGCTGGCCGTGTCGCCAAGATTGGCAAATTCCACCAGTCCTTCCAGCTGATTGTCGGTGGACAGGGGCGAGTCCTTGAGGTTGTATTTCAGGTCAGTCGTCCCCAGCACATCCAGCTTGCCTCGCATCGACAGGTTGTCGAGCGCGCCCTGCATCATGCCATAGAAGTTGACATAGGCCTTTCCGTAGGCTTCCGAACGGGCCGTCTCGCGTGCATCGATGAGCAGGTAGTTGTCGGCCCGCATACGCAGATCGAGCTGCATGTCGCTTGTGTTGGAAAAGTCGAGAGAGCCCTGGACAGTGAGCGGCGACTTGTTGTTGGCATAGAGGTCGTAGTTCTCAAACACCAAGTGGCTGCCCGTGATGGGCAACGGATCGCTGGCGCAACGCATCTCAACACCGTAAGGTTCGCTGTAGATATAGGCAGAATCGAGGAGTACCTCGCCATTGATGTCAGGCTGGGCGAGCGTACCTTTCACCGTCAGATTGCCCTCGGCATAGCCTCTGAGACCGATGATGTGGTCGGGGATAAAACCGTTGGCCATGTTCAGCGGCAATTTCTCGAGCCCCACCTCGGCATCCAGATATCCGTCGCCAGCCGACCGGTACGAACCGGTGAGCGTTCCCACCTCTTTGCCGTCGTGCATGAGGATGCCATCCACATAGTGGCTTCCGTCGGCCTTCGGGAGATAGGTGAACTCGGCTCCGACATTGCCCATGACGGTGCCTTCATAAACCATATCGGCGATGTTGACCGTTGAGGAAAGCGTCAGTTCGTCGGCCGTCTGCACAAGGTGGAAGTCGCCGTCGAGAACACCGTTCATATTGGGCGTGAAGGGTATCATGGCCGTAGCGTCACCTATGTCGAAACGGTGAAGCGTCACTGTGACATCCTGCAAGGCATCGGTATTGTCGTCGTTGGTGTAGATCTGTATTCCCATGCCGTCGGCAGCCCGAAGCTGCATGTCAGCGCTGATGCGTCTGTCGTCGCCCAGATAGACATAGTTGCTGTCGTTCACCGCGAAGCGCTTGTAGCCCAGCACGGGGTCGTCGCCGTAGAGATGGAAGCTGATGCCGTCTTGCTGCATGTCCGCCTGCAGTCCGAAGCTCACTCCCAGGCTGTCCTTCCAGTCGTAGATACGCGTCTTCAGATAAGTGCCGTGCTCAGTCAGTCCTCCGTCGGCAAAGGCATTGAAGATATACTTGGGGTTGTCCTTGCCGTTGCGGACGTGGAGCGAGTAGGACATGTTGCTGTCGTCAGAGTTGAGACGCAGCCGCACTGTGTCAATCTGGAAACTGTCTACCACCAGCGAGTCGACAGACAGGCACCCGTTGAGACCGGTACTGGGCGAAGAGGTCATGTCAACGAAGAGCTTGTCGAATTCATAACCCTTGAACTTCAAGAATCGGTATAAGATGTTATCCTTGGCGCAAGACAGATATATCCTTGCGTCGGGCAGCTGCTGGCGCAGTCGCAACTGGTCGATCCGCTTGGCTTTGAGCTGTCCTTGCACTTCATCGGCAATACGGCTGACGTGCGTCAGCAAGCGCTGGTAGCCTCCACTGCCGTCCATGTCGAGGTGGAAATCGCCGCAGTCGACCACGGCATGTGTGGTATCGGCACGTGTCAGCACGTCGAGCACCACATCGTCGGGGCGATACTGTGTCTTGGCATCACGTAGGGTAACGTCGCTCACCATGCCTTTTACCAGATAGAACTGCTTGAGATCGGTGGCCAAGTCCACATGAGTGCAAGCCGAGACGGTGAGTGGGCTGTCGGTGATGTGCAGATTGTAAAGGTCAAGATGGCTGAGATCGCCCGAAATGGTGGCCCGCATTTGCCGTCCGGTGGCCAGGGCATCGAAGTTGACCTGCCCCTGAAAGAGCGGATTGTGTGCGTTGATGTCGGCATGTATGTTGCCATTGCGGGCAGAAGCCACCGCCGATATGTTGTTGAGATTGTAGCTGCCATAGCCGAACTGGTGTATGTGAGCCTCGGCCTGCAGACGCATTTTGGGCGAGAGAATGTCGGTGCCGACACCCTTGACAGAGAGCGACCCCGTGAACGGATGGAGCCCCATCGTGGGCAAGAAATGCTGTATGGGAAGACACACTGCTTCAAGACGGGCCGTGTAGGCCATGCGGGCAGCATCCACCTGGGCCGTGCCCCGCACTGACCCTCCTCCCTGTGATGCCACAAAGCGGGTGCGATAGTCCTTGCCGTCGACCAGAATCTTGCCATCGAAGGTGATGCCGCGCGGCACGTTGAGCGTCTGCATGAGGTTGCGGTCAAGAAGGGCCGTGATGAAGCCCAGGTCATAAGTCTGCGCATGCAGAGAAAGGTCAGCTTTCAGGCGGTCAACATCCGAAAGATTACCGACAAAGCCGTCAGCGCTGATGCGGAACGCTGTGGGCAGGGCGATGCGCACGCCAGACAGGCGCATCTTTTGCATGTTGCCGCGCGCCACTGCGTCGATGGCCAAGGGATAACTGGGCCAACGGCGTGCCAACTCTTGTGGAATGTTCTTGCCCGCCATTGTCATGATGTCGCGCTTTCCCACATGTCCGTGCACGGTTGCCCGCAGCTTGCCGGGTGCTTTCTCGTCGAAGGCATTGAGGTCCATACCGAAGTCTACCGCGAGATCGGATTCGGGGGTACGCAGGCGAAGGCCGGAGAGCGCGAGATGGGTGCTGTCCATGGCGAAAGCACCCCGAAGACTGTCGACCCTCAGACCGCATTTCTCGCGGAAGTCGCAGGAGAGAATATTGACTTTTAGCTTCGAATCACAAAAATAGAAACTGTCGGCCTTGAGGTTCAACCGATTGAGAAACAAGTGGTTGAAATCGATCCCGTCAGTCGTTGCAATAAAATTCTGGTCGTAATGGACGCCGCCGTTGCGCCAGTCGAGATGTCGGACTGTATAGAGGTTCTTGTAAAGGTCAAGATAGGTTTGCTCCGCCTGTGCTTCACCCAACAAAGCTCTCACGGAGAGCGTATCGCCGGGCAAGTGGAGCGTAAAGTCGGTCTGCCGCAACCGTAGTTGCTGAAGGTTGATCTTCCAGTAATTTTGGCTGGGCGTGGTGTCCTCAGGCACGGTGTCGCTCAGGGCGACATCAATCCTGGCATCGGCAAGCAGTGCCTGCTCGATGTTGATGTGCTCCTTGCCCAGGTCAATGCCGTGAGCCTGTATTCGGAGCTTGCCGATCTGTCCTTTTACCCTTAGCGTGTGCACCAGATTGGCAGTGTTGACATTCATCTGGTCAAACGCCAACTCGTCGACCATGACCTGCTGTTTCAGAAGAGGCCACAGCTGAACGTCGGCCACGAGCGAGCGGATGTCAGCCACGGTATCGGTGACGCCGCGAAGAGAGTCGTTGGGTTGCAGCACGCGCACCTCCTCCATCGAAAGGTCAAGGGGAAATTTCAGGTGGACATGCCCCACATGGATATTCATGCCCGTATGCTCGGAGGCATAGGCAGACACCTGACGGACGGCCCAGTTTTGGAAGGGGGGAAAGTAGAATAGCGCAAACAGCAAGACCACCGACACCAGCGGTGTCAGCAAAACAATACCTATTATTTTACGGGTCTTGCTCATGGCGTGTATGAAGGATGATTAACGTTCCACAGAGGCGGCAATGTCGTGCCAAAGATGATCGTCGGGAAGGGGTGACACCAGGCGTATCGGATGGTGTGAAACGGGATGGATGAACTCTACGGCGTGGGAGAGCAGGGAGATGCTGCCGTCGGGATTGCTGCGCTTGGCGCCATATTTGAGGTCGCCCTTGATGGGACATCCCATGTGGGCCAGCTGACAACGAATCTGGTGATGGCGACCGGTCATGAGATGAATTTCCAGCAACTGGTAGTTGGCCGTGTGCCCGATGACGCGATAGGCGAGCACCGCTTTCTTGGCCCCTGGCACCTCACGGTCGTAGGCATAGCTCTTGTTTTGTTTCTCGTTGCGTGTCAGCCAGTTGGTAAGTGTTGACCCGGCAGCAGGCGGGACGTTCTTGGTGATAGCCCAATAGGTCTTGTGTATGTCGCCGTTCTTGAACATGGCATTGAGGCGGGTGAGCGCCTTGCTGGTCCGTGCAAAGATGACCAGGCCTGCCACGGGACGGTCGAGGCGATGCACCACACCCAGAAACACGTTGCCTGGCTTGTCATACTTCGCCTTGATGTAGTCCTTTACCGTTTCGGAGAGGGGCGTATCGCCGGTCTTGTCTCCCTGGACGATTTCGCCACTCTCCTTGTAAACGATAATGATGTGGTTGTCTTCGTAAACTACCTGCATCGTAAACGCTAATGCGCAAATTACATATTCATGCCGCCGTCAATCTGGATGACCTGGCCGCTGACATAGCTTGCCATGTCAGAAGCGAGGAAGCAGCAGACATCGGCGATGTCCTCGGGCTTGCCGCCACGGCGAAGAGGAATTTTCTTCATCCAGTCCTTGCGGATCTCTTCGGGAAGCTGGGCGGTCATGGCTGTCTCGATAAAGCCGGGAGCCACCGCATTGGCGCGGATGCCTTTGGGACCAAGCTCCTGGGCGATAGACTTGGCCAGAGCTATCATGCCAGCCTTGGAAGCGGCATAGTTGCACTGTCCGGCATTGCCGTGCACACCCACTACCGAAGCCATGTTGATGATGGAGCCGCTGCGCTGGCGCAGCATGATGGGTGAGCAAGCGTGGATGAAGTTGAACGCTGACTTCAGGTTGACGTTCAACACGGCATCCCACTGCTCCTCGCTCATGCGGAGCATCAGGCCGTCCTTGGTGATACCGGCATTGTTGACGAGGATATCCACAGAGCCAAAGTCGGCGTGGATCTGCTTGACCACCTTGTCAGTCTCCTCAAAATTGGCGGCATTGCCAGCATAAGCGCGGCAGGTGACGCCGAGCGCCTCTATCTCCTTGCGTGTGGCTTCCAGTCCGGCGGCCATGTCGTCATTAAGCACAAGGTCAGTGAAAGCGATGTTAGCGCCCTCAGAGGCGAACTTCATTGCGACTGCCTTACCGATGCCGCGGGCGGCTCCTGTGATAATGGCGGTCTTACCTGTTAATAATCCCATTTTGTTTGTTGTTTATTGGTTTAGTGTTAAATGCTGTTATTTGCGGGCCTTCAGAATGCCCCGTGCGGGGTTTCGGTGGCCGGACAGGGATGCTTGCCGAGGCATGGAGCGCACGGGTGCCCATTCCTGCCTAATTTGTGCAAAGATACAACAAATAGTTGAAACGGATAAAAAAAATGTGCAAATTCTATTTTTCGTCCCGTGATATAACCTGTTTGGAGGCGCACCGCCAGGTGGGGTTTTCAAAACGAGTATCGACCATCTTGCCGGATTTCACCTTTTGTAAGTCTGCTGTTATTTGACAATCAAATTTCGGACTTACCGTCGCCAAACGTTTAATCACTCTTGGAAAACGTGCAATTTGTCCTATAATTTTCGCACAAACAGGGTGACACGGAAACCACAAACTAGAGCGCGGCAGAGCGCTTTCAGAGCGGCGAAAGAGAAAATCGGCAACGAAAATGACACAGGCAGACAGACCGAACGCGTCGAAAGACGGCAAATCATGTCTTGACCGATGCCTCATTGACGCATAATATGGCACTTATGCAGAGTCGATAGGGCATCTTTCAATGCTTGATAAGGCACGTTTCGCAAAAGCGGAAGTGCCCAGAGCGTTTGAATTTTGCGTCTAACGTTTGTAATAGTCTGCAAGTCAAGTCTTTGCATAAACACTCGTCAGAATCGCGTATTTGCAGCGAAGCAGGCATGTGTTTGCAAATACGCAATTCTGAGAAAGACTTTTGTCCGTTATTTTACTTAAGTTTCGAATTGATGTTTTGCCTCGGATATTGAGCGGTGCCACATCTGAAACCAAATCGCCCACGCTATTTTGTTTTCAAGACCCAATCCGAAACTTGAGTAAAAGTTTGGATAATAACAAAGAAAGTTCTATCTTTGCAACAGAAAGCCTATACCTCGGCAATGCGTCTATTCGACTTGGCGTTTTGTGTGCGGTTCGTGTTAGAAGGAACAGTCTTGCAGACATGTTCCAAGAAAGCACTTCTCCTTCAGAATGAGTCACATCAGACATATTTATCCGAACACGTCATTAAGAACACTTTACCAAACATGAACAGAACTATTATCACAGTAGTTGGCAAGGACACTGTAGGTATCATTGCCAAGGTTTGCAGTTTTCTGGCAGAAAACAATATCAATATTCTCGATATCTCGCAAACCATCGTACAAGGTTATTTCAACATGATGATGATTGTCGATCCCGCCGATTCGAAAATCTCTTTTGAAGAGTCGTCTGACCGTCTTGCAGCCATTGGAACCGAACTTGGCGTGCAGGTGAAATGCCAACGTGAGGATATTTTCGACATGATGCACCGAGTATAGGTGTATTGGTAATACATCTACCATAGAATTTCTTGAAAAACAGTTTTTTAGAAAGCACACTATGATCAATATCTCAGAGGTTATCGAAACCAACCAAATGATAGAGCAGAAAAACCTCGATGTGCGCACCATCACCATGGGCATCAATTTGCTTGATTGTGCCGATGGACGCCTTGATGTGCTCTGTCAGAATATATACAACAAAATCACACGGCTTGCCCACAATCTGGTCAAGACTGGCGAGGACATCTCGCGTGAGTACGGCATACCCATCGTCAATAAGCGCATCTCCATCACACCTATCGCCCTGGTAGGCGGTACGGCCTGCAAGACCCCTGATGACTACGTCACCATCGCCAAGACTCTTGACCGTGCAGCCAAAGAACTGGGTGTGAATTTTCTCGGGGGCTACTCTGCCATTGTCTCAAAAGGCATGAGCCGGAGCGACGAACTGCTCATACGCAGCATACCGCGTGCCATGGCCGAAACCGAACGTATCTGCAGCTCGGTCAATGTAGGGTCTACGAAGACCGGCATCAATATGGATGCGGTAAAGCTTATGGGCGAAATTGTGAAAGAAACGGCTGAAGAAACCAAAGAGAGATGTTCTTTGGGATGTACCAAACTGGTGGTGCTCTGCAATGCTCCCGACGACAATCCCTTTATGGCGGGTGCCTTTCATGGTGTGTCGGAAGCCGATGCGGTCATCAGCGTAGGCGTCAGCGGCCCAGGTGTAGTGAAAAGTGCACTGGAGTCAGTGCGCGGAGAGTCGTTTGAGGTGCTGTGTGAAACCATCAAGCGTACGGCTTTCAAGATCACCCGTGTTGGACAACTGGTGGCTAAAGAGGCCTCACGCCGACTGGACATTCCCTTTGGCATCATAGACCTTTCGCTCGCCCCGACGCCTGCTATCGGTGACAGTGTGGCTGACATTCTCAAGGAAATCGGAGTCGAACAACCCGGCGCACCTGGCACGACGGCCGCTTTGGCTCTGCTCAACGACCAGGTGAAAAAAGGAGGTATCATGGCCTCATCGTATGTCGGCGGGTTGAGCGGTGCGTTCATTCCCGTCAGTGAGGACCAGGGAATGGTAGATGCTGTTGAAGCCGGGGCATTGACCATTGAGAAACTGGAAGCCATGACTTGTGTCTGCTCCGTAGGTCTTGACATGATAGCCATACCGGGCGACACACCCGCCACCAGTATTTCGGGTATCATTGCCGACGAGGCCGCCATCGGCATGGTCAATCAGAAGACAACAGCCGTGCGTATTATCCCTGCCGCAGGCATGAAGGTGGGCGACACGGTAGACTTCGGCGGCTTGCTTGGCTATGCTCCCATTATGCCGGTCAACACTTTTGGCAGTGCTGATTTTGTCAATCGTAGCGGCCGTATACCGGCCCCGGTACACAGTTTTAAGAATTAGCTTTTCGAAATCCGGAAGCGTGCATTTTGCACGTTATCAACATCGATAAAGGCGGAAGAAAGTATTGCGGTGCTTTCTTCCGCTTTTTTCTTTCTCGTTTCGGCGATGAGGATGGTCAGCATTTGGCAGTCAATGCTTCTTTTAATAAAGACTTGTAGACACGCTTTTAATTGATATATATCAAAAAATAGCAGTTAAAACACATTTTATAATATAAAAGGCAATAAATAAAAAGCAAACGGGACATGATGTTCAAAATAATGTATTACTTTTGCAATCAGAAGTTAGTAATCAGCTAGTTAAATGCTGAGAGAATTAAATTTTTCGTTATTATGACAGAGAAGAAGACTACAACTAAGGCAGCTGCCACAAAGGCCCCGGCTGCCAAGAAAACCACCACAAGGAAGTGCGCTAAGAAGGCAGCGATATTCGTAGACGCCGAGAACGCAGGATTCCGCGCTGGAGATGTCTACAATGCCCTCGCAGCCGCTGGCGAAGCTTTGAGCGTTGAGGATTTGGCCAAGGCCACCGGTAAGACCGAGACAGAGATTCTGCTGGGTATCGGATGGTTGCTGAAAGAGCTTAAAGTAAAAGGTGCCGAAGGTAAGGTTGTGCTTGCCTAAGACAATAAGAAACTAAAGAGAGCCGCAGCTCATTCGTTTGAGTTGTGGCTTTTTTTGTACATGAGAGACGAGATACTGCAAATCCTGGCCGAGGCTGGACCTGAAGGCTTGCGCGTACGCAAAATCATCCTTCACGTCTACAACTCGCAGAACAGCCTTTTCCACACCGTCAGTCTGGAGGAGGTGAAGCGGCGCGTGTTGGCATTTCTTCAACAGAACAGCCGCCATTCCCAAGATCTTCTTGACCATCCCGCTTGGGGCATCTACCGTCTCAACCCCAAGAGCATGCGTGCCCAACAGATTCAATTGTCATTCCGCGGCAATGATAACGATGTCCCCGAAGCGGCACATACGCAGACAGACCGGCCAGCAGGCCCCACCCTCTTCGACGATCTCTGCTGATAGCCCGCACTGGTGTTTCACAAATAGCCGACCGGCTTTTTACCAAACGAACAACGGACAGGTGTCCGACTCCATTCGCCAGCGCCTGTCCGCCCCTATTGTGACATCTGCTTTTCGTTAACAGACGTTGAAAGAATAAAATCAAACGAAGAGCAGCCCGACTCTAAACACCAGTGCCGAGACAATCCACGCCAGTGCTGTGGTGTATCCGGCCGCAAAGAGTGCCCATTTCCATGAACCCGTCTCACCTTTGATGGCAGCAACTGTCGCAAGACACGGGAAATAGAGCAAGACAAAAAGCAGGAAACAGAATGCCGTGAGCGTGGCTATACCTTCAAGTCGCGGATCAGTAAGGCTTATGCCCTGCGTCCGGGCCACGTCGGTGGTTATCACCTTATGCAGCTTCTCATACTTGCCACCCTCGTCGTTGACATCCGTGTCATCGCCAAAACTGTCATCGTTGGAATAGAGTACGCCCATGGTCGAGGCGACAATCTCCTTGGCACCCACGCCGGCAATCAGTCCCACGTCAAACTTCCAGTTGAAGCCTTGCGGTGAGAACACCGGCTCCACCACCTTACCGATGCGTCCGATGTAGCTCTGCTCCTGTTGCTGCTGCGGTGTGAGCTGCTCGTTGTGCGGGAAATAGCCAAGTGCCCATACGATGACGGTCGATGCAAGGATAATGCCACCCATCTTCTTCAGGTATTGTTTGCCCTTCTCCCAGGTGTGCCTGCCCACGGCCTTGGCCGTAGGAAAACGGTAGGGAGGCAACTCCATGACAAACGGCGTGTCTTCGCCTTTGACCAATATCTTGGTGAAGACCTTGCTCATGAGGACGGCCATAGCGATGCCGATGAGATAGAGCGCAGTCATGATGAGCCATTGCTGGCGCAGCGAGAAAAACGTACCGATGATCATGATATAGATGGGTATGCGTGCCTCGCAACTCATGAGCGGCAGGATGAGCATCGTCACCAGACGTGAGCGGCGGCTCTCGATGGTGCGCGTGGCGAGCACGGCGGGCACGTTGCAGCCGAAGCCCATGATGAGCGGGATGAACGACTTGCCGTGAAGTCCCATCGTGTGCATCAGCTTGTCCATGATGAAGGCGGCACGCGACATGTATCCACAGTCCTCCATGAAGGAGATAAAGAAATAGAGTATCAGGATCTGGGGCAGGAAAACAATGACGGCTCCCACACCGCCGATGATGCCGTCGACAAGCAAATCCTTCACGGGACCGTCAGGCAGGTGACTGCCGAGGAAATCACCCAACAGACCGACGCCCTGGTCAATCCAGTCCATGGGATAGGCACCCAGATTGAACGTGACAAAGAACATGAGTGCCAGCAGCGCGATGAAAATGGGGAAGCCCACGACGCGGTTGGTCAGTATGCGGTCCAACAGATGGGTCACTTGATAGGTGTCCTTCGACTTGCCCGTCACGTAGCCAGCCTCAGCCAGAGCGCCACGGATAAATCCGTACTTGGCATCCATGATTGCTGTCTCCGCGTCTTCCTTCGTTTCCTCCAGCACACGCTTGGCCGCCTCGTCGCGATGCATCAGTATCTCGGCCGCGTCGGGGAAGCTTCTCACGAGCGTTTCCACCTCCTTGTCGCTTTCGAGGAGCTTGACGGCCAGGTAGCGCGTGGAGTAATGCTCGCGCAGTCCGGGTTCCTTCTTCAGATGTTCCTGTATCTCAGTGATTCCATGCTCTATCTCGTGACCGTGGTTGATATGGATATGGCGGAAATGTGCATCGGCATCCTCTGTGGCTTCATAGACCTCGATGACCTTGCGGAAGAGCTCTTGCACGCCCCGCCCAGAGGTGAACACCGTCGGCTGCATGGGCACTCCGAAGAGGCTTGAAAGCGCATCGACATTGATGTTGTCGCCACGTTGCTCTGTCTCGTCAAACATGTTGAGAGCCACCACCATGCGGATGTGCATGTCGATGAGCTGTGTGGTGAGGTAGAGATTGCGCTCAAGGTTAGAGGCATCGATGACATTGATCACCACATCAGGAGTCTTCTCTACCAGCTGCTTGCGCACATAGAGTTCTTCGGGCGAGTAAGCCGAGAGCGAATAGGTTCCCGGCAGGTCGACGAGGTTCAGTTCATAGCCGCCGAACGAGGCATGTCCCTCCTTGGCATCGACAGTAACACCACTGTAGTTTCCCACTCGCTCGTGAGCACCGCTTGCAAAGTTGAATAGCGAAGTCTTGCCGCAGTTGGGGTTTCCCACAAGTGCCACGTTGATCACTTTGTGGCGCTTGTCGGCCACATCGGCCAGTTGCGCATCGGTAATGGGCAAGTCGTCGGGGTCCGTAGCGTCAACGATGGTCCGCAGCTCGTCGGCCTTGCCCGTCGTCTCATGCTTTTCCCGGTTTCTCATCTGAAGGGCCTCCTCCTCGGTGACCACCTCAATCATGCCGGCCTCAGAGTGGCGCAGACTGACCTCGTAGCCCATGATGCGATACTTCACGGGGTCTTTCAGCGGGGCGTTGAGCAACACCTCGACGTGCTTGCCCTTAATGAAGCCCATCTCCACCACGCGCTTGCGGAAACCGCCATGTCCCATCACCTTGACAATGATGCCCGTCTGGCCCGTATGCAACTCTGATAATTTCATATTGCTAATTATTTTTAACGATGCAAAATTACAAATATTTATTCGCAACAACGTTGCAAAGGGCAAATAACGTCACAGAATACCTACTAATAGGTAGGCCAAAAAGATATTCCGTCTCAAGCTATGGGCGATGGCAATCATGCCCTCACCATCCACAATTTAGCCCGCATGGTGAGCAGAAAGGAACGCCTTATGCTCTCCATGCGGGCCAAATGGTAGTTGGTGACAGAAAATTCTAACGTGCAGAAGCGAAGTAGACGCCGTCCTGGACAGCCATCTTCACCTGGAACAGTCCGGCCTGGTCCGGGGTCACATTCATCTTCTTGCCATTGGGCAACGTAGCCTGGATGGTGCCGTCCTCATTGAAGCGGAACAGCTCTTTCAGCGAACCGTTGTCCTTGTAGTTCCAGCTCTTCTCCTTCTTGTTGTAAATCAAACTGGACACCTCACCATTGGGAGCGGTTATCTCATAACCGTTCTTCAAGGTCTTCACGGCATACATGAGGCCGTCCTTGCCCATCACGTTCTTGGTCTCGCCGACGTGGGCCACCACCTTGTTGCCTGTCCAGAACTCAATGGTGTTGAGCACAAACAGGTCTGCCACGCTACACACGGCATAGGCCGGGCTAATGACGAGAAACACCAGTTCGTTGAGAAACTTGCTACTGCTGAGCTGCTTGTTCCAGTTGAGCACACTGTTGGTCAGTCCGAACGAACCGATGCAGGAACTCAGGGTCAGACCGCCCACTGCGAGGGCGATAACTGCTTTGAAAGTGAACTTTCGCATCTTGTAGTTGTTTTTATGGTTTGATAATGTTTCGGGTGTCATTGCTTGCCGGCCTCCCGGTGTCCCGACAGGTGGGGCACGGCTTTCGAGGCGAGAGGCTCCAGGGTGTCGAAGTTGTAGATGGTGATCACACCGTCGTCCATGATGCCCAGCGTGGGCGGGTTGCCGCCCTTGGGAAAGGTGATGGAACCCGTGTTGCAGACCACGCTATGGTCTTGCCGCTCAGTGAGCTCCCAGAGGTGGGTGTGACCGTAGACCACGGCGTCGAAGCGGCCGGGAGGCAGTGTCTCCTTGTTGTAGACATGTCCGTGGGTGAGCAGGATGCGACGCCCCTCGTCGACGAGAAGCGTGTAGGTCGAGAGGATAGGAAACTGGAGGAGCATCTGGTCGACCTCGGAGTCGCAGTTGCCGCGCACGGCCACGATGTCTTCGGCCATGTCATTGAGCGCCTTGACGATGCCTGGCGCATCCAGTCCGTCGGGCACTCCGTTGCGGGGACCATAGTTGAGGATATCGCCCATGAGGAGCAGCATGTCACACTGCCGTGCGCGATAGAAGTCGAGCGCACGCTGCAGCCGCGGCATCGAACCGTGGATGTCGGAAAGAAGCATGTATCTCATCGTCTCAGATAGTTGCGGAGGTCCTTACTGGTCGTCATGCGGCAGAGCTGGCGCACTGCCTTGTCGCGTATCTGCCTGACGCGTTCGCGCTTGAGTCCCATCTGCTGGGCGGTCTCGGCCATGGTGAGCGGCGCTGTGCCCACGCCATAGAGACAAGCCGCCACGCGCTGCTCACGTCCGTCAAGACGGGCTACCAACCGCTCGAGCTCCTCGATGATGGAACCCTCCTCCAGCAGCTGTCCGGGGTCGGCGGCATGCGGATTGGCCACCACGCGGCCCAGGCTCAGGTCCTGACTGCCGCCCACGGGAGCGTCGATCGAGAGGGCGCGGCTACGACGCCACTCCGAGGCCGAGGCACTGGCGTCGCGCGGCACACGGTAGAGACCCGTCTGCTGCTCGATGGCTTGGCGCATGGCCTCGCGTATGTAGGGTGCTGCAAAGGTCACGAAGCGCTTTCCGCGGCTGCCGTCAAACTTGGTCGCCGCACGCATCATGGCGATATTGCCCTCGCTGATGAGGTCCTCGGTAGGCAGGCCGTGACCGGCATACTGGTGGGCCAGCGACACCACAAAGGTAAGGTTGGCGGTGGTGAGGCGGTCCAGCGCCTGGCTGTCACCCTGCTGTATGCGCTCCGCCAACTGCCGCTCTTCGGCATCGGTGAGGCGCTTCTCTTGGCCGATCTCGTTGAGATAGGCGTCTATGGAATTCTTGGCTTTCATAATCGGGTTGGATAAGGTTGTCGGAAATGTATCACAAGTCAGCGTCGAGCAACATATCGGCCACCTCCTCGGGAGTGTTGTAGTCCATGCCGAAGGCCAGTTCCTCATCAGAGAACTCCTTGGCCAGCCGTGCGGCTTCCTCGTCGGTGAGGCGTCGGCGGCCGTCGGGATCGGATGCAGCACACAGGGCTTGCAGGATTTGCTTGCGATATTCGGTGATGTTTTGCATGACTATTGGGTATGATGGTTTGGTGTGATAAGCACGCGTACTCACTGCGTTCAGTCGCTGATGCTCCGTAGGAGATTCATCAAGCTGTGAGGGTCGGTCCATGAGAAGCCCGGCATGGAGAGCGCCACCTTGCAGGCGTCGCGCTTGTCGCGGGGCAAGGCGTGGTCAATGTCGCGCTCGTGCACACGCAGCCATTTGCCCCGGTACCGGTAGTAGTAGACGTTGGTGTAAGGCAGCTCGAGGTCGGCCTCGTTGACGGTGATGGCCGTGGAGCTGAGCATGAGCGAGTTGAGCTGCACATCGGTCATGTTGCGTCCGTTGAGAATCTGCTGCCGGAGAGAGGCCATGTCGATGTAGGTGGCGAGATAGAGGGCGTTGTCGCCTACGGTGTCGACACGCCAATAGAGCATGGTATCGATGCGCTCGTAGTGTCGGTCCTCAAAGTCTACACTCCTGATGGTCTTGCGGTTGGCCTCCATGACGCGTCCTTGGGGATTGCGGTAAACCAGCACGCTGCCCTTCAGGAACACGTTGGCAAGCGGCACCGTGACCACCCTGCCTGTGGTAAGCGTCACCAAGGCGGAACGGTAGGTGGGGTAAACCATCGTGCGGTGTTGCAGCGAGTCGGCCTGGGCCATACCCAGGAGCGAGGACAACGAAACGGCCAAAGCAAGTGCCAGACGTAATGGGATATTCATCTTCGACTTTCTTTTTTTCAAAGATACGGCTTTCGGGGCACATGCCATCATGCCCCGCCTTACATTTAACACATATTAATAACTATCGTTTGTAGTCGACCTTCACGACGATGACCTTCACGTGCTCGCCGTCCTTGCCTGTCTTCACCTTGGCCACGTGCCAGTCGGATGGGAACATGACATTGAAGGTGCCGGGGATGGACTCGAAACGCTTCAGCCGTGCTTCGTCGAAGCGATAGTGTTCCACGTCGGGCTTGTAGTCGCCCAAGGGCGTCGACGTGTCGTGGTCGAGCAGTGCGAAGCCCTCCGAGCCGTCGACCACAATCATGAAGTCGATCTTCTCGCGATGCGACTCCGAGCCTTTTCCGGCCTTGAGGTCATCCTCGCTACACCAGTTGGTACCGTCTTCGACAGATGCCGTCAGTCCCGAGCCGCCGATGGGCGTGCGTCCGGGCTTGAGCGCCTTGAGGTCGTTGGCCTGCAGCCAGGCGAAGAGGGCGTCCCACTGTCGCCGGTTGCGGGTATATTGGATATAGAAATCAGTGGAGTTGACTGTCGGTGCAGGAACAGCCTTGGTAAACGTGCCTTTCCATGCGCCGCGCTTCACCCACTTGGCGGCCACCTTGACCAGGTCTTTCGGATATTGTGCGGTATAGGTCTGTGCGGCCACGCTGCCGTGGGCCAGCGTGAGGGCGAGGGCGAGCGCTGCCCAGTACTTTTTCGTTTGTTTCATGCCTTTATCTGTGTTTGATGGTTTGTCCGTTTGAGGCTCATGCCCTGTCTGTCGCCTACCCTTTCGGCCAGCGGGGCCTGACAATGCGTATGCCCATCTGAGAGGGATGACGCGCCATGTAGGCCGAGAGCAGCATAGGCTCCTCCACCACCTTGTGATGGACCGTCGAGGCGTTGAGCATGTGTAGCCCGTCATCGTGCCATGCGGCAATGCCGATATGACTTGTATCAAGGCCTTTTCTGGAAGTGATGATCACGATGATGTCGCCGTCGCGGATGGTCTGTCGGAGCAGGCGGCTGTCGGCCAGCTGTGTCTTGGGTATGTAGCGGTAGCGGCGTCCGCTGATGGAGTCTTCCATGCGCCGCACCTCGTCCACCCACTCGGGATGCTTGAGCAGCATGGGATAAGCCTCGGTATGGGTGGTCATATAGTTGGCCCTGACGGTCTGGACGGCGGTGAAGGGCGGCGTGGGGGCCTGCAGGTCGTCCACGAGACCCATGCGCACATTGTCTTGTATCCAATAGGTGAAATAGTGGAGCCTGTCGGGATAGTACACATTGCCGTCGCGATAGCGGATGAGACGGAGACTGGTGCAGAAATCGGCAAACGTTGCCTGCTGCCGGTGGGCGCAACGTGCAAGGGCGAGAACGGTCTCCACGTAGGTGGTGCAGTCCATCTGCCGCAGGTTGACCACGAGTCGCTCGTCATCGTTGCCCTCCAGCGTCTTGGCCACGTAGGGCAGTCCGCACAGCTGGCGCGCGAACCACAACATGTAGTTGGTGGTGTGCGGGAGGCGGCGGGCATGGTCCAGCAGCCGCACCACCTTCACGGAGTCGCTGCGCCAATAGTCGGGCGTGGCAGCCTGGGTCGCCATAGCCGTGCTGAAAATCAGGAAGCAGAGGATGATGAGCTTTTTCATGTCTGTATGAGGGAGGCGGTCATCTCCGCCCGAAATTGAAACCGAAATAGAAGTTGACCGAACCGAAGATGTTGTTGGTTCGGAATTGGTCCTTGCGGTAGTTGTAGGCGTGGAAGATGGAACTCATGCCTGCATACCACCGTGTGTTGTTCCACACCAGTCCGAGGCGTAGCACGCCGTCGATATTGATGTTCTTGAAGTCGAAGGCGCGGAAGAAGTCTTTCGACTGCCGCTCCACGTCGCTCATCGACCGCTTGTAGGCCAGTGAGCCCATGAGCGAGGCGTTGAGGAGCCAGTTGTAGGCGAACACCCAGTTGATGCCATAGCCGCCGGAGACGGAGTAGTCGATATATTTGACCTTGGAGAACATCAACGAGGAGTCGATGGAGGCCTCGTCAAACTCGGAGCCGAGCCGCTGCTCCAAGACAGAGCCGAGCTTCTGCCAGTCGACCTCGAGCGAGTGGCGCGTATAGCCTATGCCCAGCATCGGACTGCCTGCGGTGCGCCGTTGCACGGTGCTCTGGCTGTAAGCCGCAGGGTACGAGAACTTGCGGTGGTTGAAGATATAGTAGAGATTGCCGCCTCTGATACTCGAGTGGAAGCCGTTGAACGATGCGCCCTTGACGGCTCGGGTATCGACGCCATTGCCCAGGTTGAGACTGGCGATGGTGTAGTCGTCGCCCGACCTGCGGTAGAAGAAGTCTACTCCGATCTGGTTGCTGTAGAGGCTGAGGTTGATATCTTGCTTCTTGTCGCTGCTGCCGAGATGCGTCAGGTCGACCGTGTAACCGAGAAACATCCATCGCCATCCCACATAGGGACCTACCTTCACCGAGGGCTTGGGCGAGAAACCTATCCCCTGTTTTTTCTTGTTGGCGAGGTAGTAGTACTCATAGGTATTGGTGTTCTGCAGCATCACGGTGAAGTTGTAGTGCTGCGGCTCCACGTAGTCGGTATCGACGCGCGAGAACTCCTTGACAAACTGATAGAGGGCATTGAGGATGGGGTTGCGCAACTGTTTTCCCACGGCATGGGTACGGCGTTGCTTCCCGTCGGCAGCGGTGGTGTCCGCAGTGACGGGGGCGGCCTGGCACGCCATGGCACAGAGAAACGCGAGCAGCAGTATACCGAGTCTCATGGAGTCAGAATTTGCCCAATATGCGGTCCATGACCCAGTTGGTGGGCGTGGCGCTGACACTGGTGGCCTCGCAGGTGCCTATGCCCTGCAGATGCTCGACGACCGAACGGATGATGGGCAGCTGCACATGTACGGGATTGGGGATTATATAACTCTGGTTGCCTTCGCTGGTGACAACCTGTATGGGGTCGTAGTTGTAGACCGAGAAACCCATCGACCCCTTGTCACCGATGATGACGATGCGGTCTTCCCTGGCGCTCTCGTGACCCACAAAGCACCACGAGGCACTGCCGGGTATGCCGCTTTGGAAGAGAAACGAGGCACTGATGGTGTCTTGTGTCTGGTAGAGATGGGCGCGGTTGGCAGAGTAGCCATGGGCACGCAGGATGACGCCGAAGAGTTGCTGGAGGAGGTCGAGCTGGTGGGGTGCCAGGTCATAGAAATAGCCTCCGCCACCGGCTATATCGGGTTGCAGACGCCATGGCTGGCTGCTCCCGTGTGCATAGTCGAGCTCGCGCGGCGGCACAGAGAAGCGTATCTGCACATTGATGATCTTGCCAAGGGTGCCGTCGTTCACCAGCTCCATGACCTTGCGGAAATAAGGCAGGTAGCGGCGATAGTAAGCCACGAAGCAGGGCACCCCGGTCTGCTCGGATATCCGGTTGATGCGCAGGCAGTCCTCGTAGTTGGCCGCCAAGGGCTTCTCAACGTAGCAGGGCTTGCCCGAGCGCATGGACATGATGGCGAAAGTGGCATGGCTTGAGGGCGGCGTGGCGATGTAGACGGCATCGACGGCCGGGTCATCGATGAGTTCCTGCGCATCGGTGTACCATTTGGGGATATGGTGGCGTTCGGCATAGGCGCGTGCCTTGTCGGCATTGCGGCTCATGACAGCCACAACCTCTGAGCCCTGCACCTCGCTGAAGGCAGGACCCGACTTCTTCTCGGTGACCTCGCCACAACCGATAAATCCCCATCTGATCTTCTTCATCTCTTTGATTGATTAGTTGTTGTTTGCCTGAAACGTGGCGACCAAGTCCCAGTCCATTGCCCCCTCACGGCGCAAGGGGAGTTGTGCCACGCTGGTACCCGTCTCACATTAACAGCTACAAAGATACAACGAAAAGATGAAAATCGGCAGAATTGTCCCGATAAATGCATATCCGAATCTTGCGTTGCCATCAAAAAGATTTCTTCGAAGGGTTGAAAAAACAGGAAAAGGCGGGCATCGTTTCGGTGATTATTACTAACTTTGCATCCAGTCATGAAAAGATACACGCACATCACGATACTCCTGCCGCTGCTGCTGATAGCGGCTATTTCTGCCAGTGCCCAGCGCTACACGCGCACCACGCACCGGCCACAACCCGCAACGGTCAAGGCAAGCCAGCAATATGCCGACTCGCTGCGGCTCTACGGCGACTCGCTTTATGCCGACAGCGTCAGCGTGCCCACGACCATCCGTCCCGAAGGTCTGGCACCGATGTTTCTTCCCATGACCTTCTACAAGGGCGTGGCCCACAAGGCTTTCTCCCTCGGCGACACCCTCACGGCCGTCGACGACCACCTGCTCCACATCTATCTCTCGCGCCCCGACCTCGTGGCAGCCACCGAGCAACAACTGGAGAAGGCCGGCCCCGTACTGGCCCCGAAGACCGTGACCGACAAACCCGAGGTGGAAACACCACAGGCACAGCCTAAGGAGGTGATGCCTGACATCGTGGACATCGTGGTGCTGAAGCCCAATTTCTGGTCGTTCAGCGGCGACTACTACCTGCAGTTCCTACAGAACTATATATCCAGCAACTGGTACAAGGGCGGACAAAGCAACTACTCGATGGTGGGATCGCTGACCCTGCGCGCCAACTACAACAACAAGCAGAAGGTGAAGTGGGACAACACGCTGGAGATGAAACTTGGCTTCCAGACATCGCGCGGCGACTCGCTCCACAACCTGAAGACCTCCGAGGACCTGCTGCGCTACACGGGCAAACTCGGCCTGCAAGCCACCAAACACTGGTACTACACGTTCCAGACCGTTGCCTCCACACAGTTCATGCGCAACTTCGGCACCAACAGCAACTACGTCTACTCCGACTTCCTCTCGCCACTCAACGTCAACGTGTCTATCGGTATGGACTACAACGTCAACTGGCTCAAAGGCAAGTTGCGCGGCAGCGTCCATCTGGCTCCACTGGCCTACAATTTCAAGTTTGTGGACCGCGTGGGCCTTGCCACACGCTACGGCATCGACGAGGGCCACCATGCGCTCAACGACTTCGGTTCGCAGCTAACCGTCGATGTCACATGGAACATGGCAAGCAATATCAGCTGGCGCTCGCGCATCTACGGCTACACCACCTACGAACGCGCCGAGATGGAGTTTGAGAACACCTTCAGCTTCCAGTTCAACCGTTACATCGCAGCCAAGTTCTTCATCTATCCGCGTTTCGACGACTCGCGAACGCGCGACGACCATCACGGCTACTGGATGTTCAAGGAATACACATCACTCGGCTTTTCCTATAGTTTCTAGGCGCACCGCCAAACAGGAAACGAGGGTACCGCATATTCTGTAGTCAACGGAAGCAACGCCCCTATCTCACTATTGTGAACTATTGGTGTCCGGTAAGAATTTCGCAGCTGGCAAGTCCCGTAGGGACGACACTCTATAGCGTGGGGGTGAACCCCTACGTTTTGATGGGGTTACCAATAACGCAGCCCCTGGGCTGGCATTGTGGCGACCTTACAGGGCTTGCAGCCCGCGCAAGCGGCAAAGTCGAACGCAACCTGCTTTGGCTAAATCCGAAACTTGAAGTGTCATATCATTTCTGAAAAAAACGGCCTCTCGGAGCATGACCTTCTGGAACGTGGCGCGACAATTTATGTGCAAATAAAAGACGAGACAATAGCTGCAACAACCTCCGCACGCAGCAGATGCGAGACCATAGGTACCGAATCGCACCTTAAAAGAGGGCTTGCCGTCTCACCTTCGGGCACCTTTCAGGAGTCGATTCGGCATCTATCGAGGTACGATAAGGCGTCTATCTCAATGAACGGGGCGTTCCTGGCGGCCTTCTTACCTGTCACGATTTTGCAATCGCCTGACGTTCCGTCATTTACATAAGCCATCATCAAAATCGCGTATTTGCGGAAGACCTTAGACTTCGTGGCAAATACGCGATTCTGCGAAGAGTTTTTGTTCGTTTTTTATCATTGGTATCCGGTAAAAAACTCATGCAATGTTGTAATATATTGAATGTCTCTTTGTTACAAAGATTATGGATATATGGGGCTTACTTTTGACTATTGTAAGATTCGATATTCGCTTCCCCAGTAAGGTAAGGGGCGCATAATTCATTGTAACAGATTGAATTTTGCGCCCCTACCCTACGGGTTTACGAACATGATTTTATTGCTGCATGCTACAGGTTGGGACCTGAGACGTGGAAATAGTTGAAGTCGGCATGGCCGCCGAGCGTGCGCGTGGGGAAATAGAAGAGGCCCATGCGCTGGCCGCAGAAGTCGGGCCAATCGAACTTCATGTTGAGCACGTCACCAATCTTGTGCCAGGTCTTGTTGTCAAGACTGTAGTAGAAGTAGCCCTTGTCGATGCGGTCAGTGAAGTCGGCGCGGGTGCGAAGATAGACCTTGTTGCCACGGAGCGGCAACTTCTCGATGACCTGTCCCCGCGGGTCGTCTTTCTTCATGGCGCGGCGCATGACTATATATTTCACTCCGTCTGTCATCTCGACGCCCACATAGCCATACTGGTTCTGGAAGAGGGTCAGGCCTGCACAGTCGCCATCCTTCATGCCGCTCACATCGAGCATCGTCTCGGCCTGGCACTGCGGACCGAAGGTGCGTTGCGTCAGCGTGTTGCGTGCGTCGCGTATGTTGTGGGCCATCTGTCCGGCCTTCAGGCGGAGCCATCCCTTGCGCTCGGTCAGTGTCCAGTAGCGGTTATCAGGGTTGTGGTTCCACTGCCATTCCTTTTTCAGTATCGATGACGTGAGGTCATACTCGCCGCCGCGGCCCAGCGAGTGGGCATACTTGTCGGAGATAAGGTAGCGGTCGGCCTTCTTGCCGTTGTCAAACTCGTCGCTGACCACGATGGAGGGCTTGGCTGCTCCCTTCTTCCCGGCCGCGGCCTTCACGGGGATGGGCATCACGGCATCGGCACTCTTGCCGTCGCGTCCGATGACGGGCCATCCGTCCTGTCCCCACTTCATGTCAATCAGCACGGGCATACGCCCCAACGCCCCCTGGTCCTGGAAGAAGAGTGCATACCAGCGGCCGTCGGGCGTGTCGACGATATTGCCCTGCGCCACGCCGCTGCTTTTCTGGAAGAAGGTGCCGTCAGCATTCTTCATGTGCCCGTTGAACACCTTGCGCACCTCCCACTGTCCGCCGAAGAGCGACTTGCTGCGCCAGCAGATCTGCTGTCGCCATGCCTCGCCGTGGCCTCCCTGTATCATGAAGATGTAATAGTAGTCGCCGATCTTGTAGCCGTGGTAACCCTCGGCGCGTAGCCCCTGCCTGGGGTTGTCGGCCTGCGTGTAGTCGAGCAGCTTACGGCGCTCGCCAAGTTTCACGCCGCCCTGGCCGTCGGGTATGATCTCACAGAGATAAGCCTCGCTGCGCTGGAGGCTGGCGTCGGGATGTATCACATACTTCTTGCACTCGGTGCCCGTGTCCTCAAAGAGAAAGCCGGGGTCGTAGCACATGCTGACCTCACTGCGGTACCAGGGTCCGTGCTCGATGTCCTGCGTGGTGAAGATATACGACTTCTGCGTCGTGTTGCAGGTGACGATGAGGTAGAAGCGCTTCTCATACTTGTCGTAGCGGATGTTGGCGGCCCACGAACCGCGGGCATAGTCGTTCTGCCCGTTCTTCAGGGCGAAGCCGTCCGTCTCCTCCAGCTGGTCGTGGGCGTATCCCGCCACCGACCAGTTGACGAGGTCCTTCGACTTCATGATGGTGCATCCGGGCGACATGTGCATGGTCGTGCTGACCATATAGAACGTGTCGTCCACGCGGATGACACACACATCGGGCACGTCGGCCCAGATGACGGGATTGTGGAAAGTCCCGTCGCCAAGGTCGCGGGAGGTCTGCGCGCTGGCCGTCAGCGTCATTGCGCCCAGCATCATGGTGAACAATAGTTTTCTCATTCTTAATAGTTACAGGTTTAAGTTTTCCTTTCTTTTGCAAAGACGGCGCACGCACGGTGCGGGACGTCAAGATGGCTCGGTCGTCAGGTTGGGGTGCGTCCTATCTTCTGCAAAGATAGTGCATCTTGGCAGAACGGCAAAGGGCAATGCGCACTTTTTGGCCGGCCAAGGACTTAAAGTGACAAAGAAGTTGCGGATTTGAGACAAAAACAAAATCGACCAACCCGTTTCACCTGCCTTTACGGTCAGTATGCATCTGCACGGGGCAGAGCCGCATCATCACAAAGTGGGTGAGCTGCCCTATCGCGCAAGGCCACAAGCCGTTTGCTCTTGCGCGACAGGGCAACACACCCACTTTGCGATGTCAGCCATCGTCTCAGGCGAGACGTTGCTCGAGATGCTGACGAATGGTCTGAATGAAGGTCAGCGAGTTGACCTGACTGACGGTGACGCCCTCCATGAGACCGGCAAGATCCTTGGTGACCACACCGCTGTTCATGGTGTCGAAGCAGGCACCCTCGAGAGCGTCGGCAAAGCGCATGAGGTCGGGCAGGCCGTCCTTCTCGCCGCGCTTGCGCAAGGCGCCCGACCATGCGAAGATGGTCGCAATGGGGTTGGTGCTGGTCTCCTCGCCTTCGAGATAGCGGTAGTAGTGGCGGGTGACCGTTCCGTGGGCCGCCTCGTACTCATAGTTGCCGTCGGGCGAAACGAGCACCGAGGTCATCATGGCCAGCGACCCGAAGGCCGTCGACACCATGTCGCTCATCACGTCGCCGTCATAGTTCTTGCAGGCCCAGATGAAGCCTCCCTTGGAGCGGATGACGCGAGCCACGGCGTCATCGATCAGCGTATAGAAATAGGTGATGCCCAGCTGCTCAAACTGCGTCTTGTAGTGCTCCTCGTATTCCTCCTCGAAGATGATGCGGAACTGTGCGTCGTAGGTCTTTGAGATGGTGTCCTTGGTGGCAAACCACAGGTCCTGGTGCGTGTCGATGGCATACTGGAAACAGCTGCGCGCAAAGGATCGGATGCTCTTGTCGGTATTGTGCATGCCCTGGATGACACCGGGGCCGTCGAAACGATGGATCTCCACCTCGCGGCGTTCGCCGCTCTCGCCTTCGAAGACGAGCTTGGCCGTGCCAGCCTCGGGAGCCCTGAGCTCCACACTCTTGTAGACATCGCCGTAAGCGTGGCGGGCGATGGTGATGGGTGACTCCCAGCCGCGCACGGCAGGCTTGACGCTGGGCAGCGTGATGGGTGCACGGAACACGGTGCCGTCGAGCACCGAACGGATTGTGCCGTTGGGGCTCTTCCACATCTGATGGAGGTGGTACTCGTCCATGCGCTTGAGGTTGGGGGTGATCGTGGCACACTTCACGGCCACGCCCAGGCGCTTGTTGGCCTCAGCGGCGTCGAGCGTCACCTGGTCGGCGGTGGCATCACGGTAGGGAAGCCCCAGGTCATAATATTCGGTCTTAAGGTCGACGAAAGGCAGGATGAGCTCCTCCTTGATCATCTTCCACAGCACACGTGTCATCTCGTCGCCGTCCATCTCTACGAGCGGCGTGGTCATCTTGATTTTCTCTGTCATGGGTGTTGATGCGTTTTTGTTGTGTTCATGGTTGGGTTTGTGGTTGCCCGGACGCCCGCCTATACGGGACGCCGGGTTGTCTGTGCTTGGCCTTCGGTCATTTCTCAGCAAGCTTGCGGTAATGGTTGATGAGGCATCCGTCGGCCAGGATGTCGCGCTCATCGGGCGTGAGGTTCTGGAAGAGCAGGCGGAGCGGTTCCACACGGCCGTCGGCATGCACGGCCTGCGCCGTTATCTCCTCGCGGCCGCTGAGAATGGCCTCGCGGATGCCCGGCACGTAGATGCGGTCGCCCACCTCGAGAGTGAAGGCTGTGTCGGGACTGATGGTGAAGGGCACAAGGCCCCAGTTGATGCAGTTGGAGCGGTAGCGCTTGGTAGCGTATTCGTAGCAGATGTTGGCATCGCCGCCCAGCACCTTCTGGCAACTGGCCGCCTGCTCGCGCGCCGAACCGTCGCCGGGCTTGTTGGAAAAGACACAAGAACCAAACGATGTATCGGCAGCCGAGGCTCCTACGAGCCGCAGCGTCTCGGCCACGTCGGCCGGCACATCGCCCTTTCGGCGCCGGTCTTCCTCACGCTGCACGTCCTTCGAACGCCCCACATATTCGGGCACACGCCGCGACAGGGCAAACTCGGCCAGGCGAAGGGGGTTGGAACGGTAGCTCGACGTCTCGCCAGAAGGGATAAGCTCGTCGGTGGTGGTCACGGGGTCGCGGATGACGGCCGTAAGCTGCAGGAGCATGTTGTCGGCCATGGGTGCCATCTCGGGCCAGTCCTTGATGTTGGGACCGTAGCGCAAGGGCTCCGTAGGGTCGGGGTGGCCGAAGCCGCGGTAGATGCGGCGGGCATAGATGCGGTCGTCGTAGTCGTAGGGGCGGTAATGAACGTCATAGTCGACATCGGTGGCCGCCGTGATGACGCCGCCGCGTGCGGCTGATGCCGCCACGGACCGCGCATCCATAAGAGCCACCATGGAAATCTGGCCCTGGCCAGGCTTCGAGCCCTCGCGGTTGGGGAAGTTGCGCGTGGTGTGGCGGATGCTCAGCCCATTGTTGGACGGCACGTCGCCCGCACCAAAGCACGGACCACAGAAAGCCGGTTTCACCACCACACCTGCATCCATGAGATCGGTGGTGACACCCGCACGGTTGGCGGCTACGAAGACAGGAGTGGACTGCGGATAGGCCGAACAGGTGAAGAACCCATTGCCCACAGACCCCTGGCTGAGGATGGAGGCCGCTTCGCAGAGATTCTCATAGGTACCGCCGGCACAGCCGGCAATGATGCCCTGGTCGGCATAGACCTTCCCGTCGCGTATCTTGCTCAGCAGGTCGGGGTGGACCTTGTCGCCAAAGCGGCGGCGCGTGTCGTCCTCCACACGGCGCAGCACACCCTCGGGGTCAGCCTGCAACTCGTGGATGGTGACGGCGTTGGAAGGATGGTAAGGCAAGGCTATCATCGACTCCTGAGACGAGAGGTCGATGCGCACCATGCTGTCGTAGTAAGCCACGGCTCCAGGACGAAGCTCACGGTAGTCGGACGGACGGTGATGCAGCTCATAGAACTGGCGCACACGGTCGTCGGTGACCCAGATCGAACTGAGACAGGTGGTCTCGGTGGTCATCACGTCGATGCCCGAACGGAAATCGACAGAGAGATTGGCCACGCCCGGGCCGGCAAACTCGAGCACCTTGTTCTTCACAAATCCGTTCTCGAAGACGGCCTTGGTGAGCGATATGGCCACGTCGTGCGGACCGATGCCGTGCCGCGGCTTACCCTCAAGCCACACCAGCACCACCTCGGGCGCCTTGATGTCCCAGGTGTTGCGCAAGAGCTGCTTCACCAGCTCGCCTCCACCCTCGCCCACACCCATGTTGCCATAGGAACCGTAGCGCGTGTGGGAGTCGGACCCGAGTATCATGTTGCCGCACTTCACCATCTCCTCACGGGCAAACTGGTGGATGACGGCTTGGTTGGCAGGCACATAGATGCCTCCGTAGCGTTTGGCTGCCGAAAGACCGAAGACATGGTCGTCCTCATTGATGGTGCCACCCACCGCGCAGAGCGAGTTGTGGCAGTTGGTCATGGCATAAGGCAGGGGGAACTCCTTCAGGCCGCTGGCGCGCGCCGTCTGGATAATGCCCACATAGGTGATGTCGTGCGACATCATCGCGTCGAAGCGAATGTGCATGTCGCGTCCCTTGCCGCCTCCGATGTCGTGTGCCCGCAGGATGCTATAGGCGATGGTTTGTTCGCGAGCCTCGTCGGGCGTCACGCCCGAATAGTCTTCGCGTATCTCTTGTCCGTTGAGGAGATATACTCCGTGATTGATGAGTTCGACCATAATGTCATTGTGTTTTGGATTTCGAGGAATAAAGTTACGACTATTTTATCATTTACAAGCACTTTTCGTTGCATTTTCTTTCAAAAACATGTATTTTTGTGACTATTGGGTATATTTTCTGCAAATACCCTACTATTTGTGCACCGTCGCCATGCCGACCACAAGACTCAATCTTAAAATGTCTGGATGGATTTTACGGTTCACCCCTTTCTTTTTCAGTTTCACATTATTCTGTTACGCACACTCACAGATTATTTGTAATTTTGCAAATATTTATTTTTAAATTAAAAACACAGAATAGAATGGATATATCTCGTGACAAGATTGACTTTGGTTCGGGACAGATAGGACCGTTGTTCCGAAAAATATTCTTTCCAACACTCGTAGGCATGCTCTTCATGTCGGCACAAACAATTATTGACGGCATACTTGTGGGCAGGGGCGTGGGTGCCGACGGCATTGCCGCAGTCAACATTGTGGCACCGATATGGACTTTGGTTACAGGAGTCGGACTGATGTTCAGCATCGGTGCATCGGTTGTGGCGAGCATGCATCTTGCCAACGGTAACCAGAAGGCGGCACGCATCATCCTGACCCAGGCTTTTGGTATGGGCTTTGTGTTTGTTGCCATCTTCATCCTTCTGTGCCTGCTTATGCCAAGAACAATCGTCTATTTCCTCGGTTGCAGCCCTCGGTTGGAGCATTCTGCTCTCGACTATCTGCTGTGGCTCTTGCCCGGCATGGTGTTTCTGTTGTGGCAGTGTGTCGGGATGATGATGGTAAGGCTCGACGGCTCGCCCCGTTATGCCATGTGGATTCAAGTGGTGGGCGCCATAGTCAACTTAGGCCTCGACTGGCTCTTCATATTCCCAATGGGAATGGAAGTTAAAGGTGCGGCTATTGCCACATCCATTGCATGCGTATGTGGCGGACTGATGAGTGTTGCCTACTTCGTGTGGTTCTCAAACACTCTGAAATTCTACCGTTTGAAGGCAAGCCCTACTTCACTCATGCTCACTCTGCGCAACACAGGATACATGATAAAGATAGGTTCAGCCACCTTCATCACCGAGATGGCAATAAGCATCACCATGATTGCGGGCAACTACATGTTTATGTCGATGCTCCACGAAGAGGGTGTGGCGGCCTACGCCATAGTGTGCTATCTGTTCCCGATAATCTTCTCCGTAAACAATGCCGTGGCCCAGTCTGCCCAACCAATCATCAGTTATAACTATGGTGCCGGTAAAGACAATCGGGTTGGCCGAGCCTTGAAGATGTCGCTCTATTCCGCTATGGCGTGCGGCATCGCCGCTATGCTGACGCTTGTTCTTGGCGACCGCTTTATCGTGGGAGCATTCCTCTCTCCTGATGACCCTTCGTATGCCTTGGCTGTCGACGGACTGCCTTGGTTTGCCACATGCTCCATCTTTTTCGCCCTTAACGTGGCTTTCATAGGCTACTATCAGAGCGTCACACGGGCAAAGCGTGCAATGGTCTATACCGTTCTCCGTGGTGTCGTTTTCGTTGTGTTGGGATTCATGTTTCTGCCTCGCTTGTTAGGAACCATAGGGTTATGGACAGCCATACCGGTAGCTGAACTTTTCACGCTTGTTATTATCATCGGTGGAATTGTTTATGCGAAAAAGAAATGACAATGAGCGAGACAAGGCATTTCCTGAAGAAGTGAAACGAAAGAAGAGTTTAAGATAAAATTACCGACAATAAAGATGTGACTACATAAAATTCACCTCACTCCATCCCTGCTTTTTCAGGAACTTGTCTATCCCCAGTTCGCGTATGGCCTGGAGGCATATATCTAAGACCCAATGACATTCACCTCCGACGAACTCTACTTCCTTGGCACACCTTGGCAAGGCCACTGCCGCCCGGACTTCAAGCTCGCGAAGGAGGTTTCGGACAAATTGCTAACTTTATTGCAGGGCAAATCATAATAATACGAACATAGAATTCGTTACATGAATGTAACTTTGCCCTAAATATTACAATATGCCGGCAAACAAGAATGCAATGACCCGATACAAGATACTTGATGAGCTTTTGAGCAGTCGGTATCATAACTATTCGCTTGATGACCTTACAGAAGAGGTCAGCAGGCGATTGGCAGACATGTATCCTGATACAGACGGAGTTGGCCGTAGGACCATTGAGAAAGACATCAATTATCTTGAATACGAAGGCCCGTTTTTGGTTGACATAGAGAGATATTCTGTAGCCAGCTACAATCCCGAAAAGCAAAAGACATACTCTAAGAGATGCTTGAGATATGCCAATCCGTCTTTCTCTATATTTAAAAAGGAGATGACCGATGATGAAGAGTATCTCCTCAAGGAAGCCTTGTAAATCCGACAAAACGAAATGTGCTCAACTTGAAAAACGAAACGTGTAAAAATCGGGAAAAACGAAACGTGTAAAAAGTTTCGCGCACGCAACACTTGAAAATGGCAAAAAGCAGTCCAAATCGGGCTGCTTTTGTTGTATTTGAGCGGTCAATGAAAAGCGTTCAAACGGCGTTCGAATCACGTTGCTTTTGGATTACACATTCAATCCAAACTTTATGTTCTCTTCTCCAGCAAGCAATCGTTCTGTGCCGTTGATATTGTTCTCATAGATGTGTACGTTGGCGAGGTTGAGCGTGATGGACTTCAAAGGCAAGTCTATTTGTCGCGCCATCAGATAGAGATGATAAATGTCAGAGGGCAAACCGAGATTGGCATCAGAGCTGCGTTGGTAGGCTGACACGACCAAAGCACCATCGTCTATCTGAAACTGCACCAGACTCAAACAAGGCGCTTGGTTGCTCTCAGCGTCCGTTGCACCAAGAAACAGCACATAGTTCTTGCTATTGCGCTTCTCACGGTTGATGCGATTGATGAGCGGTGGAAGCTTTTCCATGTAGGTCGGATAACTGTTCACCAAGGTCTGCCCGCAATAGTCCCACCACGAGATGCCCACCTCGCGATAACGCTCCACGTTGCGCTCACCTTGCATAAACAGTTTCAGTTCCTCTTTCAGTTTCTTTCGGGCTATGCCGTGGCTCTCGAAGATGTCGAGCAGGTCTGCCGGTGTGAGCGTCAACTGCTCGTTGAGCAAGTATTTTATCTTGCCTTTCTTGTTCTGCTGGGACTTGCCCTCGGCAAGCACCTTCCCCAATAATGAATGATATTTATTCATAGCGTTTTCTATTTTGATACGGCAAAGTTACCCTGCTTCCGCATCAATAAAAGAACGCTACGAAAGAATCACACTGCAAGCCTCATGCAGTGCATTTTAATGTTAATTATCTTTACCCCCCCCGAAAATCAGCGAGTTACATTCACTTCCATATCTTTTCACGAGTGAATACACTTTGCGCTCGCTCACATGATAGCGTTCCGCAAGCGTTGCCACGATGTACGACACCTTGTCGCCACCGCCGAGCATGGCGGTGTAGTCGTTGTATAGTTCAATATACTCCACGTCTTCCAAACGGATTCCAGCCTGCAATAGCCTTTTCAGAGGCTCACGGTTAAAATTCAGAATATCAAATACCTTCATTTCGAACAAAACTTTATACCTTTGTATAGCCAATCATTTATGACAACGAAAAACCAGTACGGTGCAGCAGGAGGTATACGCCCCCGGTTGCGCATCGTACTGGTGTGTTGTTAATAAATGATTGGCGTCTATATTAACAGGCCGGGGGCTTTTTTTATATCCTCCCCCGAGGGGATCATCGTCAAGCGTCGTACAGACTCAAGTCAATTGCATCTTTCTTTTTCCAGCCGTCAGCGAGCACACCTTGTATGTATGCCACTGTCTTGGTGTAGAAGTCCGCTATCTCCTCAAGCGTTTCAAACGTGCGGTACACTGGCTCTTCGTCTGTGCCGAACTTGAACGTCACGGGCAGCGTCTTGCCCTCCGTCTGCACCGCCAAGTCGTATGCCGCCTTATAGTTGTATTGGTTCTCCTGCGAGAGCCACACTGGCGCATTCTCATAGCTGAATCCCGACAATATCGAGGCATCCGCCTGTTCGTTATACCATGTTCTGACGAGATCCTTTATTTCCTCGCCGCTCGGCTTGTGTGCCAGTTCCACCTCCATGTAGTCGGTGGAGCCGTCGTCACGTTGCTGCACGTCCCAGCGGACGCGCCATTTGTTCTTTGCGGGGCTTACGCATTCCAGCAGTTTCACCTCCGCGCCACCTTGTGCTCTTTTCATCTTAGCTAAATACGTATTTGGTTCTACCTTTGCCAAACATCTCCGTCTTGATGGTCGTCTCAAACGGGAAGCCGTCCGGCACTTCTCTAATCTGTGCGAGGATATTCTTCATCTCCTCGCTGTTGGTGAAAAACTTCCGCGCCTCGCCGTTCACTTCGATGGCCACGATGCAGCGGTCTTCGCCCTGCTCCGTCTTGATGCCCGTCTCGAAGTCCTTTACCACGATGGGGATGTTCACTAACTCGCGGATGCTTACAACACTACCCGCGAAGCGCTTCTTGCCGTCTTCGGGCTTGTAAGCCACATTCAAATCCTTAAATGATTTCATTTTGTTGCCTGTTAATTTATTAAACAAATTGTTGCAGTCGGCGTGCTTCACCATCCCATAGAAGGATGCCGTCAGCTCCCGCCGTCGTCTTCTCGATTTCACCTCGTGCATCTTGCGTGCGAATTTCTGCTTGATGCGTTTGCGCAGCAGGGTGTAGTTGGGACGTATCACGTAACCAAGGAAGTCAATACCCTCAGCCGTTGGGAATACCCGCTCGTTGGGTTTTATCTCCAGGTCTATCAGTCCAAGCCGCTCATGCACGATGTCGCGCACCATCCAAAGCTCTGCTTTCGTCCTTGCCAGCACCACGCCGTCGTCGCAGTATCGGTAGAAATACCTAATGCCGCACTCGTCCTTCAGATAGTGATCCAGGAATACGGACAACAGCAGGTTGCCTGCCCCTTGCGAACTCCGCAGTCCGAAACTGATGCCCTTTGGTAGCAAATGCAGAAAGTGGTCAAGCAGTGTCAGCAGCACCTCGTCTTTGAACACCCTACGGAAGCACCACATCACAAACTCCGGCTTCACGTTGTCATAGAATCTTCTCACGTCAAACTTGTAGCAGTAAGCCGTCCCCTCTGGGTCAGCCTGCAAGTCACGTTTCACGCATTTCATCAAGTCGTGCGTGCCGCGTTCCTTGATGCTCGCTCCCGTCGTACGGATGAAGCGTTTGCGCAGATGCTCGTCCACCACGTTCATCACCGCATACACCGCCATGCGGTCTTTCATCGACAGTATCTGCAGATGCCTATCTTTGCCGTATTCGCAGATCACGCGCTCATGGTATCCACCCAGCCGAAACGAGCCGTCCTTCAGCTGTGCCGTCAGTTCGGCTATCGTCTCTTCTCGGTGTTCCAGCAGATAGCGGCCTTGTCGGCAGGTCTTGCGTTTCGTGCCGCGAAGCACGGCGTCAAAAGCCTCCTGCATGTTGCTCCAGGCCGTCACCTCCTCCATGATGTGTCCTTCTCTGCGCATCGGTCTTTTTGTCTTTTGGGGGGGAAGATAAGGGCCTTCCTGTTCCCGGGCCAAGCTTCTTCGAACCGCCTCCGGCCTACCAAACCCTATTGCCCAGCACTTGATGTTTCAGCTTTCCATTGCCCGTGCAATGCTTTTGCTGTGGCTTGTTTCCCTCGGCACCACCTTGGGGAGCACGTCCCCGTCGTTGTACGCCGATATAGTTCTTTTCTTTTAGTTGTCCAGACGCGAGCCGACATTCGCATTCGCGTTCGAAGCATCGTTATTCGCATTCGCATTCGACACACCGCCATTCGCGTTCGCATTGTTGTACCCGCGATAGACCACACGGCCCATTGGGAAACGCCGCCTTTTTTCTTTCAGTGCAAAGTTACTCATATTCTGCCCAAACTCTGCCCTCCACCGTCTCTTTGACCACCGTTCAACCGCCGTTCAAGCGCCACCGACCCTAAGCCTCGGTTTCTCAAATTTTCCGACCGGCTTGCGCCGGTGACGCCCGTTCTTTTCGTCTTGTCGCTTCGCTCCCGCTTTGGCGCGCTTCGCTTTCCGCTTTACGCCTCCTCGCTCAGCGCTTTATATGCCGCCACGCTCTGCGCCCT
>CAVDNW010000001.1:0-153645 GCA_963610435.1 Oscillospiraceae bacterium | reverse complement strand
CTTCAGATAATCGCGGATGAACGACGGAAGCTGGAAGTCCTTGAGCTTCTTGCTCTCGAACACCACGCCCGTGCGCTCGGCAGCTGACACAAATCTCAGGCGCCGATTCATGACTCCGTTCTTGTAGCAGATGACCAGGACGGTCGAAGCCAATGGTTTCTGGGCATACTTCTCCAGCCGGTCGAAAGCCTTCATGCCCTGCGCCTCTTTCACCACCACCACCCGACGACTGGCCATCATCGGATATGACATGCAGAGGTCGGCTATCTTCGCGGCATTGGTGTCGGCGCCAAAAACCACCGTCTGGTTGAACGCCTGTTCATCGGGAGACAGCACGTGCTCCTGGATGTAGTCGCTGATTTGGTCAATGTAATACGACTCCTCACCCATCAGTATATAAATAGGTGCATAATGTCCCGCCTTCAGGTCTTTCATGATGGCGTCGAACGTGACTGCAGGCCTCTTTTCCGGCATAATTCTTTCTGTTGATAATTGACGTATCTCGCGGCAAATGACTATCTTTGCACACGAACCACATGCAAAGATAGTAAAATGATTCCGTTAAACCTCCCCTCTTTCGACATAAAATTACAGGGGTCGCGCGAGCATCCCCGCATTCTCGACGTACTGCGACGCCGCTATGTGGCACTGACCCCCGAGGAATGGGTGCGCCAAAGTTTCATCCATTACCTCATTGAGCACATGGGCTATCCCCAGACGCTCCTTGCCAACGAGGTCTCCCTGCGGGTGGGCGACAAGCAGCTGCGTGCTGACAGCGTACTATACGACAGATACCTGCAACCCAGAATGATTGTCGAATACAAAGCCCCGACAGTGGCAATCACCCAGCATGTGTTTGAACAGATAGCAGCCTACAACACCTTGCTGCACGTTGACTATCTGATGGTCTCCAACGGCCTCTCCCACTATTGCTGCAAGGCGGATTATACAGGTAAAGGATATTTATATTTGGACCACATTCCTAGATACGAAGAATTATGACAAAACCGCCATAAAATAAGAAACACAAGAACCAATAATTGCGAAAAGCCGTCCTTGCCCTAAGACAAAGACGGCTTTTCACATTTCCAGATGTCGATTGCTTGCGACAACCTTATCCTACGGCATCATAGCCGCGCGTGCTGTTCTCACGCATGATATCGCGCACGTTGAGCTCCTTGTGGGGGCCCTTCGTGGCCGTTGGATCCGGATGATGTGGCTTGTCTTCCTCATAGTGGAAATCCTTGTAATGAGCCTCGGCTATGCCCCACACTAACAAGGCCGCCACCAGAAACAGGATAAAAGCAAATGCTATATTCATTGTGATTGCTTGTATAAGAATGATTAATTTGGCGCAAAGGTAGTGAAAATTCGTCAAACCTTGGCCACCGCACAAGGTTTTTTTGTTAAATTTGCAGCGATTAACGCGCCTGCACAATTACGCACGCTCCGCCTGCGCTTCCACAAGGGCTATTTACGGCCCCTGTAGCGCCACAAAAGCGCACACAGCGCGAGGGAGACACGCAAACGGCACAAGAAAAAGGCCACAGGACGCATTTTCCGCCCCTCTAAGGGGCTTTCAACAACCTGACATAACAGACACAGTATGGGATTTTCCAAATGGATAGGAGGCTTTTTAGGACTCCAGATAGGCGGTCCACTGGGCGCACTGGCAGGCTTTGCCCTCGGCGCTTTCATAGACAAGCTACAGACAGAAGATGGCAGCGACGGCAATGTATACGACGGCGACGGCACCTACAGTGACGGTGGGTCGCAGCAGGAACAGTATCGCAGACATGAAAAACGCTCCGCAGAAGGACAACGCAACACATTTCGCTTTTCTCTGCTCGTGCTGGCTTCCTACATCATCAGCGCCGACGGCAAAATCATGCACTCCGAGATGAACGTCGTAAGGCAATGGCTGCGAACAAACTTCGGCGAAGAAGCCGTGCAAGAGGGCGAACAGATTCTGCTGCGACTCTTTGAACAACAGAAGGTTATGGGCGCCGTGGCTTACGGAGACACCGTATTGAAATGCTGCGAGCAACTGCGCGGCATGATGGCCTATGAGCAACGCCTGCAGCTGCTCCATTTCCTCTCGATGATTGCCCAGGCCGACGGCGTGGTTTCGCACGAAGAAGTGAGTGCACTGCGGCAGTGCGCTGCAGGCCTGGGACTCAGTTCCGAGGAAGTCGACCGCATGCTCAACCTGCACGATGCAGGCAGCAGCCTGGATGCAGCCTACAAGGTGCTGGGCATGAACGCAAGTGCCTCGGACGACGAACTGAAGCGTGCCTACCGCCGCCTGGCCCTGCAGAACCACCCCGATCGCGTGGCCTCACTGGGCGAAGACGTACGCCGTGCAGCCGAGAAGAAACTCCAGGAAATCAACGCAGCCAAAGAAACCATTTGGAAAGCGCGAGGGATTAGATAAGACCTTCTCACCTATAAAATATCCCACATAATTGCCTACATGATATAACGTAAAATACATCCAGGCCAACTCTGTACGTTAAATACGCAATATCCCGTAAGTTCCTCGCACAATATACAGTCGGAAACTTACGGGATATATTATACATTCACCACAAGATATATTATAAACACGCTACAATATACACCACAGACACGCCACAAAATATATTATATACATATCACGGAATATACTATAAGCGTGTCACAAGGTATATTATAGACACACTACGAAATATCACGCAAACCACCCTGAAAGTATCAATTGTTATAGCGCACTTTATATAACATAAACTACCATCAACAATATCACACGATATAGCAATCGGTCACACCATATCCAACATACATGATATCTTGTGGCAATAATAAAATATATCTTATACGATACACGCAGAACACACCTGGCAAACCAACCCTCAAATCCTATTGACCAGCCAAACAACACCCAATCCTCAAACGCCACAACGAAGTTCCCACCTACTGCACGAACCAGTTCTTACGACGCAAACAACAAGCAAAGCTAAAGGATTATCGACTCAGGGCGAAAAACCCCACCCCCTCATTCAAAGCACCAACCCTAATTTTACAACATGAAAAAGCCAAGGACTCCCCTTCTCTTTGGAAACCACTCCCCAAATTTCCAGGCGTCGTTGGAATTTGGCGCAAGGTGGCATCACACACACTGGAGCTGACAAATCTCAGCCGAGCACACAACAAAGCCCGATGACTCACAACCGAGTCATCGGGCCCCATACTGTTTTGCTTGGTCTACAAGCACGTCGTATAGTTACGGCAGCCTGAAATTATTCGTTCACGGCATCGTCAGCCTTCTTGGTACGGCGCGTGGTGCGCGTCTTACGCTTCGGCTTCTCCTCACTAAGAGTCTCCGTCTTCACGCCTGCCAATTCGGGATCAATGAGAATGCGGCCACAATACTCACACACAATGATCTTCTTATGCATCTTGATGTCAAGCTGACGCTGAGGCGGAATCTTGTTGAAACAACCACCACAGGCATCGCGCTGCACATAGACAATGCCCAAACCATTGCGTGCACCCTTACGGATACGCTTGAAACTGCTAAGCAGACGGGCATCAACAGCCGTCATCTGTGCCTCAAGTTCCTTGGCCTTGCCTTTCAGCTTCTCCTCCTCCTCACGAGTCTCCTGCATAATCTCATCGAGTTCGCTGCGCTTCAGCTCCAAATCCTTCTCGCGCTCAGAAATAGCCTCCTGGGTCTTCGCCAGTTCCTCCTGGCGCTCGGCCACTTTCTGGCTGGCCTCGCGGATTTTCTTGTTGCAGAGCTCAATCTCGAGCTCCTGGAACTCAATTTCCTTGTTCAGCGTATCATATTCACGGTTGTTGCGCACGTCATCGAGTTGCTTCTTGTAGCGCTCCACACTAGCCTGCGCCTGTTCGATCTCGTTGCGCTTTGTGGCCACAGCGGTCTGGAAGTCTTCAATCTCGCCCTCAATCTTCGCAAGGCGGGTCTTCAGTCCCTCGATATCGTCTTCCAGGTCACTCACTTCAAGAGGCAGCTCACCACGAAGGGCACGCTTCTCGTCGATACCCGACAGGGTGACTTGAAGCTGGAACAATGTTTTCAGCTTCTGCTCCACCGTCATTTCTGCGGCTTGTTCTTTCTTTACAGTCATAATGTTTTACAGATATATGATTGGGTTTGTATTTGTTCTTGTCAGAAAGCACTTCACGCCCGGACACTCTCTCTCGATAATGTCACGGAAGACTTCGTTGGTGAACTGCTCACTCTGATAGTGGCCAATAACAGCAATTTGAATCTGCTGGTCGTGGCCAAAGTACTGGTGATAGTGCATCTCACCCGTCACAAAAGCATCGGCACCTTGTCGGATGGCCTCATCGAGCAGGAAATCGCCGGCTCCACCACAGAGTGCCACCTTTCGTATAGGGCGGCGCAACAACTGGTTGGCCATGACACATTCCACGTCAAACGTCCGTTTCAGCATGATGACCAAGTCGTCGGCAGCAACAGGCTCCGGCAACACACCGATAACACCCTCACCACCGTCCACACCATCTACAGTCTGCTGTTTGCCAAAGAAACGCAGTTGACCAAGCCCCATTTTCTCCGAAATCTTGTAGTTTACACCGCCACGTGCACTGTCCATGTTGGTGTGCATGGAGACAATGCAGATGTCGTTTCGGATAGCCTTCATCACCGTGCGTTGCACGGTATCCTCGCCCGTAATGTGGCTCAGCTTGCGGAAAATCAGCGGATGATGCGACACGATAAGGTTGCACCCCAAAGCGATGGCCTCATCGATGATTTCCTCAGTAACGTCAAGACACAATAAAGCCCCTGAGACTTCCGCCTCTGTCAATCCGATCTGCAAGCCGGCATTGTCATAGTCTTCTTGCAGGGGCAGAGGCGCGAATTTTTCAAGGGCATGAAGCACTTTTACTATTTTCACGCTAATAACACGTTTTAGAATGCAAAGGTAACGATTTTCCCTATAATATAAAAAGGATATTCATATATTTCAGACGTTTTAACATTTTATTCATTCCCCTGTAACTTCTCAATTCCCACACGAGCCAAAAGATTGAAATGTTCGATACCGCTAGGATTGATGAAGATGGGGGTCTGCTTGTAGTTAGTAATCTTGCGCACTTCTTTATATAAGTAGTGTTCCAACTCTTGGGTAGACAGTCCTTCTGTGTGCTCTTCGCGTGCTGCACCATTGAATGCCTCAAGCAAAGCCTTTGTGAAAGCGCCGTTACCCCACTTCTCGTCCTCCTGCGATTTGGTGTCGCTCGAACTGGAAGCGTAAAGGAGCATGCCGTTCTTCGAGCGCTTCAGTTGTTCTATGAAATGTGCGGTTGCCGCCGAGCGTGACCCGCCGAAAAGACCGCCCGAATAGCATGCATCGACAAAGGCTACGAACTTGCCATTGATGTCTTCTGCCTCACTACGAAAGTCGGAGGCCGAGAAACAATCATAGAGCTTGTCGGAGGTACATCCATAAGGAATGAAGAAAAATCGGTCTTTCTCGTCGCGAAGGCCGTGGCCCGCATAGAAGAAGACTGACACATCATTGGGCGATGCCTCCTGCTTGAGCCACTCCATAGCTTCGAAGATGTCGGCACGCGTGGCCTCACTGTCACAGAGCACTTTCACCTGCACATCTTCATAGGGCAGGCCTTTCTTGGAGGCTATGGCACGCGCGAAGTCCTGTGCGTCCTAGGCGGCAAGCTTCAGTTTTGGCAACTTTGGGTCTTGATAGTCGCCTACGCCTATAACCACGACGAAAAGTTTGGGCAATTCGTATGCAGAGGTCTCGCGGATGAGACGTATGGTGGAAGGCTCGCTGTTGCCATACTTGTTCTGCGCATACATCATCACGGTGCAATCATGATGCGGCAAATCAACATCAATGGTATTGGCCGCCCGCACTGCAAGGGTCTGCGGTTGCCGCTGTCCGTCCACCGTTACCACAATGCGGGTACTGTCGGCAGCCGTTCCTGCGATGAGCTGGTATTTAACCTTTACCTGGTCTGTATGGAACAACGACTGGTCTTCCGGGTACAAGATGCGAAGGACGGGCGCGACAGGCTTCTGTTCCGTCGCCTCCTGAGGTTGCGTCTTTGTTATCAGTTGCTTTGGGCCCAAGATGACATTTGGTTTGGGAGAATCGACAGGGGCAGGCCTAAGCATATCTCTTTCCTTTTCCTTTCCAAGCGAGTCGACGGCAAGAGTCACGGGAGTCTCTTCCGGTAATGTGACTTCCACAGAATAATCACTCTCCAAAGCCTCCTTCTTCCTCTTTGTGGCCTGAGGCTTGGCAACCGTCTTTTCCTTAGGTGCCACAGGCTTGGCCGAAACCACAGGTCTTTCTGCCCTGTTTGCATCGGCACGTTCTTGCCATTGCAGACTTTCTTCCTTGTCTTGCTCTACTAGGATACCTTTGGCATAGCAGTCGGCTAAGGTTTGCTGTGCCCGCTGGTAGTTATTCTCAGCCGAACGATGCAACAAACTGGAAGCCTTGTCGTAATCGCGGGGCACACCACGTCCGTTCATGTAGCAGTAGGCCAAATTATACTGCGCTTTGGCAAACTGCTGACGGGCTGACCGTTTAAACCACATGGCGGCCGTCGTATAATCGCGTTCGGTCCCCTCGCCTTTATAATAAGCATATCCCAGATTGAATTGAGCTTCGGCATTACCCAAAAGCGACGCCTGTTGGTAGACGCACACAGCTTTGTCAAAGTGTCCCAACCTATAGAGAGAGAGTCGGCTTGAGCCAAGAGAGTCTTACCTTCATCCTCAATGGGAGCGGCAACGACACGCAATGACAACACAGCGGCCAATAACACGAGTATGAATTTATGGCTTGACATAATATATTGACTTTTTGATGAATTTCAAACGGGTGTGCTTCCCCAACATCATGATGACCCACTTGTACTGCAGGCGCGACGTCTCCACCAATGCCAAGCCCACCAACGGCAGCAGCAGACTGACATAATAGTTGAAACGCGTAAAGAGCAGGAAACTGACACCGACCAAAATGGCAGTCACGAAAAAATAGTAGACCTTAATCCAATAGATATAGGTAATCGGATGCCTACGCGTCAGCCACACGCCAGCCCACGCAGAGAGATAGCACAATAGGATTGTAAGCAAGAGACTGGAAGCGCTGCTGGCGGAACGCACGCTATGATGCGCCATGCTTGAGAGCATGGCAAACGCCTGTATCTTCATGCCGGGCATTTTGCCAAGCGGTGTGATATGGGTGTCGGCTTCCTCGTTGATAGTACCGAGAATCACTATTTTGTCCTTGATGACATTGCGGTATTTCGCCACGTCACGGTGCGAGATGGTAAAGAAGTCGGTGTGTGAATATTCGATATTGCGCTGCTTGGGCGTTTGTTCTTTGGGTTGCACCCCCGTGTAGCGGCATACTGTCAGGTATGGCAACGAATAGACCGTAGCCCCCATGAGACGCTCATTCTGCGAATACCTGCGTATGCAACCATAGCCTTCGCCTGAAATGACATTGCTAAATCCCCAACTAAAATTACCCCCCAATTCTTCAAAAAAAGAACGGCGCACCCCCCTGAAGCAGTCGTGCTTGCTGTCGTAGTTGACAAGCTTACACGACACTACGCCATTCTTTATCTCTGCCATGGCATTGATGAGGATTTCATTCTCCTCCTCATCATAACTGGGACGTTCAAAGATGAGATCTATTACAAAAACCTTCGGTTGGCAACGAGTGATGTTACGAATGCATTGAGCTATCTTGCGACGGTCATACAATTCAGTCATATCAACCAAGACGATGTCATCATTAAACTCCTTCACGCCACTGCTGTTCTGTATCTCGTAGAAGATGTCCGTCATCGAGAAGTCGGCCAAGGCTTTCTTCACAGGATTGAATACCGTGAGGTTGATGGAGGCAAAGGTCAAGAGCCACCCCATCAACAACACCAACAAGGTGACGCAGAGGTGGTCTACATTTACCAGCCTTATCAACTTACGAAAAATCACGGCACACAAATTCTTCATTCAGGTATCATCATTAATAAAAAACGCAAAAATGCTTCTAGTTCGTAGTCCCCCTATACACGCAAAATCAGTAGTTAACTGAATGGAGCATGTATCTTCAGTGTAAAAAATATAAAATTTCCTTTAATATTTGCAAAAGTAACAACTATTTACGCATCAGCAATAGAAAAAGTGTAGCAAAAATGAGACACCTACACATTTAACTGTTTTCCGTTGCCGATTTTCACATATGTTTTTGCCAACCAAACAGAAGAAGCCACAATTGCTTCTTGCTTTAACGAGAACTCACACAGCCGGATATCGCCTGTACTGGCACTAATGGAGACCAACGACTCCATGTCGGAGAAAGCCGCCGGCAACGATGACTAAAGCATCTATGAGTCAGCTCGTCTCCACACCTTATTGTAAGGATTATCCGCTTCATTCAAAGAAAGCCTTCCACTTGGCCTTCCACTTTTCTACATATATGGAGCAAAAAACAGATAGAAAGAAAAAACCCTCGCAGAAATTTCGTCTGCAAGGGTTTACTTGGGGGTGGATGGTGGGACTCGAACCCACGACATTCAGAACCACAATCTGACGCTCTAACCAACTGAACTACACCCACCGTGTTTTGATTGCCTTGTTGTTTCAAAGCGAGTGCAAAGGTAAGGGATTTATTTTAAACCACCAAACAAATCCCTTACTTTTTTCAATTTATTGTTTATTTTGCAGGTGTAGTAGGTGTTGCAGGCTGTGCTGGAGTAGCGGGAGCAGTTTGCTGAGCACCCTGCTTGGCCCCCTGTGCAGGAGCATTCTGCTGCTGACCGGCCTGAAATCCCTGGGTATTCGTAGGATTAGTAGTCTGCGTCTCAGTGGCAGCCTTTTCCAAAACGCTTTGCGATGTGTTGGACTGAGGGGCCGTGTAAGCGCAAACCACGCTAATGACGACCATGGCAGCAGCGAGTCCCCAAGTAGCCTTCTCTATGAAGTCTGTGGTCTTGCGCACGCCCATAATCGCGTTGGAAGAAGAGAAATTGCTGGAAAGTCCTCCTCCCTTCGACTCCTGGATGAGCACGATGAAAATCATCAGCAGCGACACCAGGACGATGAGAATTACAAATAATGTGTACATAATTCTTTACTTATTGTTTTTATTGTTTAATATCAACTTTTCCAAGAAACGTATTTGGTCTGCAAAGTAAGCATTTTTTTTCGGATAATTCAAATTTAATCGCTGAATAATTTCAAGCGCTTTGTTATATCGGCCTTGTTTGATGTAAATTTTGGCCAATGTTTCCGTAAAATAGCTTTCCTCACCGTTTTTGTCCTCTTCAGAGCCTGCCAGGGCATCTTCCGGCACATACTCCACTTCCGTCTTCAATTTGATTTTGCCATTCTCATTGTTTATGAAATTATCTATCAAATCTTGACCTTTCAGTTGAGGGGCAATGGTTGGTTCTGTTTTCTTGTCATCTTCGCACTCCAGCTCCAGAAGGTAAGATACATAGTCGACTGCCGCATCGGCCGGAGTCGGTTTTCTCTTGTTTTTTTTCTCCTCTTCTTTTTCCTCTTCGGGAATAGACTCCAGGAAGTTGTCAATCAGCGATATGGTACGATTGTCATTGGGCTTCTTGCGTGCATCGCTTTGGGGGGCAGACGCATGGCGCATTTGGTAATGTGCAGCCTCCACCAGGTTGAATATCACCTTACGGTCGGTAATATAGATGGCAGCCCGTCGCAGTTCCTCGTCAAACGTGGGGTCATGGAGCAAATAAAGGTTTTGCAACAAGAGCAGACGGGCCGTTTGATAATACGGATAGAGCGCAAGAAGACTCCGGAGATCGTAAAGGGTCTCGCGGTCGAGCAGTTCTGGCTGTTTAATAAGTTGCGCTATGTCCATATTCGTTTGAGTAATAAATCATGAATGACAGGGAGGGGATACTGAGGGATGCGGTTTTCTCCAGTGTTTGGCCGACTAGCCGACTGTCTCATTTACCAGTTGGCGACTGTGGCATTGAAAATCTGCTCCGTCAAATCCTTGCACATCTGTGTAACAAGTTCTTCTTGCACACTATTGAGGCTTTGGGTGGTCTCATAGCTCTTTGATGCCGTGAACGACCGTTCGAAGTCCTGGTCGTGGTTATTGTTGTTGGTAAACCTCACGTTGACGGTTATTGAAAGTTCTGTCTGCGCTGAGTATCCTTCGCTCGAAACCGACTTGTTGCGTTGCGAATACTGCGTGATTTCACCCTCAATGACCAAGTCACCGTTGCGTTTTACCTGAATCAGACGGGTGTGGTTGGCAAAGACATCCTTCAGTTGATTGTTGAAAATGGAAGCCATCGGTCCCCAGACATAACTGCTTCGGATAGGAAAGTCGGCTATCTGTATGGTCTTCGTCGTGGTGTAGTCGATACTGGCACCATTGAACTTGTAACTGACACTACACGCCGTGAGCAGCAGAAGAAAGCCCGCGAGAAGACAATATAGTCTTTGTTTCATCGTCAATTTCATGGAGATACTATTTCTTGTCCAAACCATATTGCTTGATGCGGCGATAGAGTGTTCGGTCAGAGATGCCCAACTCCTGCGCAGCCTTCTTTCTGTTTCCGTTATTGCGCTCCAGCGCTTTTTCCACCATTTGGCGTCCAAGGTCGCTCAAATTGAGACATTCCTGTTCCGACTTAATCTCTTCCGCCTCTGCGTCCTCCGCAGAAGGAGTGTATGGCGAGAGCCCTGATTCATGGCTGCTGATGGCCGGCACATTTTCCTTGGCGGCTCCGATGAAGCCGGGTGAGAAGTTGCTGGTCACCTCACGCAGGTCGTGCGCCTCGTCAATCTGCTTGCGGAGCGTTGACATATCCCGCCTCAGGTCGGCAATGTTGCCCCGCAGTTCATAGAGAATCTTATAGAGTATCTCGCGCTCGCTCTCATAAGAGTGTTGTCCAGTCTGGCTGACAGTGGCCAACTCCGTACTTTCAGGGTCTTGCGGAATAAAGCGCTTCAATGTTTCCACGCCAATCTCACGTTGTTCGCTGAGCACAGACATCTGTTCCGTGATATTCTTCAACTGGCGCACGTTTCCCGGCCACTTGTATTGCAGCATCATCTTCTTGGCCTCTTCGGTCAGCGTGATCTTCGGCAGCCGGTACTTTTCCGCCATCTGCATAGCAAAGAGCCTGAACAACAACAGAATATCCTCGCCTCTATCCCGCAAAGGCGGCATCTGGATGGGGATCGTGTTGAGGCGATAATAGAGGTCTTCACGAAATCGTCCTTCGGAGATGGCTTTTCGCATGTTGACATTGGTGGCCGCCACGATGCGCACGTCCGTCTTGCGTATCTCCTGCCCTCCCACGCGAATGTATTCTCCGGTCTCAAGTACCCTCAAGAGGCGTGCCTGTGTGGCCATAGGCAGTTCGCCCACCTCGTCGAGGAATATAGTCCCCTTGTTGGCCACGCCAAAGTAGCCTTCGCTTTCACCGACGGCACCCGTGTAGGCACCCTTCTCGTGCCCGAACAATTCACTGTCGATGGTTCCCTCGGGTATCGATCCACAGTTGATGGCGAAGTAACGTTCCCTTCTGCGGGGCGAATTGTCGTGTATAACCCTTGGCACAATTTCCTTGCCCACGCCACTCTCTCCGATGATGAGCACGCTCAAGTCGGTGGGAGCCACCTGCAAGGCCACATCGAGCGCATGACATAGCCCATCACTGTTGCCCACGATGTTGTACCGTTGTTTTATCTTTTGCAGTTCTGACGTATTCATTGGATGACAAAATTACACATTTTTCGAGAAACCCGCAAAAATGGCAGTCGTTTTTATTGCTTCTCCTTCTTTTCGAGTTTGATGAGCAACAGGCCGATGCCCGTCCACACCAGTTCCCTCATTCTTACGATGAGCGCGACAAAGATGCCCGCGCTGGCACTGATACCCAGTGTCGTGGTGGACATAAGGAAGCCTCCTTCGCGCCCTCCCAGTTGCAGAGGCATGAAGAACAAGAGATTGGCAAAGAGCGATGTAAAGGCCAGCACCAGGATGCAGTTCAGATAGTTGACACTGGGCATGAGCACCAGCAAGATGAAGAAGATTTCCAGTGCCGAACAGATGCGGCAAGCCAGTTCCAGCCCCAGCGCTCCCCAGAAATTGCATGGGTTTTGGCTGTGCAGAGCAGCAATCTGGCCGTCGATGTTGTCCAGTTGTTCACGATGGCGATCCACAAACGGCTCAGCCCATTTCTTGACGAAGGGGATGTGTTTCAGCAGGTTCATGACCCTGTTGGCCAGTCCCTTGCGGTATCCGGCAATGAAGAACCAGACGCCCAACAGGCAAAAAGCCACAATGGCCGCCATAAGCGAGCCCATGAGCAGGTTGACATGCTGTGTGCAAAGGAAAAGCGCCGCAGAAATCAGCCAAAACCAGAAATGGCTGAAAATATGAGTCATGGCATAGAGGATAACCGACGATGATGCTTTCTCGGTACCTATCTTTGGCACCAGTTCCATGATGCGGTAGGGTTCACCGCCCATAAGTCCGCCCGGTGTCGCATAGTTGAGTGCAAATCCCGATACGGCGACCTTGTAAAGCCAGAAAAACGGAATCTTGGCCGCGTTCTCACCGTTATTCTCCTTGCCGCCCGCTGGATGCTGACTGCACACGCCCTTGATGATAAGGTACCAGGAAGCCGTGTTGAAGACATAGAGAAACGCCCACAACACGACCACCGCCACAAACCAATAGCCGGCATGACGGAGTCCCTGCCACACCTGGACGAAGTCGAGCTGCGTGATCATAACCACAAGCACCAACAGCCCGAAGACGAAGAACCCGTTCTGATATTTTTTCTTCATATCTCAAGGATAGATGTAAATTACCGATGACAAGAGACCGTTGCCCGGTCCCTACGTTCACTTGCGCTGTTCCCTGCTGACACTCTCGCGCTTTTTGGGGATGGAGAACCTCACCTTCTCACTCTCGTCCTTGCGCTCATGGTAGAGCTTTGGCAGAGGGTTGGCCAGCGGCTCGTCATAGTCAGCACGGTTGCGGAAACCATCGATGGCATGCCAGATGGCATGTCGGAATGCCGTAGCATCAGTCGTTCCCTTGCCTGCTGCGGCATACCCTGGACCTTGGTCGGCAGTAGTGCAGATGAGAGGCAGACCACCGAGATAGTGGATGTTGTCTTGAGGCAACAGGGCATTGAAAGGTGCCACGCCTTGGTCATGATACATGGCCAGTATACCGTCGAAGGCCGAGAAATCGCCATTGGCAAAGAATTCATCGGCCAAATAGGGTCCGAAGACACATATATCCTCCTCAGCTACCTGCTTGATGGCCGGTATGATGGCATCCGTCTCTTCCTTTCCTGGGCGTTCGGCACTGTGGTTGGGGTTCAATGCCAACACAGCAATGCGCGGACTGGAGATACGGAAATCACGGCGCAGGGTACCGGCAAACGTCCTGATCCTGCTGACCACCGACTCTTGCGTGATGGCTGCGGGCACGTCCTTCAGCGCCACGTCACCAGTCATCAGCGCCACTCTGAGGTTTCCGTTGACAAGGATATCGACCGCCTTCTGTCCCTCACTAAGGCATTGCTCGATGAACTTGTCACTGTTGGGGAATGCAAACCCGTCAATGTGCATGTTGTCTTTGTTGATGGGGCACGTCACGAGCACATCAAACAGTCCGTCCTTATAATCGGTGATGGCCCTGTCGAGGGCTTTCACGGCCGCACGACTGGCGTCCTGCGAAGGCACGCCCAGTTCCACCTTCACCTCCTCGTCGAACACCGGCAACAGGTTGACCTTTCCGTCCTGCGCCTCTTCTGCCTTGCTGACGATGGAGAAATTGCCCGTCAAGCCAAGTGCCTTGGCGTGATACGCGGCAATCTTGGGTGATCCATAAATAATAGGTGTACACATGTCGAGCATCTCCGGTTCTTCAAATGCCTTGAAGATCAGTTCGTATCCGATGCCGTTGGTATCTCCGTGGGTGATAGCCACGCGTATTTTCTGATTATCCATATTTTGCTATTTCTTGATGATTAATTGCTTGTTCTCTTTGTTTCCGCTTTGTTTCCGCAGATCCGTTGTCCGTGCTCGTCTTGCCCTTCTAGGGGTTGTCCCACCCCATCGTGTAGAGCACAGCCTCCAGCCGCCGTATGGCGTTGCGTTTCGTCTGTCCGGGTGCGAAGACGAACCCTTCGGCCACCACAGCTCCCTTCTCCGGGCCTCTCTGTCCGCTGGCGGCAACCTGCGGCAACCTGCGGCTTACAAACGGGCCACCCATGTCATCGCCGTGCATTTCCCACAATCCGCGGAAGAAGGTCATGGGGGCGTTTGCCGCATCGTTGTGGCGAAGCCAAAGCTGCCGGTCTTTCTCTTCTCTGAAGACCAGACGTCTGCTGACGGTTGTTGCGACAGTGACCATCTGCATGGAGTCGGTCTCGCCTTTGATATTATATCCGAGCACACTGTCACGTTGCGCAACAAAGTGCTTCATGTCGCCATTCCCGGCAAAAGCAGGCTGGTTGCCGCCTGCCGCCAATGGTCGTTCCCGGTAGACCACGATGTTCTGCATGGCCGTCGTTCCGTTATTGCTCAACCAGATGAAATCTTTGCCGCATTTGCTGGCCACCATGTCGGCGGGTATCCAGATGGACACCCCGAACATCCGTCTGACCATCTGCTCGGCCTCGGTGTTGCGTTTATGCTTCAAGAGGGCAAGGGTCTTGTTGGCCTCCGCCCTGTTGAGCAGCGCCCGCAGCGTCGCCGCTACGCCTTGCGCGCCCCGTCTCAGCGCATCCTCCGATGGGGCACCGATGCGGACCACCATCTGGGGCTTGGCCCACACGTTCTTCTCATAGCCCACATAGGGGCGATCGTAAGCCTTGGGGTCAATGCTGACGATAACGATATTGCGCGCCTGCCGCATGGAAGCAGTGAACCTCACGCTGTCGATTGCCGACACGTCAAACAACGGCTCGCTTTGTGGCAATCCCTCCACATCCTTCTCAAGCATCTGTCTGACGAGCTCCTCGCGGTCGCCCACAAGCAGCACCTCGTAGAGCCGCCCGCCCGAGGGGGGCAACAGTCCGTCTGAACCGGTGCACGCCATGAGCATCAGACAAGCCACCAGACAGACCCACACCCTGCTCATGGCTTCTCTTCATGGCGCACCTCCGCAATCTTCTTGGAAGTGCTGAGCAGGCCGCAGGCCGCATAGATATCTTGTCCGCGCGAGGCACGTATGGTGGTGAATATACCATGGCCCGTGAGATAGTCGCGAAACGCCTCCATCTTCCGCTCATCGGTACCGTGCAGGGGCACATCCGGAATCTGGTGGAATCGGATGAGGTTGATGCGACAGGCCAAGCCCTTGAGCAGCTTGACTATCTGGCGTGCGTGATCCAGCGTGTCATTGACGCCGCCGAAAACAATATACTCGAACGACAAACGGCGCTGGTGAGCGAAGTCGTAGTTGCGCAGCAGGTCGACAATCTCCTCGATGGGCATCGCCTTTTCGGCTGGCATAAGTTCAGCGCGAAGCGTATGGTCGGGTGCATGGAGGCTGATGGCCACGTGGCAGTCGCTATCTTCGAGGAAACGCTGGAGTTTGTCCTTGAGGCCCACGGAACTGACCGTGATGCGCTTCGGGCTCCATGCCCAGCCGTAGTCTGCGGTCAGTATCTCGGTGGAGCGCAAGACATTGTCGAAGTTGTCCATCGGCTCGCCTTGCCCCATGTAGACAATATTGGTCAACTTGTCCACTTCGGGCAGACTGTAGATCTGGTTGAGAATGTCGGCTGCTGTGAGATAGCCCTCAAAGCCCTGCTTGCCCGTCTGGCAGAACAGGCAGTTCATCTTGCAGCCCACCTCGCACGAGACGCAGAGCGTGGCCCGGTCGTCGTCGGGTATATAAACCGTCTCGACGAACTTCACGCTCTGACTGTCATCAGGGCGTGTGGTTCTTACGGGGAAGAGATATTTGATGGTGCCGTCCTTCGAGTGTTGCGCATCGATGGGAGCGGCGCACCCCACCTCATATTCCTCCTCCAACCGCGCCCGGTTGACCTTGGAAATGTTGGTCATCTCGTCAATGCTCTTGACATGGTTGCCGTAAATCCATTTGGCTATCTGCCCTCCCGTGAAAGCCGGCATACCCAAAGAGGTAGCCACGTCTTTCAGTTCGGCGAGCGTCATGCCGAGTAATGTTTTCTTCTTCATCTCTGCAAAGATACAAATTTTTTGAAAAAGCTACATGTATTGTGGGCTAAAATCGCTAACTTTGCATAGGATAGGCTGCACTCGGCAATTTGAAAGCGGCCTCTTCTTTAGACAATGGACATGAAACAGAATCCGACAAATACCTGCACACATGCAGAACAGGTGGGAAAAACGATTTCCATCTATCAGGAGCCCCATGTCAGCGTGGGCATAGTCAGCGGCAAGCGCATCTGCTTCGCACTCAACAAGCCCTACGAGGTGAACGGCTCGCAGGTCCTGGGCGACCAGACAGCCGAGCTCGCTGAGGGGGGCATCGTGTGGCAGGGCGCAACCCACCACGGCTTGGTCTTCTGCCCTACAACACCCGAGGCTTCGTTCTCGTTGAAGGATGTGACCATTGGTGTCAACTTCCACTGGGAACGCAAGGAGATGCAAACGTTCATGGGCACACTACGGCTTGTAATCGATGACGACAAGATATGGGCCATCAACGAACTGCCCGTGGAACAATATCTCGAGAGTGTAATATCTAGCGAAATGAGTGCCACATCGAGCCTGCAACTGCTCAAGGCACATGCCGTCATCTCGCGGTCGTGGCTGCTGGCCCAGATGGTGAAGCGGCAAGCGGCAGCAAACGAGCAAGCCAGCCAACCCTCGTTTGTAGAGGACAGCGACACCGTTATCCGCTGGTATGACCGCGAGGACCATACGCTCTTCGACGTGTGTGCCGACGACCACTGCCAACGCTACCAGGGCATCACCAAGAAGACCAGTTGCCACGTGGCCGAAGCCATCCAGCAGACGCGTGGAGAGATTCTGACGGCCGGCGGTGCCATCTGTGACGCGCGCTTCTCGAAGTGCTGCGGCGGTGCCGTAGAGGAGTTCCAATATTGCTGGGAGGACACCCCCAAGAGCTACCTGCGCGCCCTGCGCGACTGGCTGCCGCCCCGGCTGGCGGCTCTGGCTTCTACCGGCAAGGACACACCGGCCCTGCCCGACCTGACACAGGAGGAGCAAGCGGAGCGCTGGATACGCACACGGCCGGCAAGCTTCTGCAACACGGCCGACAAGACCATCCTCTCACAGGTGCTCAACGACTATGACCAGGAGACCACCGACTTCTATCGCTGGCAGGTGACCTACACCCAAGACGAACTGACGGCGCTACTGCGCAAGAAACTGCACCTCGACTTGGGTACCATCCTTGACATGATACCCGTAGAGCGGGGAAAGAGCGGACGCCTCGTGACCCTGAAGATTGTGGGTACAACCCGTACGCTCACTATCGGCAAAGAGCTGGAGATACGGCGTGCGCTGAGCCATACCCACCTCTACAGTTCAGCCTTCGTAGTGGACAAAGAGGATATTGACGGACAGGGGGCTCCAGCCCGTTTCGTGCTCACTGGAGCCGGATGGGGCCACGGCGTAGGCCTCTGCCAGATCGGTGCAGCAGTGATGGGGGAGCAGGGGTTTGCCTACGACGAAATCCTGGCCCACTACTATCCTGGCGCAGCCATAACGAAATCATATCAGTAAGGACCTCTCATCAATATGCGACATCATAAACAATCGCCCTGGCTATGGGTGCCGACGCTGGCTTTCAGCGACGGCCTGCCCCTCGTGGCCGTCATGAGCATCAGCGTCATCTTGTACAAACAGCTCGGACTAAGCAATGGCGCCATCACCTTCTACACGTCCTGGCTCTACCTGCCATGGGTGCTGAAGCCTGTGCTGAGCCCCTTCGTGGACCTCATAAAGACCAAACGCTGGTGGGTGATTGCCATGGAACTCCTGTTGGGTGCCGCCCTGGGCGGCATTGCCTTCACCATCCCCACAGCCCTGTGGATGCAAGGCACCCTGTTCTTCTTTTGGGTCATGGCGTTCTCGGGGGCGTTCCACTGCATCGCCGCCGACGGTTTCTACATGTTGGGGCTCGACAGCCACCAGCAGGCGTGGTTCATGGGCATCCGCTCGGTGTTCGACCGCCTTGCAACTATTTTCGGACAAGGCGTCCTGGTGATGGCCGCCGGCAACCTGCAAGTAATCTTCCGAAACAGCATCGCCTACTCGTGGAGCCTGATGTTCTACGGTGTGGCGGGCCTGTTCCTGCTCCTGTGGCTATGGCACAGCCAAGTCCTGCCCCGACCGAGGGAGGACGTGACACGGCCGGGCATCAACATACACACCATCTGGCGGGAGATTGCCAACACGTTCCGCACATTTGTGCAAAAGGATCAGGTCATGGCCGCCCTGTTGTTCATCATGCTCTTCCGCATGCCTGAGGGTCTGTTGTCGAAAGTGTCGTCGCTCTTCCTCATCGACGCCGCCCACAACGGCGGCCTGGGCCTGTCGCCACAAGAGTTCGGTCTGGTGCAGGGCACGGTGGGTGTCATCGGTGTGGCCCTGGGCGGCGTGTTCGGGGGCATCGCAGCCAGCAGCGGCGGCCTGCGCAGATGGCGGTGGCCCATGGCCTGCGCCTTCGCCCTACCCTCACTGGTCTATGTCTTCTTGAGCTACGTGTTGCCGTCGAGCCTGTTGGCCATCAACGTCTGCGTGTTCATCGAGCAGTTCGGCTATGGCTTCGGACTGACAGCCTACATGCTTTACCTTATTTATTATAGTCGCGGACCGTTCAAGACAAGCCACTACGCGCTTGCCTCGGCCCTGATGTCACTGTCGATGATGGTGCCGGGCCTCTTTGCAGGCACGCTGCAGGAGATGCTGGGCTACCGCCACTTCTTCATCTTTGTCATCCTCTGTTGTTCGGTGACATTCCTCGTGACGGCCTTTCTCAGGATAGACCCTCAGTTTGGCAAGCGCAATGGGGATGAATGCAACTAAGTATTACGCCATCTGCGACTGCGACAGCTGCTTCTGCTCCTGCGAGCGGGTGTTCCGTCCTGACCTCAACGGCAAGCCCGTGGTGGTGCTGAGCAACAACGACGGATGCGTGGTGGCGCGGTCGAAGGAGGCCAAACAACTGGGCATCCCGATGGGCATGCCCTACTACCAGCTGGCAGAACGGTTTCCCGGAAAGGCTATCGGCGTATTCTCGAGCAACTATGAACTCTACGGTGACATCACCCAGAGGGTCATGGAGATCATACGCAGTGCCAGCCCGGAGTTTTACCGTTACAGCATCGACGAGGCGTTCTGCGTGCTCGACAACCGTCCCTACGACCAACTGAAGACGTGGGGCGAGGAACTCAACCAAAAGATATGGAAATGGGTTGACATGCCCGTAAGCATCGGCATCGCGCCCACCAAGACGCTGGCCAAGTGTGCGGACCGCTTTGCCAAGGACTACCCGGCCTACCGCCACTGCTGTGTCATCGACACGGAGGAGCGGCGCATCAAGGCGCTGAAACTCTTCCCGCTCAAGGAGGTGTGGGGCATCGGGCGCCGATATCTCGAACGGCTGGAGGGCTACGGCATCCACACAGCCTACGACTTCGCCATGAAGCCGCGTGCCTGGGTGAGGAAGGAACTGCATGTCACGGGTGAGCGCACCTGGCTGGAGCTGAACGGCGTTGACTGCGTACCGACCGAACAGCTCACCACAAAGAAAAGCATCTGCACCAGCCGTTCGTTTCCGGCCATGATCGACGATCTGCTGGACCTGCGCACACAGGTGAGCAACTACGCCGCACGCTGCGCAGAGAAACTGCGCCGACAGCACAGCGTGTGTGCCAGCATCATGGTCTTCATCGACACCAACCGCTTCCGGACGGATCTGCCCCAATACAGCAACTCGGCCATGGAGGTGCTGCTCACGCCGGTCAACTCCACCCAGGAGGTGGTCGATGGTGCACTGAAGGCACTGAAACGCATCTTCATCAAGGGTTTCAAGTACAAACGCGCGGGAGTCATCGTATCGGCCATCAGTGACGAGGGCTTGGTGCAGACCAACTTCCTCGACTACGACGCCGAGAAACGCGACAAGCTGAAACGGCTCACAGAGTCGATTGACAAGATCAACAAGCTGAACGGGGCCGAGACGGTGGTGCTGGGTAGCCAACAATACACGGCGGTCCACGGCAAAGGCAAGGCCGGCTCATTCCGCGATGCCATCAAGCACGATTTCCGCAGCCACAACTTCACCACGCGCTGGGAGGACATCATCCGCGTGAAATAGTTGCCTCAGCGACGGTAGAATTCGGCGAATGCCTTGACTGCGTATTCGTGGTCGACGACACTTCCCGTCTCCCGGCAACTGTGCATGGCAAGAATGGCATTGCCCATATCCACACCCCTCAACGGGATGGATGACGCGAGGATATTGCCAAGCGTGCTTCCGCCCGCCACATCACTATGATTGACGAAACGCTGGCAAGGAACACCTGCCTTCTCGCAGATACCAGCAAAGACGGCCGCCGATACGGCATCGCTCGCATACTTCTGCGCTGCATTGAACTTGATTACCGGGCCACCTCCCAACATCGGGTGATTCGTCGGGTCGTACTTCTCACTATAGTTAGGATGCCAGGCATGGGCGTTGTCGGCCGAAACCATGAAGGCGCGTTCCACTGCCTGATAATAGGCTTCCTCGGTTGTGCTCTGCGCAAGAGCTATGCGCTTCAACATATAAGAGAGGAAAGGGCTGCCTGCTCCCTGCTTCGTCTGCGAGCCTGTCTCCTCATTGTCAAAGATGGCAAGGACTTGCGTAGCGTCTGCCGGGGCGGATGCAATCATTGCTTCCACTCCCGCCCAGCACATTGACAGGTCGTCGAGCCTTCCTGACGAAATGAATTCATCATGCGCTCCGAAGGTGCAGGCTGGTGTGGCATCGGCAAGGTAGAGATCGAAGTCGAGGATATCCGTTTGCGTTATCTCCTTCACGTCAAGGGCTTTTCCATTGCCGGCCAATCGTGACCCGTTCAGTTCTTCAAGAATGACGTTCATCAAGAGGTTTCCTTTCTCCAGCTCGTTGTTGACAATGCCGAGGATAGGCAGCACATCCTTCTGGCGGCTCAACTTCACGCCGTCATTCACCTGGCGGTTGAAGTGTATGGCGAGGTTGCTGATCTGAAGCAATGGCCGCTTGATATGGAGCAGCAACGTCTGTGGGTTCATCACGTCGTCACTCTTCACGACAACTCTGCCCGCAAGTGTCAAGGGACGGTCGAACCAGGTGGAGAGGATGGGGCCTCCATACACCTCGGTGTTGAGTTTCACGATGCCGCCCTCGCAATCTATCTCGGCATTCGGCTTGATGCGGAAGGTCGGAGAGTCGCAGTGGGCACAAATCATACGGAAACCCACATCGGCCAAGGCCTTCTTTCCGACCCGGAAAGCATAGATGCTGGAGTCGTTCTTCGTGACATAGAATTTGTCGCCAGCCTCAACCTTGCCTATCGGCTCCTGCGGGCTTACGTGGCGAAACCCGTTCTTCTGCAGCTCTGCTGCAATATTTTTGACGGCCAGGAAATTCACGGGCGAAGCGTCAAGAAAGGATAACAGTCTTTTGATCATATCTCTGTGCTTTGTTCTGTTTACGATACCACAAAGACTACGTCCTTGATGGAATGCTCCGCAAAGATAATTATAAAACTTTTATTATTACACTATTATAATGGAAATATGGTTGTTCGGGAGACAAATAAATAAAACCGGGCTCTTTCCTTATCTGCACAACAATACTCCGATTATCACACGGCGACATACTCTTTGGAATACGCCCCATGCCAAACATCTTTACAAAAGACTGCTGTAATTTCGCATATTTGCCAACGGACGGACAGTTGTGCGCAAATATGCAAAAATCGGCAGGGCGCATTTAACATCCCGACAATCAAGCACTTACAACATCTTAAAAGCCAAGAAGATTATTTAACCTTCTTTTTCTCTGGAGATAGATGCCCTATCGAGGGTCGATAGATGGCATATCGAGAAACGACACGGCGTCTATCGTCATTCGAGAAAGCATCTATGGCGTGTCGATCAGGCAGCTTACGCCACGGGATAGGGGCAAGACACAGGGATGAACACACTCTGCTGACGCTCCAACGAAGACACATCAGCTTGCCAGCGAGCTAGAAGGGACACATCGGAGGAGCCTGTTTTTTCAGAAAAAACACAACACTCTCCCCCACCCTATCCAATCTGCGGATTACGAACAAAGGCTTAGTGACAATAAAAAGCAACTTGGAGAAACCCAAGCAGAAGCGTGACAGGTATAACCAAACAAGTCCCATGGGGCACCACTCAGCAAAGGGGAGCGATGGCCCGTGGGAATTGTTGCCGATAGATACTTACCTCGCCCTACTTGGCATTGCGACGCGCCTCGCGAGCTTTCTCGGCAGCCACCTTGCGCGCAGCAAGCTCTCTCTCCGATGGTGCCACATAGTGGATGCGGCGCATGAACTCGTCGACCGTCTCCTCTCCGTCGAAGTCGTTGAAGAAGGTCTCAAGAAGAGCCTGCGTGATGGCGCGGGCTGAGAGACGCTTGTAGTATTTCTCGCTGATTGCCTGCAGGCGCTCCACCAGGTCGCTCGACACATAGATGGGCTTGCCCTTCTCCGAACTTTTGTCGTAGCGGAGATAGTTTGTGATGAGCTGGTCGGAGAAGGTCTTTGAAATGCTGCGTCCCGTCTTGGCCGGGCGCTTGGGCGCCTTCGGCTTCGGGGCTGCAGCCGGACTGTCAACCTCGTCGTCCTGAGGCTTGGCTGAAGCGGTCGGGGCCTCACTGGTGATGCTTCTCACAATGTCGGTGATATCCATGTCGTCCAACGGATTCTCGATCACGGGTCTCTTGTTTGCCATATTGTCTCCTCCTATTATTATTTGACGGCGTTGGCGATGGCCTCAAAGGCCGTGGCCACAATCTTCTTTTGTTTGGTCTCCAGGGGATAGAGGGTGGAATAGCGCTTGATGGCCACACCCTGCTTGATGCGCGGCACAACCGTTCCCACCAGCTCAAGGATATTCACCGTCTGGGCGCGCTGCTTCCGTTCCTCGGCCTTGCCCTCATGGTCATTGATGCGGTTGGGCACAAAGACCATGCCACAACCCGAGATGCTCTTGAGCGCCTTGAGAAAGATACCGGTAGCGTCGACAGTGTCGGGGTCGAACGACATCGGGATGACCGCCAAATCGGCGGCGGCATAGACGGCCGCCAGACTCTTGTCGTTGAGGTTGCCCGGACAGTCGATGAGCACATTACCCGGCAATTTCTTCAGCTCCTTCATCACTTTGTTAACCTTCTTGATATCGGTGGTATCGAGGGGCGTGATCTGCCAGGGCGCCTTCTGCTCGGGATCGGCCTTCTCCTCGCGCACCCGGTGGCGATAGAGCGACTGCTGCAAGTCGGCATCGAGCACAACAACAGGCTCGCCCTGCTCGGCCAGATAGGTGGCAAAAAGACTGCAAAGAGTGGTCTTGCCGACACCGCCCTTGATATTCGAAAAGATGATAATCTTGTTCTTTTGTTCCATTGTTCTTATCTTTGTTTTCCAATGCAAAGATAAGAAATCACAGACGTTTTTGCAAATATATGGCTATAATATAAGATATTTTAGCACTTCACATACATGATACCCCGTAACAACCATCACACCTTAACTCATATACCCGGTTTTGTAATATTTTACGTTATATCCTATAAGTGTCCGCAAAGCACAACTCCAGACGCTTAACTCAATATCCGCCAAACGCATTCAAGCGCTCTGCCGACAGCAGAACGCCGCCTCTTGACACAAACCACCGCCTATCTTTCTCAGCCACGACACCACAAGCACCACAACAAGCGACCACAAGAGGAGAAGGCAAATGGAAGCTACTAAGATAAATAGGTGGCCGAAAATATTGTTAAAAAACGCAAAGGCTATTGTGGAAACAAAATAAATGGACTATCTTTGCAGCACATACAAAATTGTAATTATTACAAACTTGAAATACAAAACATTATGAAAGACTTGAAAGGAACCAAGACCGAGAAGAATTTGCAGGAAGCCTTTGCCGGCGAGAGCCAGGCCCGCAACAAGTACACCTATTTCGCCTCGAAAGCGCGCAAGGAAGGTTACGAACAGATTGCCGCCATCTTTGAGGAGACAGCCAACAACGAGAAGGAACACGCCAAGATGTGGTTCAAGTTGCTGGAGGGAGGCACCGTCCGCTCCACACGCGAGAACCTGAAGGCTGCAGCCGAAGGTGAGAATTTCGAGTGGACAGACATGTACGACCGCATGGCACAAGAGGCCGAGGAAGAAGGTTTCCCCGAGATTGCAGCCAAGTTCCGCGGCGTGGGTGCCATCGAGAAGCACCATGAGGAGCGTTACCGCAAGCTGCTGCAGAACATTGAGGACGCCCTAGTCTTCAGCCGTGACGGCGACGCCATCTGGGTATGCCGCAACTGCGGCCACGTGGTGGTGGGCAAGCAGGCCCCCAAGGTGTGCCCCGTCTGCGCCCATCCGCAAAGCTACTTCGAGCTGCAGGCCGCCAACTTCTAAACAGTTGCCGGCCGGCACCCCCACAGGGCTACGGCGAGAACACTAAACAATCGCAAAAGCCCGCCAAGACGACTGTCTTGGCGGGCTTTTGCGTGAACAGAGTGGAGCTGGCGGGAGTCGAACCCGCGTCCAAACAGGGAAACCATACGCTTTCTACACGCTTATTCCGGCCTTCAGTTTTCGTGCGACAGCAAGACCCGGACCACCGACTGCCGCCTTATCCTCTAAAATTTCACCCATGGCGCGAGGCCGCCACCAGCTATTTCCGACGTGATCTGCACCGCTTGACCAGGATGGTTCGGAAAAAGAGCTCCTGAGCGATGTCTCGTCCCATCACCTGGTGACGGGATTAAGCCAGTAATCTACTGTACTTCGATTAGGCAGCGAGAGCGTAGTTGTTTTCGCCAATTAAATTTTTGATCACTCAGATTTAGGAGCTAGCCATCGAGGCTCCGCGTGCTTACGTACCATCTCGTCTGCTGTCAAATCCAGTCAACCCCGTTGTCATGTCAGCCTCATGGCTGGCATGCGTGCGCTTGGTACGCTGCAGGCCCCATTCCCCACTAGGACATGAGACCTTTCGAATGGCAAAGTTAGGCATTCTTTTCCAATCGCCAAACTTTTTTATATTATTTTTTATAAAAACCACACTATAAAAGTCTGTAAACGAATGTTTTTTAGTAATTTTGCCTTTACGGAAACAATTTATTACCTAAATATGAAACATCATTTACTCGTCACCATGACATGCGCCGCCATGTATGCGGTAGCCCTGCCTGCTTCGGCAGACAAACAGTGGATTGACATTACCGACCAGTATGTCTCCAATCCGGGCTTCGACGGCAACTCCCTCACCGGATGGACGTATGAGGCAACAGCAGGCGGACGCGGTGCTGCCTGCGAGGCCATGGAGTTCTGGAACGGAACGTTCAACATACACCAGACTGTGACCGGGTTGCAGCAAGGGCGCTATCGCCTGAGTGTAAACGCCTATTTCCGTTGCCAGGACAACGACAACGGATACAGCACCTATCTCAACGGCAATGAGAACATCACAGGACTCATGTACGCCGGCAGCCACGAACAGAAACTCGTAAGCGTCTACAGCTGGTCGTCATCCTCTTCTTTCTCCACTGGCACCTGGTCGCCAGGATGGGTGTCGCCCAAGGTGTGGTTCCCCAACTCCATGGAGAGCGGCACAGAAGCATTCTCGCAAGGCGCCTACATGAACGAGATGGAGTTTGACCACGAAGGCGGCGACCTCGTCATCGGACTGAAGAACGAGACGTTCAGCTACAACAACTGGTGTCTCTTCGACAATTTCAAACTGGAATACTATGGCGAGGTGACACCCGTCACATCCATTGCCCTCACACCGGACGGAGGCACGCTCGTCGTGGGCGAGACACGCCAGCTGACAGCCACTGTTACGCCCACCGACGCCACCATCAGGAAACTGGACTGGACAAGCAGCAACACCGATGTGGCCACCGTCGACCAGAACGGCCGCGTGACCACCCTCGACGAGGGCGAGGTGACCATCACAGCCATGGCCACCGACGGGTCTGACGTCGTCGCAGAGGCCACGTTCACCGTGGAGCACAACAAAGCCACGGCCGGTTCGATTATCATCAACGAGGTGATGTCGGCCAACGTCGACCAGTTTGTGTCACCCGCCTTCAACTTCGACGGCTGGGTGGAGCTATACAACCCCACCGACAAGGCTGTGGAACTGAGCGGCCTCTACTTCAGCGACGATGATACCAACCTGCGCCAATGGTATACCCCCAACACCATCGGCACCGTCCCGGCACACGGATACAAGACGGTGTGGTTTGACAGCAACGGCATCAACACCAACCAGGCCACCTTCAAACTGAGCCTGGACGGGGGCAGCCTCTACATCAGCAATGCCAACGGCGAGATTTTGGCCGAAGCCACTTATCCTGAGGCCATGGAGCGCATCAGCTACGCCCGCACCACCGACGGTGGCGACACGTGGGGCCTGACGGCCACACCGACGCCTGGTGCCAGCAACAGCATGGCGGAGTTTGCCAGCGAGCAACTGGAAGCACCGACGGCCGACACCGACTCGCGCCTGTTCACCAATCCCTTCGAGGTCCATGTGACCATACCCGCAGGAGCCACCCTGCGCTACACCCAAGACGGCACCCTGCCCACACTCGCCAACGGCGAGACCTCTGAAGACGGCATCTTCCCGGTCAGCACGACCACGAGCCTACGCTTCCGCCTCTTCGAAAGCGGCAAGCTGGCAAGCACCGTCACCACACGTTCATATATCTATAAGGACAAAGAGTACGCACTGCCCATCGTCAGCGTGGTGACAGACCCCACATTCCTCTACGACGACAGCCTCGGCGTATACGTGCGCGGCACCAACGGACGCCCCGGCAACGGACAGTCGACAGCATGCAACTGGAACATGGACTGGGAGCGCCCCGCCAACCTCTCATGGATTACCACCGACAACGAGATGGGCATCAACCAGGACGTCGACTTCCAGATGTGCGGCGGATGGAGCCGCGCCTACACACCCCACTCGTTCAAGCTGAAAGGCTCGAAGGAGTATGGCGGCAACAAGAACCTCGACTATCCCTTCTTCACCGCCAAGCCCTACATACGCAACCGCACGCTGCAGATACGCAACGGCGGCAACGACACGCAATGCCGCATCAAGGACGCCGCCCTGCAGACCATCATACAGACATCAGGTGTCGACATCGACGGACAGAGCTACCAGCCGGTACATGAGTTCATCAACGGACAATACATAGGCGTGCTCAACGTGCGCGAGCCCAACAACAAGCACTACGTCTATGCCAACTATGGTTGGGATGACGACATGATCGACCAGTTTGAGATGAGCCCCGACTCGGGCTACGTGCAGATGTGCGGCAACGACGAGGCGTTCAACACCTGGTACTCACTGTCGGCCAACGCAGCGGACGAGGCCACCTATGAGGAAATCAACAAACTGGTGGACATCGACGAGTATGTCAACTACATGGCCATGGAGTTCTACCTGGGCGGCACCGACTGGCCGCAAAACAACATCAAAGGCTTCCGGCAGAGTCCTGAAGGACGGTTCCGCTTCGTCACCTTCGACCTCGATGGAGCCCTGTCCAGCAACAACGCCATCAACTCATTCATGAGCCGGCAGACCTGGACCTTCGACCAACTGTACGGATGCCCGATAAACCGCATCACTGCGGAAATCAAGCTGGTGACCATCTTCAAGAACATGCTGCAGAACGACACGTTCAAGAAGCGCTTCATCGACACCTACTGTCTCATGGGCGGCAGCGTCTTCGAGGCCAACCGATGCTCGGAAATCATCGACTCGCTGACGGCTATCGCCGGTCCGCAGATGGCACTCAACAACGAGAGCCCCTACAGCACATCCGACTGGATGAAGAAAAGCCTGGCCAACCGCCTTTCGACAGCCACCAACGCGCTCTGCAGCTACAGCGGCATGGGACTCGACGCCTCCGATGCACAGACGGCAACGCTCAGCAGTTCGGTCCCGGGCGCCAGCCTCTACGTCAACGGCATCGAGGTGCCGGCGGGATACTTCAACGGACACCTCTTTGCTCCAGTCACACTGAAGGCCGAAGCACCCGCAGGCTACACGTTCCGCGGATGGAAAGACAAGAACGCCTCCATGAGGGCCATCTTCAAGACGGGCGCCCTGTGGAACTACTATGACCAGGGAAGCCTCGACGGGGCCGACTGGACAAGCGTGGACTACCAAAAGACCGAATGGAAGAGCGGATACAGCCCGCTAGGCTATGGCAAGGACGGCCTCAAGACCACCATCAGCTACGGAAGCGATGCCAACAACAAGCGACCCACCTATTATTTCCGTCACAACATCTACCTGTCGGACGACCCGACGGCAAGCGATGCCTTCAAACTTGAATACAAGGTCGACGACGGCTTCATCGTTTACGTGAACGGCACAGAGGCCGGACGCTACAACATGACTGAATCGGGCTACAACGCCTACAGCACAACATACGCCGTAGGCAACCCCGACTCGGGTACCATGGAGCTCAGCGCCAGCCTCTTCAAGAAAGGCAACAATGTCATTGCCGTCGAGGTGCACAACAACAGCGCATCGAGCTCCGACATCTACTGGGACGCCACACTCTATACCACCATGGGTTCCTCCAGCTCCAGCAGCTACTACTCCACCGACCCGGAGATAGAGATGCCGACCGGACAGTTCAACCTCATCGCCGACTATGCACCCATGGACGACGCGCTCAACAAGGGCATCACACCCGTGCGCATCAACGAGATCAGCGCCGCCAACGACATCTTTGTCAACGACTACGGCAAGAAGGGCGACTGGGTGGAGCTCTATAACACCACATCGGAACCGATAGACGTGGAAGGCATGTACCTCACTGACAACCTCAAGAAGTTGCAGAAGTGCCAGCTCACAAAGGGCGAATCCACGGCGACAACCGTCATTCCCGCACGCGGATACCTCGTGGTGTGGTGTGACAAGCGCGACAACAAGCGCGAACTGCACGCCTCATTCAAGCTTGCCGACGACGGCGGAGCTGTGGCTCTCTCGGCAGCCGACATGAGCTGGACCGACAGCCTCTCCTACCCTGCCCACGATGCCTACCACACCGTGGGACGCTACACCGACGGCGGAAACGACATCTACCTCATGAGCCATCCCACCATCGGCAAGAAGAACATCCTGTCGAGCTACAACGAGTTCGTGGCTCACCAGACACCGACCGGCATCGAGCACAACACCGTCACCTCACACAGCAAGATGACCATGAACTATGCTTCCGGACAGCTCTTCCTGCACGGACGGGATGCCAAGGCCACTGTGGAGATATTCACCCTCGGCGGACAGAAAGTAGCCACCGTCGTGGTCAACATGAACAGCGGACTGGGCTTCGTTCCCACATCGACGCTTCAGGCTGGCTGCTATGTGGCCAAGGCTATCAGCGAAGCCGGAAACACCGCCACTTGCAAGTTCGCCAAGTAATCGCACCGATATAAAGGCAATCCCAACATCAGCAGAAAGCCCTGGTTTCACACATGAAGCCAGGGCTTTTCTGAACTTTGGCCACCGACATCCTCCTTAGTTACTACTAATTTTGTTTTGCCGTATCTCTTTTTTATTGTAACTTTGCAAAGGATACGCTCTTTTTTGCCACTGACCAATATCATGTCAACAATAAAAAAAGAAAAAGAGAGTTACTTTAATAATAGGTAAAATCAACCAACGTATAATCACACACAAGGATGAAGAAACTCATCGTTTACATATTGCTACTCACCCTGTGCCCCGTCAGCATGAAAGCCCAGTCGTCGATGACCGACAACCAAGTAGCCGAGATGATCCAGCGCGAAGTCGAAAAGGGGACCGCGCAGAAACAGATTGTGGTGAAACTCATGCAGAACGGTGTCGACATCAACCAGATACGCCGTGTCCAGAAAAAGTATCAGCGGCAAATGACGCAGTCGGGGCTCGGGCAGACCAGCGCCGACAACAGCGACAGCCGGCTTCGCACCAACAACGGGAAGACACGCGACGAGATGCGGCAGAAGACGATGACGCAGAACCAAGAGCGCAACGCCAACAGCAGCCAGCGACTGCAAGGCGTGACCACCTGGCAGAACGAATACAACGAGGACGACCAGGATTTCGTGCAGATGCAGGCGGCGCTGGGCATGATGACCCGTCAAGACTCCATCGAATGGCTCAACCAAATTCTCGAAGAACAGGAAAAGGGCAAGAAAAAGGTTTTCGGACGCGACATCTTCAACAACAAGGACCTCACCTTTGAACCTTCCATGAACATCGCTACGCCACAAAGCTATGTGCTCGGGCCTGGCGATGCCGTGTCGGTCGATGTCTATGGGGCCTCACAGAAGACTTACAACTGCACCGTCTCGCCCGACGGACAGATTATCATCGAGGAATTCGGACCTATCAATGTGGGAGGACTCAGCATCAGCCAAGCCAAGGCGCGCATCAAAAGCACGCTCGGCGCACGCTACAGCAGCAGCCGCATCAACCTGTCGCTCGGACAGACGCGCACCATCACAATCAACATCATGGGTGAGGTGAAAGCACCGGGCACCTACACACTCTCGGCCTTCGCCACTGTGTTCCACGCCCTCTACATGGCCGGAGGAACCAGCGACTTGGGAACACTCCGCAACATCAGCATATACCGCAACAACCGCCTCATCAGCGTGTGCGATATCTACGACTATATCCTCAATGGCAAGATGACAGGCAATGTGCGGCTGCACGACGGAGATGTCATCTCTGTGGGTGCATACGACTGCCTCGTCAACATCAGCGGCAAGGTGAAACGCCCGATGTACTACGAGATGAAGAAGAACGAGAGCCTGCAGACCTTGCTAAAATACGCGGGCGGGTTCGCAGGCGACGCCTATAAGAAAAGCGTGCGCGTCAACCGCAAGACTGGACGCGAGTATGCCGTGTTCAACGTCGACGAGTTCGACATGAGTAGCTTCCGCATTGCCGACGGCGACAGCGTCAGCGTCGACTCCATCCTGCCCCGCTATGAGAACACCGTGGAGATCAAAGGTGCCGTCTTCCGTCCGGGCATGTACCAGATGGGCGAGAACATCAACAGCGTGCGCACACTCATCCAGCACGCCGAGGGCCTCACGGAAGAGGCGTTCACCGCTCACGCCGTGATGCACCGCATGAAAGCTGACCGCACGCTTAAGGTCATCAGCGTCGACGTGGCCGGCATCATGGACGCACGCGTGGCCGACATCCCCCTGCAGGAAAACGACGTGCTCTTCATCCCCAGCAAGCCTGAGGCACTGACCGAACGCACCATCACCATACAGGGCGAGGTGCAATATCCGGGCATCTACAAATATGCCGACAATGAGACCCTCGAAGACTTCGTGCTCCAGGCTGGCGGACTGCTCGAGACGGCTTCAACCGTCAAGGTCGACGTGGCGCGCCGCGTAGGTGACGCCAAGGCTTTGAACACCGATAGCGTCATCGCAAAGACCTACTCCTTCTCGCTGAAAGACGGATTTGTCATCGACGGACAGCCAGGCTTCACGCTGATGCCCTTCGATGAGGTCTACGTGCGCAAGAGTCCCGCCTACTCCAAGCAGCAGAACGTAACCATCGACGGCGAGGTGATGTTTGCCGGCACCTACACCCTCAACAAACGCAACATGCGCCTCACCGACCTTCTGAAGGCCGCAGGCGGCGTGACCGACCTGGCATACGTCAAGGGCGCACGACTGGAGCGCCGCCCCAACGAAGCCGAGAAGGCCCGCATGGAGGCCGCCTTCACCATGCAGCAGGAACAACTCCAGCAGCAACTCCTGGAACTCGCGGCCAGCAGCAACAACAGCAGCAACATGCAGCAAGTGGCACAGCAGAACAACAGCACACAGCTCAAGAAGTTCCAAGTGCCCAACACATTCCCCGTGGGCATTGAGCTCGACCGCGCCATCGCCAACCCCAACAGCGACGCCAACATCGTGCTCCGCGAGGGCGACCGCCTCGTACTGCCGCAATACACGGCTACGGTGAAGGTCAACGGTGCAGTGATGTATCCCAACACCGTGGCCTACGAAAAGGGGAAAAGCGCCAAATACTACATCAACTCCGCAGGCGGATTCGCGCAGAACGCTCGCAAGCGCAACGCCTACATCATCTACATGAACGGTATGGTGGCCAAGCTCTCACAAGGCGCCAAGATTCAGCCGGGCTGCGAAATCGTCGTCCCCAGCCGCATCAGCCGCAAGATGAGCACCGCTGAGGTCATGAGCATGGGCACAGGCGCCGCATCCATCGCTGCCATGATCGCAACTATCGCAAACATGTCGAAGTAAAATCAACACAACATGAATAACGAACAGAATAAGGAAGATGTCATCGACTTGCGCGAAGTGTGGGCGTGCATTGCTAAGCGGAAAAAATGTTTTTTCATCGCCCTGCCCATTGCGCTTGTTTTATCTTCACTTGTAATCCTTAGTGTGCCGAGGACTTACTCGACAAGCACAACGATGGCCCCGGAAATCGAAAATTCCGTTTCCTCAGGTGGCGCACTAAGTTCCATTGCCGCTTCTTTTGGGTTTGACATGTCCAACGTACAAAGCACAGACGCCATATCCCCGATGCTCTACCCAGACCTTATGGAAGACAATGGCTTTGTGACAAGTCTCTTCAATATTCACGTGACAACAGCCGACAAGACTGTGGATACGACCTATTATGCCTACATGTGCCATTACCAAAAACAGTCTTGGCTTTCGGCATTGGGGAACAGCATTACAAAGAGTATTGGAAAACTATTTCCCAAGTCAGACGAAGACATGATGGGAAGTTCCTCCCCAAAAAACTTCGACCCTTACAAACTTTCTAAGAAAGACAATAGCATCGTCGAAATGATGCGCGAAAACATTAATGTAGGTGTAGACAAGAAAACAGGTGTCATCTCCATATCCACAAAAGCCCAAGACCCTTTGGTTTGTCAGATACTTGCTGATTCAGTGAGAGAACGTTTGCAAGATTTCATCATCAAGTACCGCACCAGCAAAGCACGACGCGATGTGGAGTATTATGAAAAACTGACAAATGAAGCCCGCAGAGAATATGAAAAGACGAGACGCACATACGCTAGCACAGCAGATGCGAACCAGGACGTCTTGCTGGAGAGCGAAAAGTCGAAGATCGAAGACTTGGAAAACACCATGCAGCTACAGTACAACACCTACACGGCAATGAACACCCAGTTGGAAGCTGCTCGTGCGAAACTCCGTCAGTACACACCTGTCTACACAACAATAAAGGGTGCCAACGTACCTATCAAGCCGTCTGGTCCGAAACGCATGATATTTATAGCCTTTTGGGTATTCTTAACTTTCTTTATCATAGCATTCTTCAGCGTTAAAGACCTGCTTTTCAAGAGCAAACGATAAAGGCAGAAGAAAAACTCGCATAAATGGAACCCACCAAACGAATTATTCTTAACACCTCTGTACAATATGCGAAGGCGATTGTGACAACAATTCTATCATTGTTCTCCATGCGCATCATATTGGAGGCTATCGGCATCTCCGACTACGGGGTATATTCCGTCGTCGGAGGTATCATTTCCATGCTGGGTTTCATCACCAATGCATTAGTTATCACTACCCAACGCTATGTGTCCTATTACTTTGGCAGACACCGCACAAACCTTGTCAAGAAATTCTTTATCAGCAGTTTCTTCCTACACATTGTGTTAGGTCTCTCCATAAGCCTTGTCATGTTGCTGATAAAGGGATGGCTGATGAACGGTTTCCTCAACATAGCTCCCGAGCGTCTTGACACCGCAACATCGGTCTATGATATCACTGTGGTTATACTTTTCATGACTGTTGTCACTGCACCTTTCAAAGCTCTCTACATCGCAAGAGAAAACATTGTTTTCATCTCTATCGTAGAGATGGCAGACGCCATATTGAAATTTGCGCTGGCCTTCATATTGCTTTACATCCAAGCTGACAAGTTGCTATTATACGTGTTCATTTTGGCTGGCATTCAACTTCTTAACCTGCTTGCTTTTTCCCTCTACGCCAACTTGAAGTTTCCAGAATGTACTCTCAAGATTAGCAGGCACGACATTGGCAAGAGATATATCTTCCAACTATTGGGGTTCGCAGGATGGACCACCTACAGCATGGGAGCGGTCACGGCACGTAATCAAGGCACAGCCATCATCCTCAACCATTTCTTTGGCACAACCATCAATGCGGCCTACGGCATCGCTTACCAAATATTTGGAGCGATTTCGTTTGTTGCCACTTCCATATTGAATGCTATGAACCCCCAAATCATGAAAGCGGAGGGTACTAAAGATCGTCATAAAGTATTTGAGTTAGCGGAAAAAGAAAGCAAATATTCCACGATGTTGCTCATCATAACACTTGTCCCGCTAATGCTTGAGATGCCATCCGTACTCCAGGCATGGCTCAAGGAAGTGCCGCCCTATTGCACGCTGTTCTGCAACACCGTGCTCCTCAGTTTCATCTGTGACCAAATGACTGCTGGGCTGAACACCATCAACCAGGCCATCGGGAAAATCAAGGTTTATACCTTAGTTATGTACACGCCCAAGCTCGCATATTTGGTCATCATCGCCATTCTCTTTATAAAAGGTGGAACAATAGCCGAAGCAATGGCTATTTACATTGCCATAGAATTGCTTGTCGCCCTATTGCGTATTCCATATATCCATTTGACCACAGGAATGAGCGTCAAGAGCTACATCGCCCATGTTCTCATGCCTCTCCTGCCACTGGTTGTGCTGGCTTGCTCGACAAGTGGACTGTGCATCCTGTTGTTGCATGGAAAATACCGATTTCTCATCACTGGAATGGTTTCCATGCTCGTGTCTACCATTACGAGTTGGTATTGTGTACTGAACAGAGACGAACGTGCATACTTTACCAACAAGATTTTAAAACGAATAATGAAGAAAGGTATAGCATGAGCATAAGGAAACTGAATATCTACATCATCAACAAAGTGTCATTGGCCAAAGTACTCTTCTACCTTGGCTTATTGTTGGCATTCTACGGTTCTCTTCACCCCTGGTTCTTATGGCCATTGGGAGACCTATACCCTTTGCCAGCGGGCATGCTCGTCTGCACGGCCATACTTATATCCAAGTCTACCAAGGAGTGCTGGTTCACTCACGAGCATTTCCTGGCCCCCGTTATGGGCTACGTAGCCATCTCCACTTACATGCTCATCACAAGCGAGACCAACATCAACGGATACATAGTAAACCTATTCCACACTGCTATTTTCTATTCGATTTTCCGTATCAACCCTGAAAGAATAGAAAACCTAATGACCTTCATTTGCAAGGTCACGGGATTCCTTTTGGCAGTATCCATCCCTGCATTCCTGCTTTATTTGGTGGGATTTCATTTCGCAGGCGTCAATGCCAGCTATGGAGATGGTCTCTATACCTACACCAATCACTTCTTGTTTTTGATTGACGATCGTACATTATGGGCCTTCTTCCCTCGATTCAGTTCGGTTTTTCTCGAACCAGGACATCTCGGAACGGCCGTTGCCCTGTTGCTCTCCACGCAATTTGGCAAGTGGAAGAAATGGTATAACATCGTATTGCTTGTCGCCTTACTGCTTACGTTCTCACTTGCCGCATATGTCATTTATGTGATAGTCATCTTCTTGAAACTTTGGACACAGGGAAAACAGTTTATTGGTAAACTTATCATGGTAACCAGCCTTATCGCTATTATCGTCACAGGGTCTTTCTTTTACAACAACGGAGAGAACCTGCTCCACGATCTTATCCTCATCCGCTTGGAAGTGGAAGACGGAGATTTAGCAGGCAACAACCGTGTGACTGAAGACTTCGATACCGACTTTGAAAAACTTTGTACATCATCAGCCGTCATCTTTGGCAAAAAACGAGACAATCCCGAGTTTGGCAATTCGGGCTATAAGGTATTTATCTACGAGAATGGCATCATTGGCACCATACTGATGTTAGCATTCTATTTAGCCACATTGGGCAAAGTCAATAACCGCAAGGCGGCCACAAGCGCATTCTTCCTTGCACTGTTGGGCTTCATCGTGCGAGGCTACCCGCTGTGGTATAGCAATTTCCTTCCCTATTACGCACTTGCACATGTCTCCCCTGCCTTCTCCAAAGAAGAAGGAGGAAAAGAACAAGAAGAAAAGGAGGAACTGTCATGAACATACTCTATGTACTCAACGACACCTACCTCCTAGGTGGCGCCACGAAGTCTTTTCTGACACTCATCGAAAGCGTATTGCGTAAAGGGCATAACCCTATTGTTGTCACACCAGACGAAAAAGGAGTAGCAGCAACGCTTCGGCAGATGGGCGTCAAGGTCATTGCTATCCCTTACCGTAACAACACCTATCCAGACTGTAGGAACTTCTCTGAGGCCATTCTGTTTCTCCCTCGTCTCGCAGGACGCCGATGGCTTATACACAAGGCTGTCCAAAAGGTTTATGAACAGGTCAAGGCGCAGAACATTGCTCTTGTCCACACCAATGTGAGCGTTGTCGACGTGGGTGAGCGAGTGGCAAGAATGCTAGACGTGCCCCACATTTTCCATATCCGAGAATACGCTGACCTCGATTTCAATTTCCACTATTATCCAAGTTCCAAGGCCTTCCACAAAAGGCTCTCTCGAAACTACACGCTTTGCATCACCCATGCCATCCAAGAGCATCATCATCTAACAGGCAACCCCAAGTCGATGGTGGTCTACAACGGCATCAACATGGAAGAAGAAAAGGAAACGCATGCACTACCCACAAGCTCCTATTTCCTGTATGCAGGGCGCATAGAAGAGGCAAAAGGATTGATGGAACTAATCACCGCCTACGCAGAATTTGCACAAGATGGCGACACTGACATCCCCGTTCTTGCAGTTGCCGGGGCTGTGACGGACACGAACTTTTATAAAAATATCGCACAATATTTGGAGCAGAAAGACGTTAGACATAAGACCATCTTCCTTGGCCCACGCCAAGACATTGGGCACTTGATGCGCCATGCCATTGCCACCATCGTGCCATCACGGTACGAAGGCTTTGGTAGATGCCTGCCAGAGGCAATGCTATGCGGCTGCATCACAATCGGGCGTGACACAGCAGGAACAAAGGAACAATACGATAACGGGCTCCAATTCACCGGCAAGGAGATCGGATTTCGTTTTCATAACACGGATGAACTAATTCAGTGTCTAAAAGAGGTTTGCAACACTAGCAATGCAGAACTGCAAGACATGCGTGAAAGGGCGATACGAACTATCAACGAATATTATACACAAAAACGTTACACGGACACAATCATCCATCTATACGAGAACATCAAACGTGAAAGCAACCATTAAAGCCATAGCCGAAATCATCGGAAAAATAATCGGGTTCATCTTTCCTCCTGTCCTCATCAAGCAGGTCAACGCTTTCGGTGTGCACATCTATACGGGCTATCATGCTCGCCACTTTAAACATTGGGGCAAAGATTCTGTTCTCGGTTATCCGATGGAGCGCACCCATCGTCTGGACTTGGTGTCCGTCGGAGACCATTGCGAGATAGACAAACGTACTGTCCTTACGGTCTTTCCCCAAACGGACACACAACCAGAAATCAAGATTGGCAACGGGTGTCACATCGGCGCCTATGCTCATCTGACCGCCATCTGTGGCATTACCATTGGCAACAACCTGCTTACGGGCACCAACATTATCATTACAGACAACGCTCACGGAGCTACCCACACATTGAAAGACCTCCAAGATGCGCCTCAAGAGCGTCCTTTGCTATCGAAAGGGAAAATCACTATAGGCAATAACGTTTGGTTAGCCAACAATGTATGTGTTTTACCAGGAGTAAGCATCGGAGACGGCACTGTGGTTGGCGCTAACAGTTGCGTCACCCACGACTTACCTGCTTATTGCATAGCAGCAGGCAGTCCTGCTAAAATCATCAAAAGAATAAAACAGGAAAACTCATGAAAGCAAGAGTTATAGCATTTTACTTACCACAATTTCACCCCATCCCTGAAAACGACAAGGTATGGGGAAAAGGATTTACCGAATGGCATAATGTGGTCAAAGGAAAGCCTCTGTTTAAAGGGCACCATCAACCGCGCATCCCAACAGACTTGGGATTCTATGACCTTCGAGTGTCCGAAGTACGCGAAGAGCAGGCGCAACTGGCTCGTGAAGCTGGTGTTGAAGGTTTTGCTTATTGGCACTATTGGCGTGGCAACGGCAAGATGTTACTTGAGCGCCCATTCAATGAAGTGCTCGCCTCTGGCAAGCCTCATTTTCCTTTTTGCCTTGCTTGGGCCAACCACGACTGGACCACAAAAACTTGGCAACGAGGAAAAGGTATGGCCGACTCCAACGTTATTATATCCAAACAAGAGTATCTAGGCGAAAAGGATTACAGATTGCACTTTGAGTATGCGCTGAAAGCTTTTAAGGATCACCGTTACATCACAGTCGACGATAAGCCTCTATTTCTTATTTGGGACCCGTATCATTTCAAGGATGTAACCCTCTTCATGGATCTTTGGCGCAAGTGGGCGAAAGAATGTGGCTTGAAAGGTGTACACTTTGTTGCCATGGGTCACTCCACCTCGACCGTCAAGCGAATGCCAGACGGCAGCATCAAACGTGGCCTTCCCAACCTCGAGTCTAGTGCCAGCGTATATAACGACTTTCTCAGCCTTGGTTTCGATGGTGTCTGCTCTTTCGGGCGTCCGCGTGCCGAAATGATCTACACTGGAAAGTACAAACGCCTGTCACAAATTTTCCTGAGAAAAATCATTCCGCAACTCAACACACTTCGTTTCGACTATCCAAAAGTGATGAAATATTGCTTTGCCCCTGAGGACAGTTGGGAGAATGTCTATCCTAACATCATGCCGCAATGGGATCGCAGCCCGCGCGCTGGCAACATGGACGGAGTGTTTGTCAATGCCACGCCCGACAATTTCAAAAAGCACATCCTTCAAGCCCTGGAGGTCATCAAGAACAAGAAGCCGGAACACAAGATTCTCTTCCTTCGCTCATGGAACGAATGGGGAGAGGGAAACTATGTGGAACCAGACGAGCTTTATGGGCATGGCTTCTTAGACGCCATACATGACACCATTTGCGAATAAGGCTGTTGTGGGAAGACTATATTCATGGTTACTTATGGTCGTCATATAAAGGATCATACTGATAAAAAATCGAATGCCCTATTCTCTACATGGCAAATAAAAATCGCTTCAAATGAATATCAATATCATTGTCAATTCTGCCAACGATGCCCACTCCATTAGCCGAATAAAGGAAATGGAGGCAAACGGTTGTACAGTCCATGCATATGGCTTTTTGCGCGAGGACACCATAAAAGCTCCGTGTCCAATTACAATATTAGGTAAGTTCAATAATACATTGAGCTATCCAAAGCGCATTGCCATTTACTACCAGGGCTTGAAGCATCTGTTTCAAACACCACCATCAGCAGATTCGCTTTGGTATTATCTCGGCCTCGACGTTGCCATGTTTGCCTTTTGCCTGAATCCCTGTAAGCGATACGTGTATGAAGAGTGTGACCTGACACAGACCTATGTCAGCAATCCGGTTATGCGTAGCATACTGGAACGCATAGACAAGCATATCATCAAACATGCTCAACTCACTCTCATGACCTCGGAAGGGTTCGTAGACTTTCATTATAAAGGAAGAAAAGTTCCAGCTCATGTTACGATGGCTCCCAACTTTCTTTCAAAAAACATCTTGACCTTGCCCGAAGTGAAGCCCAATCGTCCTTTCGACCCTTCACACATTCGCTTTGCTTTCGTCGGTGGCGTACGATATGACTCTCTACTGCGCTTCGCAAAAGTCATCGCAAAGCGCTTTCCGCAGCATGAATTTCACTTCTATGGCTACATTGCGTCCAAGTACGACAAGGCCCAACTGCCACAAGGGGGCAACATATCTTATCATGGCGCATTCAAAAATCCTGTTGATTTGCCATCCATTTACAGCAACATCGACGTGCTTCTCGCAGCCTACGACATCAATGAAGAGAATGTGAAATATGCTGAGCCCAACAAGCTTTACGAGGCCATATATTTTAGAAAGCCTCTCATAGCAAGCCGCAACACATTCCTAGAACAAAAGTTGGAGCGCATGGGAATCGGAACGGGAGTAAACACTCTCGACGAAAATGATGTGGCAGCTGTGGTGGAATGCATTGCCTGGTCATACGACAAATGGCGTGCACACCTCGAAGCCATTCCTCAATCAGCAGCTTTGGAAACAGGAGAATACATAGAAACCATCAAAAAACAATGCCTACAACAGCTATGAAGAAAATAATGCTTGTATTTGGAACTCGTCCAGAAGCCATCAAAATGGCACCATTGGTTAAAGAGTTCCAAGCCAACACAGACATATTTGAGACCCAAGTATGCGTAACTGGTCAACATCGCGAAATGCTTGACCAAGTATTGGAAATTTTCCACATCACGCCCGATTACGACTTAAACATCATGAAACAAGGGCAAGACCTCTATGACGTGACAACCCGTGTGCTTGTAGGCATGCGTGATGTGCTCAAAGCTGCACAACCAGACATAATTCTTGTTCACGGTGACACAACGACGAGCATGGCCGCCGCTTTGGCTGCATTCTATCAGCAGATTCCGGTTGGCCATGTAGAGGCTGGCTTACGCACAAACAACATTTACAGCCCGTGGCCTGAGGAGATGAACCGTCAGATAACAGGGCGTATTGCAACATATGACTTTGCACCAACATTACTCTCTCGCCAGAACTTACTTCATGAGGGCGTAGATGAAGAGAAAATCACCGTAACGGGAAACACGGTCATCGATGCGCTCCATCTTGTTACCCGCCGCATTAAAGAAGATGCAAAACTGAATATTCAACTACAAGAACGACTGTTCTTGGCTGGATATGATATCAGACGCCTGACAAGTTCGCGGAAACTCGTCTTGATCACCGGCCACAGACGGGAAAACTTCGGAGAGGGTTTCATGCAGATATGCACTGCCATCCGCAACCTGAAAAACAAATATAAGAATGTGGACTTCGTCTATCCCATGCACCTTAATCCAAATGTTCGCAAGCCCATTCACGCCGTATTTGGTGAAAACCTAAATGAGCTTGGAAATATATTCTTCATCGAGCCCTTGGAATATTTGGAGTTTGTCTATCTCATGGAGCACGCTACCATTGTACTGACCGATAGCGGTGGCATTCAAGAGGAAGCGCCTGGATTGGGGAAGCCCGTCCTCGTGATGCGCGACACAACAGAAAGGCCAGAGGCACTGGAAGCTGGAACCGTAAAACTTGTCGGTACGGACTATAACAAGATTATAGAAAATGTCTCCGTCCTACTTGAGGACAAAGAGGCTTATGAACGCATGAGCAAAGCCACCAACCCCTATGGAGACGGCCTTGCAAGCCGGCGCATTGTCGAAAAACTCAAATAAAGACAACAGAAAATACTAAGAAAAGGCATAATTCTTCACGGAGAGTGAGCATTATGCCTTTTCCTGTATGCTTATCATTGAGTGAAAGCTAAAGGTGCTTCAAATTTTACTCTTGAAATAAGCCTTGAAAGCATAATTAACAAAATGATAGATAGAACGAAACAATCCCAACCGCTCCACCTTGCGATACACAAACCACTGCCAGGGAAACACCTTGAGTTTGTTGGAAGACACTGAACCACTAACAATTCTGTAGGCAGCAGTCGTCGTATTGGTATTCTTCGCTATAAAGCCCCTTTTCAGAATGGACAGCCACAACACATAATCCTCATGATGAACATATTGGAAGTTCACTTTCCCAACTTTTTTTTCATCGTAAACACCTGTGAGATTACCTATCACATTGCCCGACAAGAGCACATTATAATTGACAAAAGGCGGAGCCTTCACCACACGATTTGCTCGCTTTCCATCCTCATTCATTTTCTCATAGTAGGAATATACAATAGCCACATTTTCCTCTTCGAAAAGCGGTATCTGCTGTTGAAGTTTTTCAGGAAACCACATGTCATCGCTATCTAGGAACGCTATAAATCTTCCCTTGGCATACTTCACGCCCAGGTTTCTTGGCGAGGATGGGTGCCCTGTATGATTATCATTGAACAAAAGGTGCACTCTATGGTCTTGCTCCACATATTCTCTGACTATATCACATGAATTATCCGTTGACGCATCGTCTATCACTAGTAACTCCCAATTTTCATATGTCTGATTGACAACAGATTGTATTGCTTCACCGACATACTTGGCGGAGTTGTGCATAGGCATGATTATAGACACCAAATCGTTGTGCATATAGGCTACTGTTAGTTTTTTATAATGCGAAGGTTATATTAAACAGTGTATGAGTTTCACTATTATTTCGTCTTTTTTTCTTTACTAAGCGAATAGACTCTCACCCAGTCAAACTCTGTCTCATATGTAGTGTTGAGTTTGGGAGCTTTTGCCAAAGTTCGATTCCAAGTCTCGTCTCCCACGCTTTGGTTCAAGATGATATAAAACGGGCGAGTGTAAGGCCATTGCAATCCCTTACGCGCTTTTTTTGTGTTCAGACGCTTATAAGTTCCAACGACATTGCCGTCCACGGTCCACGTCATTTGGTCCTTAGTCCATTCCAGCCCGTAGACGTGCCACTGTGTGAAGTCTACCTTTTCGTGAAACTGATGGCAAGGGGTCATAGCTTGTTTAGCGTCCGTTGTCCAGTAAGAGTGGGCAGTATGGTATGTGTTCGGGTTCAAGCCGTAAGACTCCATAATGTCTATCTCACCACTATAAGGATGAGGCGGAGCTGGCTGTTTTGGCAACAGCCAAGCTGCAGGAAAATTACCTGGTTGCATGTTCGTACGCATGCGTATTTCTATCTTACCATATTGGAAAGCAAAAGACAAGCGCGTGTCTACAGCCCCTGTCAACATCGTTGCGGTATCAGAATGATCCTTGATGTTGGGAATAGCTCGACAAACAAGTTTTCCATCTCTGATGAAAACCACCTCAGACGACTGACTGATCCACCGGTTCCACCTCGACGTACCGCGAACGCTTCGTGACCACACCTTAGGGTTAGGCTGAGCATCATCTTGCAGATTGAATTCGTCACTGAACACCAAATGATATTCAGTGTTCTCCATCTGACCTGTTACACGTTTCTTACCTTTCCGTACGAAAGAGCACATAATCAAAGCCAACACAATGGCAGCAAATGCTACCGCCGATATTCTTCTCATCTTGTCTAACTTGCCTTTGTTCTAAACCATTTTCTACTTTTGTTTCCTTGAAACCGTAAAGCAGAGTCCTACAAAAGTAATGGATTTAAAACAAATATGCAAGCAGAATAGAGCAAAATTCTTTCCTCTCCTCTTCTTTTTAAAGTTTATTATTGGCACAGTCAAGAATAATGTCTACCTTTGCAAAATGAAAACAAACAGGACAGAACATACCCTGAGTGTTTATCGCAGTTTGGTGGCAAATGTAAGTTACGAATTTGGCTTGTGCACTATCTGCTCCAAAAACAAAAAGACATGCAGCAACAAGAAAGACGCATACCTCCATACATCAAAAGGAACGACGACATAGATAATCCCCGCTTCATCGCCGACGGCATGAACGAAGTGGAACGCAACATCAAGCGTATCGGCGATTTCCTCATAGCCTCTGTCGCCCTGGTAGTGTTCTCTCCCCTTTTCCTGATCTGCTACATCGCCGTGAAGCGCGAGGACGGCGGGCCAGCCATCTTCAGTCAGGAGCGCATCGGGCGGTTTGGCCGCCCGTTCAAGATTTACAAGTTCCGCAGCATGCGCGTCGACGCCGAGAAAGACGGGCCAGCCCTCTACCAGCATGAGCACGACACGCGCATGACCCGTGTGGGCCACTTCCTTCGCTTGCACCATCTCGACGAACTGCCCCAGCTGTGGAATGTGGTGAAGGGCGACATGGCCTTCATCGGTCCGCGGCCCGAGCGCAAGTTCTACATCGACCAGATCATCCAGCACGACCCGCGCTACGTCTATCTCTACCAGATACGTCCCGGCGTGACTTCCTATGCCACGCTCTACAACGGCTACACCGACACCATGGAGAAGATGCTCCGCCGCCTCGAACTCGACCTCTACTACCTCGAGCACCGCAGCTGGTGGCTCGACGCCAAGATTCTCGTCAAGACATTCATCAACATCATGTTCGGAAAGATATTCTAAGCGGCAGGTGCAGAATCTTTGCCTACACAGCTTTTTTTGTAACGCAAACTGACAAAAAAACATTCCTGCCGGCCTCTCTTTCCAGCAGACAGGCAGGACCGATTCTTCGCTCCGCAAATCCTCACACCTTCGTTTTTCCTCCGTATTCCCGGGGATTGCCAAGCCTCCGCCCAAAGTTTGGCACCTATCGTGATGCAGTATGCCATCTATCGAGACCCGATACACCACTAGCCGCACCTCGATATGGCATCTGTCGCGGCCCGATACGGCACCTATCATCGGGCACCGGCCACCACTCCGAACGGCGGGGAAATAAAGAAACTTGCAAAGCGCTGACATTCTGCAAGTTGCAAGAAATTTACAAAATCCGTCGTTTTTGCGCCACAGCTCACACGCTAGCCTGTTGCTGACTGCTGCGCAAGAGCCTTGTCTGTTTTTTTCCTAGTTCAAAGCTTGTGTTATACATTGTATCAAAAATATTTGTGAACAAAGTATAATAAACCTGCATCCGCTTTCGTTATCCTAATAACCAACGAGAACTAAGACTTATGATGACCAATCCCTCCAGCGAATATCTACAATCCATATCCCTGCTCAGCGAAGAAGACTACGTCGAGGACGGCATGACCGAGGCGGGCCGCGACCTGAAGCGTTGCTTCGACTTCTGCGTGGCGCTCATCTGCCTCATCGTCTTCTCCCCCCTGTTTCTCTTCTGCTACATCGCCGTGAGGCGTGAGGACGGCGGTCCCGCCATCTACAAACAGGAGCGCATCGGGCGATATGGGCGTCCGTTCTTTATCTACAAGTTCCGCAGCATGAAGCTCAACGCCGAGCAGAACGGGCCGCAGCTCACCGCACATGAGGACGACTGCCGCCTGACACGCGTGGGCCGTTTCCTTCGTGCCCATCACCTCGACGAGTTGCCCCAGCTCTACAACGTGCTTGTCGGCGACATGGCCTTCATCGGCCCGCGCCCCGAGCGCGAATACTACATCAAGCAAATCATGAAGCGCGACCCGCGCTACCAGAACCTCTACCAAATCCGTCCGGGCGTCACCTCCTACGCCACGCTCTACAATGGCTATTGCGACACGCTGGAGAAGATGCTCCGCCGTCTGGAGTTCGACCTCTACTACCTCGAGCACCGCAGTTGGTGGTTTGAGATGAAAATCCTCTTCATGACTTTCCTCAACATCGTGAAGGGCAAGAAATTCTAATGCTTCCACACACACTCCGCACGAGCGAAGCCTGCCGCCCACAAGCACAACGCGCCCTGCCACCAGTATCAAGTGGCAGGGCGCGTTGCGTAGATGCAGGCCACAGCGGGTCAGAACTTACGGAAGTGCAGGCGGATGACCTTGCCACGCAGCACCATGCGGCTGCCCGTGAGCCGCTCCACGAGGAAGTGCTCAGCCAGCTCGTTGACGCCCAAGGGGCGCAGCGGCGACACGTCGGTCAGCAGCGAGTCGGACACTTCGCGGTTGTTCACGCGGGCATCGGAGAGCCACAGCGAGTCGGCCGTGTGCTGGAACCGAAACATGTAACCATATGTGGGCGACTTATGGGTGTCGAGCACATCGAGAAACTTGCCCTGCACGCCCCAGAACACCTTGCTGCTGGTCATGTCTTTCGTAGCTCCCGTGGCCAGCGTGTCGACCCGGGCCAGCTGCCAATAGCCGTCAAGGTCGCCATTGTCCGATGTTTCTAATAGATCGCCGCACGACGTGGTCAAAACAAGGCCAGCGGCAAAGAGAAATATCTTTTTCATAGATTGAATACTCCTGATTTGGAAACGGTAAGTTGGAAACCGGCGTTTGAGCCGAGTATGTGGCCGAAGTCCATGCCATAGGCACCACGCACCCGCCAGCCACGAGGCAACTGATAACCCGCTTCGACCATGAAGCTCACATTGTGGTGCTTCTTGGTGTAGGGCGTCTCATAGGTGCCGAGGCCTTCCTGGTAGGTGGCCAGCACACGATAGTCGAGACGTTCGGTGGGTTGGCCGTCGAAGCCGAGATGGAAGGCCATGAAGCGGTTGTCTTCAAAGCGGATGGAACCATTGTCGTTGTAGATGGGCGAGCGGTAGAGCGGATTGCCGATGGCCTGTCCCCAGTGTTGCCATCCGGCATAGAGATAGTGGTTATAGAATTCATCGCGTCCGCCCACATGGTCACTGCGTCCCGACGAGTGGTCGTGGTAGACGGGGCCACTCTGGTATTCGGTATAGAGATACTCAAACACCACACTGCGCAGCCACGTGCCATACTTCAGGTTGAGTTCGGCTCCGAGCATCCAGTCCTTGAAGTCGTAAAGGAAGAAACGGGTCTTTTTCTTCGTGTTCCATTCGGTTCCCTCACCGTAGCCGTCATAGTCGAGCTGGAACATCGACGACAGGTCCTCATAGTACTTGTCGGCATAAAGGTGGAACGCCATGTTGTCGCCGTCATAGTTGAGACGCACGAGCCAACTGCCCAACACGTTTCCCTCCTTGTTGCGATAGACTGTACCCTCGCTGGGTTTGTCGCCGCCGGCTGGGATGAAAGCGTGCCAGAAACTGGAGAGCCCTTTGTCGTTCTCGATGACACGCATGCCGCCGCTTCCGTCGGGCACGTAGGAGGTGCCGCCGAAGAGGGTAGCCTGCTCCAGGCCGAGCTCCAGCGACCAAGGCAGAAAGCGGTCTTCGCTGCCGATCTTCAGGTAGCCGGCCTTGCTGTGATAGAGCACACGGTCGGCATACTTGCTTTTCCTGTCGGTGAACGAGTGCTGCCAACCATCGTCGGTCATCATGCCATAGGCGATGTGTCCCTTCAACTGGAGCCAACGGCCCAGGGCAGGGATGGTCCAATAGCGGGGCAGCGCCAACCGCACCTGCGGCACGGGTCGGGCGTTGATGCCCAGCGTCTGTGAACCGCTGCTCAACCGGTTGTTCTTCAGTTCCATAGGCTCCTCCTTGGCTCCGACAGTCAGTGTGCCGTGGAGCCAACGGCCCTCGACGAAGGCCTGCTGCACCACAACGTTGCTGGTGTAGTGGAGCGCAGCGGCCACATCGACACCATAGCCAACACCCCAGCGGCGAGCGGAGTCGTTGGCGAGCGGGCGGATGGCCGATGCGCGCACATAGCCATTGGTCTTGTCGAGCGACGACAGGCCATACTTGTTGGCATTGAGCCACAAGGGTGTCTTGCCTTTCGAGAACGAGCCTTGCGCTTCCGCCTCATAGTGGATGCCGTCGCCCAGGCGCAACTTGCCCGGAACGGCGTCATACTGCCAGGCATACTGCGCCAGCAGGGGGGCTGCCGACATCAGCGCCGCAAGGATAAGGACAGGTCGTTTCATCTGTTGTTGTTTTCTGGGTTCGGATGGAAGGCTTAAGCCCCCACCTATATATAATATGCAAAGATACATGATTTTCGTGAGGGCAAAGACCTAATGGCCCACAAAAAGAAGCCCAACATAGGGATTTTCCCTCCCGATGTAGGGAAAAACCTTTTGGAAGCCCGAATTATTGGCGTATTTTTGCAACGTGAAAAGATGAAAGAACATCTTCAGAACATGTCGAACCTCTAATAGTCAGAGATATGAAAAAGTTTATGTTAACGCTTGTTGCACTGATCACAATGACAGTCCAGGCATCAGCCATGAGTTACGAGCAGGCCCGCGACCAAGCCCTCTTTCTCACCGACAAGATGGCATACGAGCTCAACCTCACCGATGACCAGTACGAGGCTGCCTACGAAATCAACCTCGACTATCTCATGGGCATCAACAGTCGCAATGACCTCTACGGCAACTATTGGACACACCGCAATCTCGACTTGAGCTACATCCTGCTCGACTGGCAATACCGCGCATTCGTGGATGCAGCCTATTTCTACCGTCCGCTCTACTGGGACGCAGGCTTCTGGCACTTCCGCATCTACGCCCGCTACCCACACCGCGACTACTTCTACTTCGGCCGGCCGGCATTCTACGTGAGCTATCGCGGCGGACACAGCTGGAGGATGAACGGCGGAGCCAGCTGGTACCACGGCCGCACATGGGGCGGACCAAGACCCGACGGCGGACGGCGCATGGGCATGCGCGACGGCTTCGACCGAGGCGACTTCGGACGCGGGCAGCAGCTTGCCGACAATCATGGCACACGCCAGTTTGGCAACGGCACACGCTTCGCCAACAACCAGACGGCCAACAACCAGCGCACTTTCGGCGGCAACCAGCGCAACACACAGACCACTAACGGCACCACACGCACCTTTGGTGGCGCCATGCGCCAGAGCAGCACGCGCACCACGGTGACACAGCCCAGCAACAGCCAACGCACCTTCGGCCGCGGCAACACGTCAACGACAAAGCCCAGCAACACCTTCACGCCCAGCACCAGCCAACGCCAGTCTACTGCCACGCGCAGCTTCGGCAACAGCTCGGTCAGACAGTCGGCCCCAACACGCAGCTTCAGCGCACCCAGCCAGTCGGGCGGTGTCTCAAGAAGCTTCGGCGGCGGCAACAACGGCGGTGCCACCCGTTCGACCGGCGGTCACTTTGGGAGAAAATAAACTAAGCATCAATAACTATTTTTTGAAGAAATAATAGGCACTGAAAAAACAGAGATTGATTCAGGACAACAACACTAGAGAGTAATAATCAGGTAGGAGGTAAACACTTTTCATAGGTTTATCTCCTACTTTTATGTTTGCCGACCACCGAATAGCTATCGGGCCTCGGTTTGGCGTCAGAGACGCAAGAGGCGCACCTCGGCATTGGCCATCTTCGCCACCTCGTTCATGGGTTTGTCGAAAAAGACGCTCTGTATGGCCTTGTTGATGATACCGTGGCCCACGGCAAGCACGGTCTGGCCAGGATAGGTATCCTTCACCCAGGCCAGAAACTCGCCTGCGCGGCGCTTCAGGCCGTCGAGAGTCTCAATGTCGTCGGGCCACGTTCGTCCCTTCAGGTCAGGAATGAACATGCCCGTGAAACTGCCCCAGTCGCGCTCGCGAAGCAGCGGGGTGGTCACCACCGGTTTGCCGTGTGGCGCAGCGATGATCTCGCAGGTCTCCACTGCGCGGTGCAGGTCGCTCGCCACAAAGGAATCGATGGGCACATGGGCCATCTTGTCGCGCACGGCACGCGCCTGCACACGGCCGGTCTCGTTGAGTTGGCCATCGGTCTGTCCTTGCATGATCTGGGCCTTGTTGTCCACGGTCTCGCCGTGGCGCACTAAGTACAACGTGGTCATAAGATAACTTGTCATTAAGATTTTTTCGCACACCTGCGCCGCAAAAACACATCGTCAAACAAGCGTCGCTCCCGACTTTTTATTATCTTTGCGGCATGAAAGTATTCCAAAGCAGCATCTTCAGGGCTATCTGCGCCATTGTCGTAGGAGCCCTGCTCGTCAAGTATCGCGAACAGACGGTGACATGGATTACCGTTGCCATCGGTGTCATGTTCTTTGTCTCGGGCGTCATCAGCGTGGTGGCCTATTTCTCTGCCAGACGGCAAGCCACAGCCGACGGCATCGACATCTTCGACGCCAACGGCAACCGGCTGACACGTCCCAAGCCCGCCTTCCCCATCGTGGGGGTCGGCTCTATCATTCTGGGTGCCTTGCTCGCCATGCTTCCCAACTCGTTTGTCGACGGACTGATGTTCATTCTGTCAGCCATCTTGATTCTCGGCGCCCTCAACTTGTTCTTCAACCTTGCGGTCGCCACCAAGTTCTCGCGCATCGGTTACGTGTGGTGGGTGTTTCCCGTCATCATCTTTCTCGTGGGTATCGTGGCCTTGGTGAAGCCCAGCGTCATTGCATCCGCTCCACTCTTCATCATCGGCTGGGGCATGATGGCCTATGGCATGATAGACCTGGTCGATGCCATCAAAATCCACCAGTGCCGCAAGGCGTTCGAGAAATCGCAGCAAGGTGTAAAGGACGACTCAACCGTTGTGGCGGAAGAGATAACCGATGGGCAGACAGATCAATAATTGCCCACCTCAGCGCGGCTTGCCATCGACAGCACGCACGCTTCTTGACGCCAAGCGGCAACGCAGGCAACAAGTGCACAGAAGGCCCAAAAACATTCCTTCACGGATGTCTTTGGGCCTTCTGCTTGCGTGCGGCCGCTATGTGGCTACCCCAACGCTTCGCTTCAGGAAAGGTCCCGCTCTCATGCCGGAAGTCCGCCCGCTACTCCGTGGGAATAAGCGTCTTGATGTAGTTGGTGAGCATGCCGATGCCCTTGACGTTCTCCCCTCCCTGAGGGATAATCACGTCGGCATAGCGCTTCGTAGGCTCGATAAACTGCTCGTGCATGGGCTTGAGCACCTCCAGGTAGCGGTCGACAACCATCGACACCGTGCGGCCGCGGTCGATGGTATCGCGCTGGATATTGCGGATCAGACGTTCGTCAGGGTCGCAGTCCACAAAGATCTTCAGATCCATAATGTCGCGCAGGCGCTTGTTGATGAGCGTCATGATGCCCTCGATGATGATGACAGGCTTCGGCTCCACATGGATGGTCTCAGGCAAACGGTTGCTTAGGATATAGGAGTAAGTGGGCTGTTCGATGGCATGGCCTTGCCGCAATTCGTTGACTTGCTTGGTGAGCAGCTTCCAGTCGAACGCATCGGGATGGTCGAAATTGATGGCCTTGCGCTCGTCGGGCGTCAGGTCTGTGGTGTCATTGTAGTAACTGTCGAGCGGAACGACGGCCACATAATGAGGCGGAAGCGCCTCCACAATCTTCTTCACGACCGTGGTCTTTCCCGACCCCGTGCCGCCGGCTATGCCGATAATGGTCACTTTATTTTCCATTTCTTTCGTTTTTTCTTGATTATAGGATGTCCGGGTGCCATGATGCCATGAGCCCCAAGTCTTCGAACATGCTCTTATAGTAAGCGGCCTTCTGCTCCAACCGCATGGGGAAGGCACGGCTCGAACTGGGCTGGCGGTAGAGGCTGATGGTCCGTCCGTCAAAGGTAAAGTCACGATGGTCGCCCATCCGCATCGTGCGGGCGTCTATACCATAGTGTCCGGTGAACAGGTTGGTAGCCAGTTGTCCGGCTGCCACCACACCCCTGCACTGCAGCAAGCTACGCAACAGGCCATCGAGGTCGGTACGCTCCACCACCTCGAGATCCTTGTCAGAGGCCGTTCCTGTGGTGCGGCGCACACGGAGGCAAGTGTCGAAGATGGCAATACCCACCTCATCCAGAAAACGCTTGAGCTCGTCCAGACGGTAAGTCTTGTGCGCCTCATCGACAAAACGCAGTTTGTCGCCAAAGAAACAGATCCCCAGGATGCGCCACATGTCGTTGGTATAGTTGGGGTAATACCAGTCCATGCACCATCGCTTGGGAGCTGGCGGAAACGTCCCCAGCATGAGCAAGCGGGCACCAGAAGGCAGGAAAGGCTCAAAGGGATGGGTCTCCACAGGAGCCTCATCCCTTGAGGACAATGCGTTTTCGGATGCCTTTTTCTTCATGCCATGCCTTATATTACGGAGCATCTACGTCCGTCATGAGACTGCGGAGCCGTCACCTTCGCGACAGTCGGATAATTCCGTCAGGCCCTGCGCCCTCCCGGATCACTTGCTGTCGTCCTTCGCTATGCGCTCTTGCTTCTCCAGCTCACACTCTGCGATGTTTCTTTTCTCAGCCTCCGTGAAGTCGGGCAACAGGCAGTCGCCGGCATCCTTGGTCTTCACACCTTGCTCCTTCATGAGGTAGACCACGGTCGGCAGATGGTCCGAGTAGCCGTCGAGCCACACGCCGCCGGCTGTGGTGCGTTTGGTGCCGCCTTTGTATTTGCCTTCCGTCTGGAAGAGATAGGGCATGCGCTGAATCTCGCACTTCCAGTATTTGAGCGACGGGGCGGCTTTGTTGCCTTTCTTGTTGAGCATATTGGGAGAGAGAATAATCTGGTCGAAAAGATTCCAGGAACCCTGGTACATCAGCGTCCCCGTACCCTGCTTGGTGAGGACGTTGTACCATGGGTTGTACATATCGTCCTTTCCCACCTTGTCGATATCCTCCTTGGCCGACAGGATGTCATACATGCTCTTGTTGTTCGGGTCATCATTCATATCACCCATGACGACAATCTTGCAGTCTGGTGTCTTGGCCTGAATGCGTTCCTTCAGCGCCTTGATCTGCGCTGCGCCCACCTCACGGTAGTAGGACCCGCTGAAACGGCTGGGCAGGTGGTTGACAATGATCACGACATGCTCGCCCGCCATCACGCCACTCACGGCCAGAAAGCCGCGGGTGCGGAAGTTGGAGTCCTGCTTCTCGGTGGGGATATAGGGATAGAGCTTCATGTCCTTCACCGTGAAAAGGGACGGCTGATAGAGCAGCGCACAATCGATGCCGCGATGGTCGGGCCCCTCGATATGACAGAACTGGTAGCCACGGGCCTTCAGAGCTGGCTGGTCACAGAGGTCTGCGAGCACCTTAGCGTTCTCCACCTCGCTCAGGCCAATGGCCGCGCAGCCCACACCGGGCAGCGTGGTGGTGGCCATGTCGCTGAGGGCAGTCGACATGTTGTGGAGCTTATGACTGTATTTCAAGCCGTTCCAATGGTTGGAACCATTAGGAAGATATTGGTAATCGTTCTTGCCCACATCGTGACACGTGTCAAACAAGTTCTCCTGGTTGTAGAAGCCAACGGCATAGACCGAGAACTTCTTTTGTGCCGATGCCGGAAGGAGCAACACCAACACGGCAAACAAAGCAAACAATTGTCTTTTCATCCTAATCTGTAATTTTTCTGCAAATATCGCAATTAATATCCAAACAAACGTCATATTTCGCAAAAAATTAATAAAAAAGACTTCTGTATTTGGAATATATTTCGTTACTTTGCAATATTTATTATTACGCATTCAACATTACATCCATCAACTATGCAGAAAAAGCTTCTATTTGCACTGGTAGCCATGGGAGTGGCTCATCAGGCCTGGGGACAGTCTGACTCCATCGGCCAACCACCCATCTCCATCGGCGAGCAGGCATTCACGTTCACCGAAGCTCAACTGGGCGAGGATGAGAATGTGACACAGAGCGTGTCGATCATCTCGTCCAGCACCAATGCCTATGCCAGTCAGGTGGGCTACAGGTGGAGCCCGATGAGGTTCAAGTACAGGGCGTATAACGCCAAGTACAACGACATCTACATCAACGGAAACCCGGTAAACGACCTTGAGCGCGGCGAGTTCCGATACTCTTTTGTCGGAGGACTGAACAACCAGACACGCAGCGTGGAGTCGGCGCTGCCCTTTGAGACAAACAATTTCGCCATGACAGGACTGGGCGGCAGCAACAACTACAACTTCCGGCCGTCGGCCATGCCTGTCGGCCAGCGCATCTCGCTGGCCGCTGCCAACCGCAACTATACAGCCCGCGCCATGTACTCCTACAACTCCGGCCTCAGCGAGAACGGATGGGCATGGTCGGCCGCACTCACCTACAGATGGGCCAACCGCGGATATGTGGAGGGAACTTTCTATAACTCGCTCTCCTATTTCCTCGGAGTGGAAAAGGTGTTCGACGCCCAGCACTCCCTCTCGCTGGTCACATGGGGCAACCCTACGGAGCGCGCCACACAAAGTGCATCGACCGACGAGATGTACTGGCTGGCCAACAACTACAACTACAACCCCAACTGGGGATACCAGGACGGCAAGCGACGCAACAGCCGCGTGGTCCACGACTTCGCCCCAGCCGCTCTGCTGACCTGGGACTTCAAGATTGACGACCAGACGAAACTCACCACATCGCTGCTCGGCAAGTATTCCATGTACAGCAGCACACGCCTGAACTACAACAACGCCACCAACCCCGCACCCGACTACTACAGCCTCATGCCGAGCTACTTCTACGACGTATGGGGCGGAAGCGGCTCTTCAAGTTCCTCTGACCTGGAGGCCTGGCAGTCTGCCGTGAATTTCTTCAAGGCATCAAAGGCCAACCGGCAAATCGACTGGGACAAGCTCTACTATGCAAACAAGACGGCCTCCGCGCAAGGTGCCGACGCGATGTATTACCAGCAGGCCTACCACGACGACCAGCTCGCGCTGACGCTCTCGTCCATCCTGCACAAGGACCTGACGGCATCCAGCTTCCTCAACGCCGGCGTCAACCTAAGCACCAACAAGGGCATGCACTATCAGACAATGGAAGACTTGCTCGGTGCCAAGCAGTTCCACAATACCAACTACTACGTCTTGGGCACCTACTCCATCTCCGACCCGCGCGCCCTTTACGACGTGCGCGACGGCAACAAGCTGGTACGAGAGGGCGACCGCTTCGGTTACGACTACAATATCTTCGTGAACCGCGCACAAGCCTGGGCCAACTATCAGGCCGAGATCAAGTGGGCACGGCTCTTCATCAGCGGCAACATCGCAGGTACATCGCTGCAGCGTGAAGGCAAGATGCAGAACGGCCTGGCCATCAACAACTCGCTCGGAAAGAGCGGAACAGCCTACTTCCTCGATGGCGGCGCCAAGGGCGGCGCCAACATCCGGTTGGGCAACGGCAACACGCTGTCGCTCGGAGTGGGCTATGAATGGAAGGCACCTAACGCCCGCGTGGCCTTCGCATCGCCACAAATCAACAACGACTTCGTGGAGGGCCTGTGCACGGAGAAGATTTTCTCCACCGAACTGGGCTACCAGTTCCAAAACAGTTGGTTGCGTGCCAACATCCAAGGCTATTTCAGCCGTCTGGCCGATGTCACCGAGTATAGCATGTACTACTACGACACCAGCAACTCCTTCTCCTACGTATCGCTCTCAGGCATCAACAAGCAGTATTACGGAGTGGAGCTGGGCCTCGATTTCAAGTTGTCGTCCACATTCAGCATCAACACGCTGGCCACCGTCAGCGAAGCCAAGTATGCCAACAACGCCAGGGCCATCTACATGCTCTCCAACGATGGCAAATACTACAACGACATCGTGGTCAACAAGAATATGCGCGAGGGCGGCACGCCCCTCTCTGCCTATTCCGTCGACCTGTCCTACCACTCAGGCGGCTGGTTCATCGACCTCATCGGCAACTACTATGACCGCATCTACCTCTACTACACGCCCGTAACACGCTACTACAAGAACCTTCCCACACTGAAGGACGAAAGCGGCAACATCATCATGGACGAGAACAATGAGGCCATGCACGACATCAGCAAGACCCCCTCGCAGGCCAAGGGCCACGGAGGATTTATGCTCGACGCCTCCATCGGCAAGAGCATCTACGTGGGCAAGAACTCACTCTCCATCAACCTGACGCTGACCAACGTGCTCAACAACCGCAAGCTCGTCACAGGCGGTATGGAACAGAACCGACAGACCTATGACGAAAGCGGTGAAACCATCCGCACCTACAATTTCCTCAATAACCCGAAGAAATTCTACGCCAACGGCATCAACGGCATGATTATCGTCACTTATAAATTCTAAGGAAGGAGAACGACATGAAAATAAAAGCAACATACCTTTTCCTCATCGCCCTAGTATGCGGCCTTTTCACAAGCTGCATGGACGGCGACTGGGACGAGCCCAACTTCGACGACGGCGCTCCTTTCGGCAACAACAGCATCACGGAGCACAACGTTATCTCAGTCCGCGAGCTCATCAAACGATACCCCAACGTCTTCGCGGGCACTGACCAGAACACCAAGATTACCGAAGACATCCAGATTAAGGGCCGCATCACCGGCAACGACATCGGGCGCAACATCTACAAGCAAGTGATGCTGCAGGACGCCACGGGTGCCATCATCATCGCCATCAACGCCGGCGGCCTCAACGGTTACCTCGCAGAAGGTTCGGAAATTCTCGTAGACCTCAAGGACCTCTACATCGGCGGCTACCGCAAGCAGCCCGAGATAGGCGCCCCCTACAACGGCAACAGCATCGGACGCATGCAGAAGGACATCTGGGACCAGCACTTCAAGATTGTGGGCGACATCGACACCACGGTCATCAAGGCGGTCGACTTCAACACCGTCAAGGACAACATGGACGAAAACTGTGCCAAACTCATCACTCTGAAAGGCGTCACGTTCAAGAACGCCGACGGCAAGAACACCTTCACAACAGGCACAGCCTCCGGCAATGCCGTCAACCAAGAGCTCACCGGAATGGGGTCGGACGTTGTGATTCGTACCAGCACCTACGCAGAGTTTGCAGCCGTCACGCTGCCCTACGACACTGTCGAGCACAAGCCACTGGCCGTCGACATCACCGGCATCGCCACTCGCTACAACAACACGTGGCAAATCCTCATCCGAAAGACTAGCGACATCAAGACCGCGAAATAGTTTACGAGATATCATATAACAGAACACATCAACAAGAAAATCAATAACATGAAAGCGATTATCAAATCCGTCATGGCTCTGCTGGCCGCCTGCACCTTCGCGGCTTGCTCTGACGTGCCCATGCCATACGACGATCCCAACAACAGTCAAGACAGCACATCGACCGACGGTATCTACCTCGACGAGACATTTGCCAGCAATTTCGGCAAGTTCACCACATTCACCGTGAAAGGTACGCCATGGGTCATCGACTACAGCACAGCCAAAGCCACGGGCTACGACAATAGCGCACAGAAGACAACCGAGTCGGAGGCATACCTCGTCTCGTCAGCCGTCGACCTGTCGAAGAGCACAGGTGCCTACTTGCAGTTCGACTACATACTGCGCTATGTGAACACAACCCAAAACCAGAACAAGGTGCTCGTCACCGACAACTATACGGGCGATCCCACCACTACGTCATGGACCGACATCACCGGCACCCTGACTGAGGGCAGCGACTGGAACACGTTCTCCACCTACAAGAAGAACCTTCCGGAAGCCTTCATAGGAAAGGGCGACGTGGTAGTGGCACTGATGTACTCATGCACCACATCCTCCTCGACCATCGAGGTAAAGAACCTCATACTGAAAGAAGGCAAAGTAGACGAGACCGGCGGTGACGATCCCACGCCCAGCAGCGACCTCAACACGCCCGAAACGGCATGGACAGTGGCCGAGGCCATCCAGAAGATTGCCGACAATAGCGGCAACGCTCTCAGCGGCCAAGCGTACGTCAAGGGCATCATCTCATCGGTCGACTACTACAACGAGACCTACAAGAGCCTCTCTTATTACATTTCCGATGACGGAACCTCCACCAACGCCCTGCAGATTTACTCAGGAAAGGGCATCAACGGTACCGACTTCAGCTCAAAGAACGACCTGAAGGTGGGCCAAACCGTAGTGGTGAAAGGCACGCTTAAGAACTACCAAGGACAGAATGAGATGGACAAGAGCAGCACCATCATCTCTATCAGCGGTGACGGACAGGAGACAACCACCACGGGACTCAACGCCTCCTTTGCCTCGGGCAGCGACGGCTTCACCACCAACAACATCTCTCTCAGCGAAGGCCTGTCTTTCGTCTGGCAGCACAATGACACCTACAATTGCATGTCTGCCTCAGCATATGTCAACAAGACCAATCTTGCAGCTAAGAGCATGATTATCTCTCCAGCCTTCAGCCTTGAGGGACTGACCAAGGCCACACTGACCTTCGACCAGGCAGCCAAGTACATGAAAAACACTGCTGACGAACTGCAAGTGCTTGCCTCGACCGATGGCACCAACTGGACCAAGCTCACTCCATCGGCCTACCCCGACGGCAACAGTTGGGACTTCACCAGCACCACTTGCGACCTGAGCTCCTTTGCCGACAAAAAGACGGTCTACGTGGCCTTCCAGTACACCAGCACCAGCGAGGCCGCGCCCACATGGCGGATTAAGAATGTGGAAGTAAAGTAAAAAAGACTTAGCAAAAAGCTACACAAATCTTTGGCGGGTTGCAGAATTCTTCGTAATTTTGCACCCGCTAATTGCATAGCGCATATTATTCATCATCACAACAATCATCAAAATGAAAAAAGGTATTCATCCAGAAAACTATCGCCCCGTCGTGTTCAAGGACATGTCCAACGGCGATATGTTCCTTACAAAGTCTACATGCAAGACCAATGACACAGTAGAGTTTGAAGGCGAGACTTACCCCGTGGTAAAGGTCGAAATCTCAAGCACCTCTCACCCGTTCTACACAGGCAAGAGCAAGCTTGTCGACACAGCTGGTCGCGTTGACCGCTTCATGAACCGTTACGGTAAGTTGAAGAAGTAATACTCGACATACAATTACATACGGTATAAAGCATTAAGAAAGTGCGGTCGAACGTAGTTGCATATGCGTTCCGCCGCACTTTTTTCATGTTTATCTCGTTAACCCCGTTCCGAATTGACACCATGAAACTAATCCATCGCATAACCCTTGCACTGCTACCCATCGGTCTAGTATGCTTCTCCTGCCAAGAAAACGACATCCTTCCCAGCAAGAAAAACGACACCGAGACAGGCACCAACACAAACGCCAACCCTACCACCGCCAACACCAACTACGGCCGTTTGGAATTTCCGCACTTGAAATCCGACGGCAACAACCTCGTACTGGTGCACTCCGTGGCCAACTACGGCGTCAATTTCGCTGTGGAATGGGACTGTGACAAGAAGGCCCAGCGCTGGACATGCTACCAGATGAACGCCTTCACCAGCCATAGCAACTGGAACCGCGACAACTGGGACAACACCGAATGGCACGGAGACCCCTTCCAAGAAGACCCCGACATACCCGAGCAATACCGCACCACCCTCACCGACTATCGCGGCTCGGGCTATGACCGCGGACACATCTGCCCCTCAGCCGACCGCCTCTACTCAAAGGAAGTCAACGAACAGACCTACTACCTGAGCAACATGCAGCCGCAAATCAACGGCTTCAACACTGGCGTGTGGCTCACCATGGAAAACACCCTGCGCAACAAGTGGAACACCAGCACCTACCGAGACGTGCTCTACGTCTGCAAGGGCGGCACCATCGACAAGAGCAGTCTGATTGCCGGCTACACAAGCAATAGCCATCTCATCGTCCCCAAATATTTCTTCACCGCCGTCCTGGCCGTAAAGAACGGACAGTATCACGCCCTCGGGTTGTGGTTTGAGCACAAGGCAAACCGCGACACCAACCTTCGTTCTTACGCCGTCACCATCGACCGGTTGGAGCAGCTCACGGGCATAGATTTCTTCTGCAATCTACCTGACGACACGGAGACTACGGTCGAGTCGAAGCTCGACCTCAACTGGTGGGGCTTGTAAAATCAAAAAGTAATCCCAAAACAAACGCGATGATAGAGCGGGTGTGCCACATGACAGGCGCACCCGCTTATCGTTTGGTGTCACTCCGCCACCTCGCTATGAAACCTCTTGCTATCGGCAGGTTCTGCATGCCTGCGTATATCAAATCAAGAAAGGCGCGCAACTGTCCCACCACCCGGTTCAGTCGCACGCCTTCCATTCTGCTACATGGCCGCTTTATCTGACCACCACTTTTCTCCTTATGGTAAGTCCTGTATTGGGGTCACGCGTACTACGCACATACACGCCCGGAGCCGAAGGTCTCCTGCCGAGCATGATGCCGTTGACATCAAACCAACAAGTGTCGGCACCATCATCGGCCTCCACCCCATTGACACAAGTTGTCTTGCCAAAGGTCAATTCAAGAGGTTGCCTGTAAGACCCACAGATGGCATCTTCTGCAAAGTCGATCGTCACATCAGACGTCCACTCCTGTTCGCCTTGTGTCATCTTGAACCTAAGTGTGCACTTGCCGTCACCGGGAACGGTGAAGTAAGCATATCCCTTGTCATCGGTGACTTCCGAAGCCCGGCACTCATCAGCCACAAACACACCGACCTCGGCGCCTTGCAGCACATCCCCGTCCAAGGTGGCGCGTGCCGTTATCGTCATATTGCTCGGATACCGATGGTGGTCCACAGGCGAGTAGACATGGTACAGGCGTGGTGCCACCCCCTTCTTGGGAACATAGGCCGTCAGCGAGGTTGGGTAGTTGAACGTTCTTGCGCCCGTGCTGACACTCTTGAGCATGTATCCCTGTCCAGGCACCAGTGCCTTGAGCGAGCCTGTCCACTCATATCCATCGAAGAGGGCAAAGCCATACTGTCCCTTGACCAGGTCGCCATCTTGCGGATCCATGCCTGCCAGAGCGTCAGCCACCGATGCTATCTGCGTGTGGTTGTAGGCTATCCAGTTCCAGCCCGGCACCACCACGATGGCCCGGTCATCCTGCGTTCCCCGGCTACCGATGAGCTTAAGCGTCTCATCCTCGGTCATGCGCACCTTATACATCGAGCGGTTGTCGACATCGAAAGTTTTGCCATACCAAGAGCCTTGGTCGCAATTGGCAAACGCATCCTTCGCTTTCACCGTCTCCACGTCATCGGCCACACTGGCAAACACATCGCTCACGTTCATGTTGTCGGCCTTAACATAGAATGACATCCAGTTCCATCCCTTGCTGAGAAGAGATGCCTGTTCCATCTTGTCGGTTACATCTATGAGCAGCGGATCGGCATACTTTCCCACAAGCACATTGGCACCGAAGGCCACCTCCTGCGAGGTCGTTGTCACCGGATACATGACACCCATGCTGGCATCATAAACCTTGAAGACCAACGGTCTGCCGGCATCTTCCGCATTGCCGTAGACATCAAGCAACACAAAACTGTTGTCATAGCGCTGGTTATAGATCGGATGAGCCACTCCCCGACATTCATCATCCACAAACACAGCCACGATATCGTCAGCATCATAACTCGGTTGGCCGAGTACAGAAAGTGTCGCAATGACGCTCATCGTGCTCTCATACCGGCCCTTATCGACCGTCCACGAAGGCTTGTCTCCTTCGACGGTGACGTTAAGCGTGAGCGGAACGACTATTCCGTCGTTGTCTGTGAGATACAGTGTCTCCTCATACTTGCCTACGGGTGTGGCCTCCGTCACCTCAAACGTCAGCGTTTCGTTTCCGAGTGCGTCCACTATGCCATACGATGCGCTCGCCTTGAGCCACGACGGCATACCACTGAGACTCCACATCTGCTGCTTTCCGCCCTTGTTGGCGAAGGTCGCCTCAAAGGAGAGGTTCTCGCCCACTTTCTTCGTCACCGCCACAGAGTTCTCGTTCCACACCAGCTCATGGTTGTTGACAAATGCACTCCAGCTCACCGGCAACGAGCGGTTACCGTTGACATCCCGCAAGTCGCGCACGGTGAAGTTGAGCGTGCAGGCAGCCAGAGAGGCCGGACTCTCGTTGAGGTTGATGACAATCTTGTTGTCGCTTGCCGTGAATGAGAAGTCCACGTTGGTCTCGGCCGGAGCCTCCCGGAGGGCCGGAGCCTCATCGGTGAAGACGAGGGCATCGGCATAGACGGCCTTGTTGCCATCGCGCAGCATATCGTCATCGGTACCCACGGTCACCACCTGGTTGTAGGCGTCGAGCGTCTTCATCTCAAACGGGTAGTAGGCCACGAGGCCTTGCTCCGATCCCGTGAGCCGCTTCTTGCTGCGCGCCTTGAGGATATCGGCTGTGAGGGTGGCATTCCACAGGCGTATCTCGTCGATGGCACCCACAAGCTGACGGTCGTACTGGTAGCTTCCGTCTGCGGCGTGCGTGCGACGTGCTCCCACAATCATGCGGTCAGCGGCTGTCGTTCCGATGGATGCCACGCTGATAGCCAGGGTGCGCTCGCCATCGACATAGACGGCAGCGTTGCCGTTGCGCAGGATGTTGAGCGCCACGTGGTGCCAAGTCTTGTCGAGCAGCGAACTAATGCCGGCAGCGAAGGTGTTGTCTCCTGAGGTGAGTTGCAGCACACCGTCAGCGGTCATCCACAGTGACACCTCGCCAGCCTGCAGCAGCTGTGTCTCGCCCTTCTGTCTGTCGGCGCGCATCCACAGCTCAATGGCACAGTTGTCGGTAGCGAGCGGCGACACATCGGCGGTGGGAATGTCGAGATGCGATGTCCCGTCGAGCTCGACGGCCTTGTTCTCGTTGTTGAGATACCAGTGCTCGCCCGTCATGCTCAGATGCCGGTTGCGGGCATAGTCGGTAATGACAGTTCCCTCGCCTTCGTCCATCTTCCAGTATCCTATGAGATGGCGTGTTGCCGGGTTCTTGGTCTTGTTCTTCTCCATCAGAGCCGTCGTCATGTCGTGGGCCTCATCCCAGAGTGTGAGTTCGTGAATGAATCCCGTCATGCGCTGTCCGATGGCGAGCGGGCCGTTGCCGTCGTAGGCGGCCACCGCTTGGTCCGTGAAGAGATCAGTGGTGTTAGCGTCTTCGGCTACGGCAGCCTTCAGCGTGCAGCCATGGGCTGTTACGGCATAGTTCATCGTGAGGTAGGCCCACTTTTCCATCGGCATCTCTGCCTTCGAGGTATAGACATTGTCGCCTATCTTCACCTGGAGATGACGGTCATCGTCCACACCGACCACGAGTTTCTGCTGTCCCTTTCCGTGGGCCAACAAGATGCCGGAGCCCTTGAGGTTCACCCAAGCATCAATGGCAAAACTCTTGCCTGCCAGATTGATGTCGGCCTCGGTAGCCGCCGTGTTGTCGGTGCCGGTCATGCCGAGAGCGGTGGCGTGAGACACCTCTGCGCCGTTGAGCACACCCGTGACGATGAAGTTGGCGGTCTTCGTAAGCTCGCCCTTGAGGAAATTCTCGTTGAACTCGACGCTCACATCATCGCCTGTCGAGAGGATGCCGTTGGCTGGCGTCGGCATGCCAAGCGGCTGCGGGCGCTGCATATCCTTCACCAGGGCTATCTCCTCACTGGTGTTATACACTTCTTCATTGCCGTAAGAACTTACCGAGAGGACACGGAAGGTGTAATCGCCATCACTGAAGTTGTGCATTGGCAACTTATAGGACACGGTGGCGGTGCTGGGAAGCATCTCGTTGTTCTGGGTCTTGTCTGCCTCGTTGAGCACATACTCATGAACGAGCGTCCATTCGGTGTCGCCCTGCTTGCGATACTGTATGCGGAACGCCTTGAGGTTGTGGTAGTCACGGTCGAACTGGCTGAACGAGATGTTCAGGTCGTCGCCTGTCTGCGAGTTGATTGTCGTTCGGTCGAGCTTCATCGTCACGGCTGACGATGAGGGCACGAACTGCGCCGACACGTAGACGGTATCGGCAATCTGCTGCCATGTGCTCGTCGGGTCGTATTGCGACTGCGAGGCGAGCACGATGCCGATGTTCTTGTAGTCGAGCACACTGGTGTTGCTCTGCCAGAGCTGCAGTGCCTTGGTGACGGTCTCGCCTGCCGGTATCTTGATGATACGGTTGTCGGTGAGCGGCATGCCGTCGATGGTAATCTTGGCACCGTCGGGGTTGCTCTCGTCGATCATCAGGAGTTTGTAATACACATCCTCGTCAATCTCCGAAGCATTGGTCAGGCGCAGCGTGTAGTTGGCGGCACTGCCTGTAGGCACATTGCTTACCACAGGCACATCCACCGTTATCTGCGGCACCTCAATCTGCATGGTGGCCTCCATGATGGTGGTGCCCTGACGATAATACTTGGTCTTCACCTCTCCCTCATATGGTCCTGAGGTTTGTCCACCACGCGTGCGGAAGATGGGCGAATAAGCACCATACTTATATACGTCCACTGTCAGCGCGTCATCATCGCCCTCTTCGGCGAGAGTGTAGCTGAACGATGAAATGTCAGTCTTGGTATCCTCTGAAGTGTGATGCGCTCCGCCTCCAGTCCTTGTAGAGACAGTCCATTGCACACCTGTTCCGTCGATACTTGTTCCCCATGAGTAAGCAAATACGGCTGCCGCAGTAACGGTCCATTCGTGTGTACTTCCACTGCTTTCTTCTGTCTGTAGGCTCTTTGTTATGCTGCTTCCCGAGTCGAACGAGAAGTTTTGGTCAAGGTTTTCGTCACGGTTCTCATAGGCGAGCACCTTCTCCTTTTCGTTGGTGGCGAGCGTATTCTCCCAAATCTGGATTTGCGAGTTGCACCATTCCACCGAGTCGCTATAGCATTGGTTGTTATTGCTGGGCGCGATCATGGTGTACGACGGTCCGTTAGTGGACACATGCTTTGTGGCATTTGAGCCCCACACCTTCTTGTCGTGGTTGGAACTGCCGAAGCGTGGGTCGTCAGCAGCAAGCGTAGTGAGATAGACGGGATGGCCTGTCGTGTTGCTGTAGCCCTGGGTGCTGGCTACGGTCTGTAGCAGGTTGTTTCGCATGGCGCGCAGGTTGGGCAGCAATACATTCTCAACGTAGTTAGCCGTGTAGTTGAACATGGTCTTGAAGTTGAGCCCTGTGGTGACAACGTCCTTCAGTTCCAATGCCGCCTTGTCGCTTGTTCCTTGTCGGCGGAAATTGACATCGCGTGCCAATCCATAGATGAGATTGGTAGCCGAACCGATAAACACGTCGCCATTGGCACCCACATACTCTGGAGCTGATGATGTGGATATGGTGCGTGTAGCGGTTATGGTGCGGTTCCATGTGCTGGCGTTCTCGCCTTCTGTGACGACATTAAGTCCCGCGTTCAGTTCGCTCGTACTCTCTACACTGTTGAGTAGTCCGAAGCCAAAGGTTCCTTTAAGCGTCGTTAGATTCACACCAAACTTGGAGGAGGTCAGCAATTCGCTATCAGAAGTCCACACACCACCGGTGCTGGTGGATGAGGACGTGACGCTGCCGCTGATCCACTCGGCGCTCGACCCTGTTCCCGGCGGGTCGCGCAGGATCATCTCCACCACGTCGGGACCGCTCGTCACGAAGTTGTTGCCTGTGGGCAGCGAACCGAGGATGATGCCGTTCATGCCACTGCCGTCCCAGTTGTAGGTGCGGTCGTCGATGTCGTAGCTGATGGAAAGGGTGCGCGAGTAAGGCGCGGTGATGTTGGGCAGTCCGGCCTTCCATGTGTACACGGCACAACCGAGACTGTCGAGCTGCAACTGATTGCTCTCCAACTCAACCAACGAACCGGCAGGTTTGCCAGCCGTGTTGTTCTCAAGATAGACCTTCTGCGAGGCCGAGAGGGCGTTGTTGATGGTCACCACATTGCCGTTGAGTGGCACGTGCGATGTCACAGGCTGGTTCTTCACGTCGTGGTTGACATACTCCTCGAAGCCTTGGAGGTCGAAGGTGTAGTTCTCCTCACGTTCGAAGATGGCACCGCCATAGTTGTAGGTCACCTTGCCATTGGTGTCGATGGTGTAGATGTCATCAACGGTGAACTTGCCATTGGCATCCTCAATCTCGCACTTCGACAGGCCGAAGGCTCCGTCGTCATGGCCACGCTGGGTGACAGTGAACGAGGGTGCGCTGTGATAGATCTGGCTAAGTTTGCAGTTGTAGGCATACTCCTGTCGCACTCCGTCGTCGTTGACCAAGGTGTCGGTCATCTCCACAAGAGGGTTGGTGGCGTCTACGGTTGTGGCGTCGCCCACGCTCTGTCCGGTGGCCACGACCTTCATGCTCTCCACATTATACATAAGCGGAGGCACCATGGCCGAGAACTCACCCGTGAGCGAGTCGGTGCGTATGAAGATTTTCTTGGCGGCATCGCCAGCCCCGCGCCACGAACGACTGGCTATGGTGCTGGTGGCCGACTGCACGGCAGCCTTGGCGGTGTTGGTCTCGTAGCTGTAGGACGTGCCGCTCACCGTCTTCACCACGTTGAGGCGATAGCGGTCGTTGGTGGGGGTGAGTATAAGTTCGGTGATACCTATATTGTTATGGCTTGCTCCAAACCCGACGGGTTTCTCGCCCTCAATGCTACCACCGGCCACACGGCCCGTGAAGTTGACAAGCGTCTGGTCGACGAACTCCATGTTCTTGATCTCGCGGTCGAACGTAATCTTTACCCCGGCTTCGTTCGGGTCGGCAGGATAACGCCCGGCGGATGCAAACACATGACCGTCCTTCTTCACCTGAATGAAGTGGTCGCCAATGGGCACGCTAAGGGTGAATGTGCCGTCCTCGGCCGACTGTATGAGTTCGCCGTCACGACTGCATATCGTGCCATCCACATAGAACGTGCATCCCTCCACGGGATAGTCGGAGCCTTCGTAGAAGACGGTGCCCGACACGGGGAACGACGACACGTCGGTGAAGTCGACTCCGCTATGCACGAGCGACGAGGCACTGACATAGCGCGTGGAATAGGTGGGCGAGAACTCGTGCACCCCCAAGGCGGGGATAACCATATAGTTGGTGCCTTCGCCCGTGAACGGCACGCCACGGATGACGAAGTTGCCTTGGGTATCGGTCAGGGCAAACAGGCCAAGCTGGTGCGATGTGGGGATGATACTGCCCGTGGGATACGTGCCGGCACCGAGTTGGGCATGGTTTCCGTTGGCCACCCCACTCGTCTTCGAGTAGTCGTAGGCTGTGGTCTGCCCCTCAAACCCTTCGTCTACGGGCCAGTAGGCCACGAGAGCGTCTTCTGTTCCGCAAAGGGTATGGTTGTAATTGGCAAGTATCTCCTCACGACTCAATGCCTTGTCGCTGAACACGCGCATCTCATCGACATAACCCATGAAGGCACGATTGGCCGACGACTGGTAGCTGCCGCCGAGACACAATCCGGTGTCGTCGGCATCGGCAAACTGCACCTTGGCGTTGAGCTTGTCGGCGAGTGACACGACGGTAACAGAATCGTCAGCGTTGACGGCCGTCACGGTGGCAGCACCGTTTGCATCTACGGCAAGGGTGAGCGACGTGAAGGCGTTAGGCTTCAGATAGATGCCCGTAGAGGCCGAAGCGGATGCGCTCTTCACAGTGAGCGGATAGCCCTTACCACTGGTATCGGCCGAATCAAGGGCCAGCTGTATCTTGCCGCCGAGGTCGAGGATGGTTGGCGTGGTGCCCGTCTGCGAGTCATCGGGGCGCACCATCATCTGCAGGGTGTAGGGCTTGGAGGCGAAATACTTGTTGAGGGTCTCGCTGTCCTTGCCAAGGAACACGCCGTCGCCGGCTCCCGATACGCGTAAGGCATAGAATTGGCCAGCCTGCTGCTGGGTGCCGTCACCACGAACCAAAGCCACGCGCGTGCCAGCCACAGCGGTACCAGTGCCGTAGGTGATGCGCCCCGACACGATGCCGGTGGCGCGGCTAAATCCGTCGTCACTCTTCTCAAGCCGTGTGTCGCTGCCGTCGCAGGTGGTGATGCTCACCACTTTGTAGTCGTAGTACTGCCCGGGAAGGGCGGTCTGGTCCTCATAATAATACGAAGTGGCGGTGCCGCTGGTCTTATAGATGGTGGCCCATGTGTCGGTTCCCTTCACACGGCGGGCCACCTCGTAGCGCGTAACGTCGGCGCCCACCTGGTCAGCCTCCCACGACACCTTCACCAGTCCGTTGTAGTCACCCTTGGTGGCGCTGACTGCCGTCACCTGTGAGTTGCCGGTGATGCGTCCTTCCAGGATGTTGGTGCTTGAGAAGAGCTTGTTCTCGAGCATCGTGGTCTCTACCTTATATATATAGGTTGGGCAGAGCTTCAAGTCGCGCGTGTCAGTATATTCATATTGTGTCTTGCCCTTGTCGGTGACGTTGATGGTGGCCACCTCCGTCCAGTCGTCTCCCGGCACACCGTTCTTGCTCTCGGTGCGGAGCAGCTTGAAGGCGTAGTTCTCGTTGCCTTTGAACTCCGGGCACTGCCATTTCACGGTGACGGAGCTCTTGTCGGACACCACATCGGTAACGGTGATGGGGAAGGAGCGCTGCACGGTGGCACTGACGGTAGCTGAAAGTCGTGCCAATTCCTGTCCTGCAGGGGTGTTGGCGGGTGTGAACTGGACCTCGTAGATATAGTTTGTTTCGTACTCCGGCACATCGTCCGTATATTTCAAGGTAGTGGCCGACAAGTTGCTTGCCACTTTCAACTTCGACTCGGGCTGATCCTCGGGATAGCGGTACACTGTCCACGTTCCGTTTTTGTGTTCGCCCGTGGCATTCCAGCTGATGGTGACCTGCTTCTTCCACATGTCGGACGATACCCCGAGACGGGTGGGACTCAAAAAGTCGGCCACGGCATCGCTCGACCATCCATAGATAATGGTGCTCGGGCGGTTTGTCGGCGTTACGGTAATCGACTTCTGCGTGTAGACGGTCAAGTTGCCACCATTATTCTCATCGTAGGCAAGGGTCTGCCCCGTGTAACTGCTTGTACCTTTTTCGTATGTCTTCACGCTCGCCTTTTCCATCGTCGTGGGGTTAAGGTACATCTTGTTTCTGGACTGATCGCAGGCTGCAGCTGCCGCGTCCGACCACGACATTGCCACGGTAGTAGGGCCGTAACTGGTGTTGAGCAGACCGGAGCTTATCTTGTATTGTCCGTATTCAGACCGCACGCCTTGGTGCGTCGTATCGAAAATGTCGCGTAGGGCATTGGTCGTGAACGTGCGTTCCTGAAAGCCTTTGTACTCTTCGTTGATACGCCACTTGCCGCGTATCGTCACTTTGTGCTGGGCTTTCACTGCCATCTTGTCCATATAGACCACCATCTCCACCAGATACTTGCTGCCCGACTTGCGCGGGTCCCAAAAGCGCACAGTATAGTTCACACCGTAGTTGCCGCTCTTGGTATAGGTGCTGCCCCACCAGCCGTTGGCACCACGCTCGTCGTCGAGACCATCGGCATTGCCGTTGTTTGCAGGCCAAGCCAGTTCCCAGTCGGGCGAACAAACGTACTGCCCGTCTACATATACGGCCGGGCCGTTATGCCCCGACTCAGTTTCATCGTGGAGGAAATAGCCGTCGTGACCGTTCTCGTCGTAGAACCAGAAATACACCGTTATCCACGGTTCGTCGACGGTGGGCTGATGGGTGATGCTTCCGTTGGTTGAGTTGCCGAAATAATCGGACGCAATGGTCAGCTGCGGCACAGACAGCGCCATGACCAGCAGCAGTAAAGCCAAAAGCCCACGTCGCCAAGGCGGTGTGCTCAGACATTGCTTGCCCCTGGCCACGTGAGGCGGCGAGAAGCGCTGTTGAGAGTAATAATTTTCTTTCATAATCGCTTGAATTGATTGGTTTCGTTAGGGATTCTGTTGCAACGGGGGGGGGCAACCAACTTGCCACGCGGCGCTGGTGCAACCCTTGGCAAATTTAAACGAATACTAAGAATTCTTAAGCGGGAAAAACAATCTGGTGGTTACATAAAACGTAAAATGTAACCAAAAGCCACCATTCCATCGGTTAACAACCAGGACAGAGCAGCAACCTCAATTCGGGACACGAAGCCGTCAAGCCGCCTTCGTGCCTTCCGCCAAGGGGAGAGCCTTCTTTCCTTGTTTTCAAGGCAAGTGTTCGCGCTGCTTGCGTTGTCAGGTATTTTGGTCAAAAAGTTGATCACCGATTTCGATTGAAATAGAGCTCAAAAATGACGTTCCGGACTCATCGCCCGAAGATTTACGTAGGGTAACTTTGCGGTAAAGGGTGTTTTATGTTACGATAGACCGTCTATCATGGCGCAATCAGGTATCTATCGCAACGTAAAACACCGTCTTTCGTAACGCGATAGACCGTGTTCTTTCGTGAAAAATGTTTGCTTTTCGGGTGAAACAAAACTCAAGTTCCTATAACAGCGTAATTATCACCGAGCTATAAAAGCTGCTGTATTTTTGCGTATTTCCACCAAAATATTTCTCCGTCGGAAACAATGCACGTTTTCCTATATACATTGTCCGTTTTCTTGTAGAGTTTTCACATCCATAGCAGCGGAAAGTCACGGTTTCTCTCTCGCCTCCCAGTCGGTTGGCGCCACACCCGTCTTACGTTTGAATGCACGATAGAGGTTCACCCTGCTTGCGAAACCCGTTTCTGAGGCAAGGGAGTCGAGCGTGTGCTGCCTGAGCCACCCCTCCTCAATGAGCCTGACAGCCTCGGCCACGCGATACTCGTTGATATAGGTCTTGAAATTGACTCCACGACAATGATTGATGGCCAGCGAGACGAGGCGGTGGCTTTTGCCGATAAGGGCAGCCACATGGGCTATCGACAAGTCGGGGGCCTTGAACAGGGACCGTTCTCGCACCTGTTGTTCAATTTGCCTCATCAGAGCCTCGTCATCTGCCGTCGGCTCCTCCGTAGCCGTCTGACTTCCCGGCTCCACGTCCGACTCTTCGCCACAACCAACGGTCGCTTCCATGACGTGGTCTTTGAGCGGTTCCTTGATTTTGGGAAACACGTCCACATAGTTGATGAACCTCACAGCAAACACTGAGTAATAGACCGTGGCCGAGAGCATGAACAGCAACTGTGTGAACGGCGTTATCAGCCAAGCGAACAACAGGGCCACAATGCCTACACCCAGCGCACTATAGAAGGCCACCGGCACCCAGTGGAGCCGTTGGCGCTCATCGTCCGAGAAATAGTTGTCCATCAACAGGAGATAGCGTCTGTGATAGCGGCGAAAAATGACCACATAGCGCATCATCTGCATCATGTAGACAAGCGAGAAGCATGTGAAGACCAGAAGGCGGCAACCCTGCGGACAGAACGCAAACGCAACGAAGGCTGCCACAAGGCCGGTCGCCACAAACGAAGTCTCACGCACAGCCAAGCGCTTGGTTATCGTGTCGGTGTCGAGCAGCGAAATGAGCGAGAAGGTGAAAAGAAAAGCCTGGGTCACAGCGATGGCTATCACAATCATACTGTTGAGCAAGTCGCCCGAGAACGGTTCGCGCGTCACGGCCTCGCAGATGAGTGCCACACAATAGACAAGAAATGTTGCCCCCATCACCTTTCGGGCGAACACATAGTTCTTGAGCTTTTCCCTTTCAGGAATGGAAAGGCAGAAAAGGCAGATTCCGTAGGCAAGCATCATGCCTGGAATAATGTAGGCGGTCAGGAGGTTATACAGAAATATCAGCATAAATGAGGAGGGCACAGTCTACCCAATTGCAAACTTACATAAAAAAGGCGAATTACGCATCAGTTTATACAAAAAAGTTGGGGCCAAAACATGCATGGTTTTTCAGGCAACCATGCGCAATGCGTTTTTCCGTATTTTTACTGCGGGGGATTTCCCCGGCGAATTGGTCAGCAACAAAGACATGACAGACTACACGAAAGCGGGGCTCAAGAAGGCATTGCCTCCTTGAGCCCCGCTCCGGGTTGTGGTCTTTGCCAGATGTCAGCGCATCACGAGCTTCAACTTCACCACCTTGTGGTCATCGGCCGCGGGCTGTGCACTCTTCGCATTGCTTTCGCCCGTATATCGGTCGAACCAGAAATCGTCTACCTCTGCCCCGTCGGCCGACCAAAGATATCCTGTGAACGTGCGGTCGTTAAGGTTCAGGTCGTCATAGGCAATCGTCATCACGTAGTCGTTCGTCGTGCCGTCACTGTGCTGTTCCTTATAGGTCAAGTAGATGGTACCATTGTTGGGATCGATATACCATGTGAAGTTCCGCGTGAAGGGCTCCACAGCAATGTGCTGTTTGCCCTCGGCATCGGTGGTAATCTCATAGTCATACTGCGTTCCCGTGCCGCTGATGCTCTTGCTGTTATACTGCTTGAACTCGATGTCGGTGCTGTAGAGAAGGCTGTCCAGAACCACACCGGCCGTGTCGAGCTCATAAGCCACGAGCTCTCCGCGCCATTGTCCGGCCAATGTCTGTGCCATGCTGACACAGAAATCCTCATCGTCGGTATTGCCGTGCTGGTCGTCGCCACGGTAGTTCCCACCATAGTCGTAATGGTCATACCAGTAGGGGTCTCTATCGTCACAACTTGTCAACATCACGGGCACTGCCAGGAGCAGCAGAGCCCACATCATCTTCATTGTTTTCATATTTCGTCTCATGTTTTAAAAATTCCTTGTCGTTTTTGTTTCACTCCATCTCCGCCCGCTCACTTGCCGTTTCCGAAGATCCTCACCGGACGGTCGCCATCATTTACCGAGCGTGTCGCGTCGGCAGGCTTGGCGTAGTAGCCGATCCAGTAGTCATAACCATAGTAGTAGTTGTTCCAGTTGGGCGACGACACGTGGTTCATCTGGAAGTCGACCACCGTGTTGCCATAGAAGATGCTGCCGTCAAAGTAGTTGTCGTCAAGACTATAGTTGGCTATCTCCACATAGCTGTCCTCCTCCACCAGATAAATGCGGATCACGCCGTTGCGCACGGTCCACTCCGTGTGGTTGGCCACGTATCGCCAGGGAGCATCACTGGCCTAGTGGTCTATCCAGTAGCCCTTGCCCGAACTGAAGCGAAAGGGGTCGCGCAGGAAGCACAACTCCGTGTAAGTGGCATTGTAAGTGCGCCCGTTGTAGGCAGAACTGACATACATGTTGCCCCGCCAGGTGCCCTCGAGCGTATAGGCTATGCCCGAATCCTCGTCACACGAGGTGAGCGACAAGGCCATCAAGGCCACAAAAGTCATCGTTATCAGGGTAGAAATCTTTTTCATAATCACGGCCTTTAAGTGTTTTTAATGTTCTCTACTGCAAAAATAGTCATTCTTCTCCGCTCCTGCAAGCGTCATGTTCCTATTCTTGCGGGGAAAATCCCTATCCCGTAATGGGGAAACACGCCTACGCAGTGGCACACACTCATGGTTTGCATCCATAAATATCATTAATTCTTGAAAAAACCATCACCGCAAAAACTTTATTCTCCTCCTATTTTCGTATTTTTGCATACAAATTTCACAACATAACAAACCAACAAAACAAAAAATGAGAACTGTTTACGAGTTTTCGGTCAAAGACCGCAAAGGTGGCAACGTTTCACTCAAGGAATATTCCAATGAGGTGCTCCTCATTGTCAACACTGCCACAAAGTGCGGTTTCACCCCCACCTACACGGAGCTGGAGGCGCTCTATGAGAAGTATCACTCACAAGGATTCGAGATTCTCGATTTCCCCTGCAACCAGTTTGGCCAACAGGCGCCGGGCACCGACGAAAAGATCCACGAGTTCTGCAAGCTCACCTACGGCACCGAATTCCCACGGTTCAAGAAGGTAAAGGTCAACGGTCCCGACGCCGACCCCCTGTTCCAGTTTCTCAAGGAGCAGAAGGGCTTTGCAGGCTTCGACATGACCCATCCGACAGCTCCCGTGCTGGTGGACCTGCTCGACAAGGCCACACCCGACTGGCGCGATACGCCCGACATCAAGTGGAACTTCACCAAGTTCCTCGTCAACAAGAAGGGACAGGTCGTGAAGCGCTATGAGCCCACCGAGAATATCGAGAATATCGCCAAGGACATAGAGGAGCTCCTGGCCTAACCATCAACCGCCTATCCCTAAAGAACATGGAACACACCAAGTGTCTTATCATCGGCAGCGGCCCCGCCGGATACACGGCAGCCATCTATGCCGGACGGGCCAACCTCAGCCCCATCGAGTATTGTGGCATACAGACAGGCGGCCAACTGACCCAGACCACCATCGTAGAGAACTTCCCCGGATACCCTGAAGGCATCGACGCCAACCAGATGATGATGGAAATCAGGCAGCAGGCAGAGCGCTTCGGTGCCGACATACGCGACGGCATCATCACCGACGTTGACCTCACGAAGCGTCCCTATGTGGTCACCACCGACCGCGGCGACCAGGTAGAGGCAGACACCATCATCATCGCCACAGGCGCCTCAGCCAAGTACCTGGGACTGGCCGACGAGAAGAAATACAACGGACAGGGCGTCTCGGCCTGCGCCACCTGCGACGGATTTTTCTATCGCAAGAAAGTGGTGGCCGTCGTGGGCGGCGGCGACACAGCCTGCGAGGAGGCCACCTATCTGGCCGGACTGTGCAAGAAGGTATACATGATCGTGCGCAAGCCCTACCTGCGCGCATCTGACATCATGCGCAAGCGTGTGGAAGAAAATCCAAAAATCGAAATACTCTACGAGACCAACACACAGGGCCTCTATGGTGACAACGGCGTGGAGGGAGCCCATGTGGTATGGCGCAAGGGCGAAGCAGACGAGAAGCAGTACGACCTGCCCATCGACGGTTTCTTCCTGGCCATCGGCCACAAGCCCAACACCGACATCTTCCGAGGCAAGGTAGACATGGACGAGGTGGGATACATCAAGACTGAGGGCGCATCGCCACGCACCAGTGTGGCGGGGGTCTTTGCGGCCGGCGACTGCGCCGACCCGTCCTACCGGCAGGCCATCGTGGCCGCAGCATCGGGCTGCAAGGCAGCCCTGGAGGCCGAGTGGTTCCTCAACCGATAGCCCAGACGGTCAGCGCCGTTTGGCCCACCGGCTCATCCACAGTCCCGCGAAGGTCAGTGAGCCGTTGAGCATCAGCAGCTCATAGCCAAACTGATAGCCCGTGGTGCGACCCACGACATCATTGAGCACATAGCACAACACAGGAGAGGCGACAGCGACATAGGGCACGACCCGGTCGTTGACGCCTCTTTTTGTGAGCAGACCATAGGCGAACAGACCCAGCAACGGACCATAGGTGTAAGAACAAAGGATGTAGATGGCATCGATGACGCTGGTGGAATTGATGGCACGGAAGGCCAGGATAAACAAGACGAAGACCACCGCCACGCCCACATGGGCCCGTTTGCGGAGACGTTCGTCGTCATGGCGTCCGCAGATGTCGACGCAATAACTGGTGGTAAGCGAGGTCAGCGCAGAGTCGGCACTGCTGAACGAGGCGGCCACGATGCCCACCGTGAAGAGCACCACCACCGCCGATCCCAGCCGCCCTGTAGCGGCAAAGAGCGGCAGCAGCTCATCGCCCGACGAAGGAAGCGCCACGCCCTGACGCTGCGCCAAAAGCACCAGCAACACGCCCAGGCACATGAACAGCAGGTTGGCCGGCACAAAGGCGAACCCATAGGTACACATGTCTTTCTGCGCCTCACGCAAAGTCTTGCACGTCAGATTCTTCTGCATCATGTCCTGGTCGAGGCCCGTCATCACAATCACGATGAACACGCCACTGAGAAACTGCTTCCAGAAGTTCTGCTTCGACACCCAGTCGTCCATCACAAACATCCGCGAATGGCTGTCGGCTGCCACGGCCGAGAGCGCCTCAGGCACCGTCATACCCAGGGCTTCCACCACATGGATGATGATGAGCAGCAGCGCGGCAAACATGCAAAGGGTCTGAAAGGTGTCGGTCCAGACCAACGTCTTCACACCTCCCCGACGGGTGTAGAGCCAGATGAGCGCCACCATGACGACCACCGTCAGCGGAAAGGGAACACCCCAACCGTCGAGCACGAAACGCTGCAGAATGATGCAGACCACATAGAAACGCACTGCGGCCCCCGTCATCTTCGACACGAGAAAGAACCATGCGCCCGTCTTGTAGGACCTTCGTCCAAGACGGCGGCCCAGATAGGTGTAGATGGTGGTCAGGTTCAACTTGTAGTAGACGGGCAGCAAGAGAAACGCCACGGCAAAATATCCCACTATGAAGCCCAAACAGGTCTGCATATAGGTCATCTGCGTCTTCAACACCATGCCGGGCACAGACACGAAGGTGACACCCGAGATGGACGCCCCCACCATGCCGAACGCCACCATATACCAGGGCGAGCACCGGTTGGCCCGATAGAAAGCGTCGTTGCTCGAGTGCCGGGTGGTGAGCCGGCTCACGACAAACAACGCAAAGAAATAAATGACAACCGTCAGAAGTATGTCCATAACGATGGATGGTTTAAAAAAGGCCCTGCGGCTGCCATAGCCGCAGGGCCTGTGTTCATTCTTGTTTTTCCATTTGGCGAAGCAGGGCCACGCCGTCGGCCACTGAGGGCACCTCCTTCACCTGAATGAGGCGATGACCATGCGTATCCTTGAACTGGCAACGGCGGGGGTTGTCCATCACGTAGTGTATGATGCGGCCGAAAGCCTTGCTCTGATAGAACGGACTGTCTTGCCGGGAGACAAACTGAAGGTTCATAAGGCCGTGGCGCAATACGATTTTCTCGCAGCCCAGCCGCTTGCCTACACGCCGGAGCGTCACCACCTGCATCAGTTCCTCACCCTCTTGTGGCACAGGTCCGAAGCGGTCTTCCAACCGTTTGCGGTAGGCATCGAGCGCCTCGTCGCGGTCGATGCTGTCGAGCTCGCGGTAGAGCAGCATGCGCTCTGCGCTTCCGGGGACATAGGTCTCGGGGAAATACATCTGCAGGTCGCTGTCGACCGCACAGTCCTCCACAAACTCATCGCCCGTCACCTCCTTGCCCTGGGCGATGTCTTGGGCGTAAATGTCAGAGAACTCATCGTTCTTCAGCTCTGTCACGGCCTGGTTAAGTATCTTCTGGTAGGTCTCATATCCCAAGTCCTCCATGAATCCGCTCTGTTCTGCGCCCAAGAGGTTGCCTGCTCCACGGATGTCAAGGTCTTGCATGGCCAGATTGAATCCGCTGCCCAATTCGGAGAAGGTTTCCAAAGCCTCAAGGCGCCGTCGGGCCTCGGGCGTGAGCACGCTACGGGGTGGTGCCATGAGGTAGCAGAACGCCTTGCGGTTGCTGCGGCCCACACGGCCGCGCATCTGGTGCAGGTCGGAGAGGCCGAAGTGGTGGGCATCGTTGATGATGATGGTGTTGGCGTTGGAGATGTCGATGCCATTCTCCACGATGGTAGTAGAGAGCAGCACATCATAATCGTAGTTGATGAAGCCCATGATAATCTCTTCCAGCTTTTCGGGAGGCATCTGCCCGTGTCCGATTGCCACACGGGCATCGGGCACATATTTGTGGATTACCTCAGCGATGTGCTGTAGACCGGCTATGCGGTCGCTCACGAAGTAGACCTGACCATTGCGGCTCATCTCGAAGTTGATGGCATCGGCGATGACGCTTCCCTCGAAGGTGCAGATCTCAGTGTGGATGGGATATCGGTTGGGGGGCGGGGTGCGGATGATGCTCATGTCACGGGCACCCATGAGAGAGAACTGCAAGGTGCGCGGGATGGGAGTGGCCGACATGGTGAGCGTGTCGATATTGGTCTTCAGTTTACGGAGCTTTTCCTTGGTCGACACGCCGAATTTCTGCTCTTCGTCGATGATGAGCAGTCCCAAGTCGTGCCATTTCACGTTCTTGCCCAAGAGCTTGTGCGTACCCACGATGATGTCCACCCTTCCCGCCTCCAGGTCACACATCACCTGCTTGGTCTGCTTGGCGGAGCGGGCACGCGACAGGTAATCGACCCTGACAGGAAAGTCCTTCAGGCGGGACCGGAACGTCTGGTAGTGCTGGTAGGCCAGTACCGTGGTGGGCACCAGGAGCGCTACCTGCTTGGAATCGCATGCGGCCTTGAACGCGGCACGCACCGCTATCTCGGTCTTTCCGAAGCCCACGTCACCGCAGACCAGCCGGTCCATGGGCTGGGCACGCTCCATGTCGGCTTTCACCTCCTGTGTTGTGCGGAGCTGGTCGGGCGTGTCTTCATAGAGAAAGCTGGCCTCAAGCTCGTGCTGCATGAAGTTGTCGGGCGAGAAGGCGTATCCTTTCTCATGGCGGCGCTTGGCGTAGAGACGGATAAGGTCCCGGGCGATATCCTTGATCTTCTTCTTGGTCTTCTCCTTCAGGCGTTCCCACGCACCGGTGCCGAGCGTGCTCAGGCGGGGCGGCTCGCCAGTGTCGCTGCGCCTGTACTTGGATATCTTGTAGAGCGAATGGATGGAGACGTCTACCTTGTCATTGTTCTGGTAGATGATGCGGATGACCTCCTGATAGGTGCCGTCGGACGTGGGCACACGCACCAAACCGCCAAACTTGCCGATGCCGAGGTCCACATGCACGATGTAGTCGCCTGGTTCCATCTCCTGCAGCTCCTTCATCGTGAGGGCCATCTTGCCTGCCCGGGCACTGTCTGACTTGAGGTTGTACTTGTGGAAACGGTCAAAGATCTGGTGATCAGTGAAGAAACAGGCTCGCAGGTCGTTGTCGGCAAATCCCTCGTGCACCGTCTTGCCGACGGGCGTAAACGTGATGTGCGAGCGTTGGGCGTTGGAGACGGAACGCTCCGGATCGGCACCCGTCTCGTCGAAGATGTCTTTCAAGCGCTCATGTTGCTTCGCGCTGTCAGCCAGAATATAGATTTTGTATCCCTGGAGAAGATAGTCCTCAAGGGCCTGTCGGAGAAGGTCGAAGTTCTTGTGGAACAGGGGTTGGGGAGTGGTGTGAAAGCTGACGTGCACACTTTCACGGCTGTCCGTGAAGGTCTTGGTGTCAGACGAAGACTGACTGACGGTCACTGAAGGACCGAAAAAGACGTGTTGGAAACGCTCGGCATCGCGCATGAAACGGGCCGACGGGCAAAGGTTCATGTCGCGTGTCATGTCGCGGCGTATCTGCTCCTGCTCCATCTCGGTAGCCCCTTCGAGACGTTCGGTGAGTGCCTGTGAGGAAAAGCCCTCGTTGTAGATGCGCTCAACGGTCTCGCGAACAAAGTCCATGTCTTTCAGCGCGAGCACGGCATCGTCGGGCAAAAACTCCAGGAAGGGTACTTTTTGGGTAGCCGTCGATGCCAGCTCTGGCACTATTTCGATTTCTGTCTTGCGGTCTTTCGACAACTGGTCCTCGACCGTAAACGTGCGGATAGTATCCACCTCATCGCCAAAGAAATCGATACGGAACGGCAATTCGCTGGAGAATGAGTAGATGTCGAGTATGCTTCCGCGCACGGCAAACTGTCCGGGTTCATAAACATAGTCGACCTCCTTGAAGCCCAAATCGCGCAAACGATGCTCCAGATCTGTGATGCCGATGGTCTGCTGTACCTTCAGCGACACGCGCCGCTCATCGAGGTGCGTCTGCGACACGACCAGCTCGGCCAGTGCTTCGGGATAGGTCACTATGAACAGCGGGCGACGTTCCTCATGCGGGACAGCCGTCGCTGACGAGGCGTGTGCCGCCACCTTGGCCAGTACCTCAGTGCGCAGAATGCCGTTGGCGGCGTCGCGCTGGCCATATTTTACGGCCCGGCGATAACTGGAAGGAAAGAACAGGGGTTCATAAGGTTGGGTGAGCGTGGCCTCCGACGGTTGTGCACCACTGGCCGACTGACCGTTGAGATCATTGTAAAAGTAGCCTGCCTCATCAGCATCAGCCAACACAAACACCACGTCGCGGCGCAAACGCCGGGCCACCGCACCAAAAAGCATGGGGGCGGAAGAGGCCAATAGCCCATGCAGGAAAACGTCTCTCACCGATCTGTCTTCCAGCAAATGAAGCATGGCACCTGCCTGGGGCAAGGTGCCATAGAGTTTCTGAACGTCGTCTAAATTCAATTCTTTATCTTTGGATAGTTGCGGAACCAACCGTCAAGCCTCAGTCTCATGACACCGAAAAGCGCTTCGCTGAAGATACCTCCGCTCATCTTGCTGGTGCCTTCCTTGCGGTTGACGAAGACCACCGACACCTCCTTGATTTTGAAACCGATGCGATAGGCGGTATATTTCATTTCGATCTGGAACGCGTAACCCTTGAAACGGATCTTGTCGAGCTCGATAGTCTCAAGCACCCGACGGCGATAACACACGAAGCCGGCAGTGGTATCGTGTACGTTGATGCCTGTCACAAAGCGCACATACTGTGATGCAAAATAGCTCATCAGCACGCGGCCCATCGGCCAGTTGACCACGTTCACGCCCGTGATGTAGCGTGATCCCACTGCCACATCGGCTCCCTCATCATGGCAAGCGGCATAAAGACGCGGCAAGTCGTTGGGATTGTGGCTGAAATCGGCGTCCATCTCAAAGACATATTCATACTGGCGATCCAATGCCCACTTAAACCCCGTGATGTAAGCGGTACCGAGCCCTTGCTTGCCAGAACGCTCCACGAGAAACAGCCGATCGGCAAATTCGTGGTGCATCAGTCTTTTCACAATGTCAGCGGTGCCGTCGGGACTGCCGTCATCAATGACCAGGATGTGGAAGCACTTGTCCAACGAGAAGACCGCACGGATGATTTTCTCCATGTTCTCTTTCTCGTTGTATGTGGGAATGATAACTATCGAATCACTTTCATGCATAGTAAATTGTAGGTTTATTCGTGAATGTGCCCGTCAGCAGGCACTCCTTTTCTTGCAAAATTATAAAATAATGGAGGAATTGCCAAATCTTTTCATCACAAAATAGGGATATTGTCGGGAAATCTCCAGTGCGACATGGCCTGTCTCTGATATGGCTTGCATTCTTCTCCGACACTTCATGGCAACACGGGATTATTGGTCTTTGTTTTCGACATACCCCTGGTATTCGGGCACAAGCCCGTCCATAATGGTCTGATAGCTTGTCGCCTCGACTTCCTTCTCAAACTCGCGCCCCTTTCCTTTCTGTTCGATGGGCTTGTGGATGGTGAGCGTGAGTGGATGCCACGTCACCCAATGCCAGTCGCGTGTGCGCGGCATGACATTGAAGGAACCGTTGATGGTCAGCGGGCAGACGGGCAACTGCAGCTCATCGGCAAGCATGAACGCGCCACGGCGGAACTTGCCCATATGTCCCGTGAACGTACGGGCACCCTCGGGAAAGACCACCAACGACATGCCGTCGCGCAGCACGGCGCGCGCCTCGTCGTAGGTAGCCTTGATTTTCGACACGCCACTTCGGTCCACAAATATATGGTGGGCATACGCACAGGCCATGCCCACGAGGGGCACATTGCGCAATGACCGCTTCATCATCCACTTGAAGTTACGGTTCAGAAAACCATAAATCAAGAAGATGTCGAACGCTCCCTGATGATTGGCCACAAAGACATACGACTGCCCGTCGCTCAGATTTTCACGTCCTTCCACCTTGACAGGCAGAAACAGCAGACGCACTATCAGGCGCGACCAATACTTCCCTGGGTAATAGCCCCAGAAATGTCCGTTACCCACAAGGCATCCGACAACTGTTGTCAGGGCCGTTACGACTGATGCCAACAGGAAGAGAGGCAGCACGACGCAAAGCTGATAAAGACGATAAAGGAATTTCATTTTCGGATTTTATGTAAGGTTATCACTACTATTTCGGGCGGTATGCCGAAGCGGAAGGGCACCAGTCCACCCAATCCCGACGACACGACGAGCTGGCTTTTTCCCTTGACGTAGTGCCCATAATCCTCGGCGTAGGTCAGACGGGTGGGCCGCCAGCCGAAGACGGACATCTGGCCGCCATGCGTGTGTCCGCTGAGCGTGAGCGCCACACGGCCTGTTGGCACGATGGTCTTGTCCCACGCCGCGGGATTGTGCTGCAACATGATGGTAAAGGCCTGCTCGCCCACTCCACACATGGTCTTCTGGAAGTCGGCACTGTCGGGGTCGCCAAAGTTTTGTTCGCCAGCAATCACGATGGAGTCTTTCCCCCGCCGGATGGCAATATGCTCGTTGAGCAACAACCGCCAGCCGCATTGCCGCTCGCGGGCAATGGTCTCTGCCCTGTTGGCAGCTTCGACGGCAGCCCCTTCGTGCACATACTTGCTGTAGTCGTGATTGCCCAGGACTGAAACGACACCGTCACGTGCCCTTAGCGAAGACAACATTCCCTGTGCAGCCCGTATCTCCTGCGGACGTATGTTTTGCAAGTCGCCGGTAAAGGCGATGAGGTCGGCATGCTGGGCGTTGATACTGTCGATGTCGCGCTTCAGCAAACCTATGTTCCGCGTTTCCAGTGTTCCCACATGAGCATCGGTGAAATGCACGATGCGGTATCCGTCGAAAGCGGACGGCAGATCATCAAAAAAGAGGTCAATGCGCTTCACTTCGAACCTGTCGATGCCAACCAGAAAGCCGCAAACCAGCACATACCAGTTGCACACGATGAGCACCCATGCCAAATAATTTCCCCAGTTGCGGTGACCGCCACTGAGCCGGCAAAACAGATTTCCCAATCCCGAACAGACCATGAACAGGGCCTTGGGCACCACTACCAGTCCCATGAGTATCATGTAAACGTTGACCCACGTCAGGTCGTCGGGCACAAAATTGCGGATGGTGGCCAGTGACACGGTGTAGACCAGCATCACCACCCCCGGCGCCCACCACAGCGCCCTTTGCCACCAGCCATAACCGCGGCGGTGACACCAGTGGCGCCAGTCGATGTATAGGTCGGGCAACACAATGGCCAAGATGATGGGTATGAAGAGTCGTGCTATCATAAGGGACGGTGCGTGTCAATGCATATCTTTCAAAATTGTTGTCAACATCACTTCAGCAAACTGGATGCCAGGAAGCGGCGCATGAGTTCGACGGGGACGCCACGGCGGCTCGCATAGTCGATCAACTGGTCCTCGCCAATCTTCCCGAGGTCGAAGTACCGCGCCTGTGGATGGGCAAACATGAAACCCGACACCGATGCATGGGGCTGCATCATGCCTGCCTCGGTGAGGTGTATGCCTATCTGTTTCATGCCGATGAGGTCTGAAAGCAGGAAATTGACACTGGTATCGGGCAGTGAGGGATAGCCCACAGCCGGACGTATGCCTTGATATCGCTCGGCATGGATGTCGTTCATCGACAGTTGTTCATTGGGCGCATAGCCCCAGTATTGGCGCCGCACCTGCAGATGCATCAGTTCCGCCGTAGCCTCGGCCAGCCTGTCTGCGAGCACCTGTGTAAGCATGCGCTGATAGACATCGTCATGCCCCTCGTGCTCCATACTGGGCTCCACGGTGGTGGCAAAAGCCCCTACCCTGTCTGGCTGCCCTGAGGATAGCGGGCGCACAAAGTCGGCCAGACACAGCGTGGGTTGGCCTTCGGCGGACGGGCGCTGCTGCCTCAACATGGGGATGCGGATGCCGCCCATAATGAGGTCGTCACCGTCGCTGTTGGCATCCATGATGTCAAACACGGCAAGGGTGCGGTAGCACGTCTCCCATCGGTCGAGCACACGGTTGGCATCATCCTGGAGCCGCACCTGCTGATCCTTTGGTTTTCCGTTCATTCCCCATGCGTGGAAAAAGTAAATCCAGTTGATGTAGGGGCGCACTTCGCGTATGCTATAAGCGAGTTTCATGCTTCAGCCTTTCCCTCCCCATCCTCAGGGAGTCGGAAGCGGACGGGTTCGCCATGATAACAATTGTCGAACACTCCCTCGTCGAACACCACGTGTCCGTTGCAGAGTGTCTTGGCGACGCGCCAGTCGTAGTGCTGCCCCGTCATGGGGCTCCATCCGCATTTGCTCTGTATGAGGTCTTCGGTGACGGTCCATGGCGCATGGGGCCTGACAATGGCCACATCGGCCTTGTAACCGGGGCGCAGGAATCCGCGCTGGCTGATATCAAACAGGCGTGCGGGATTGTGGCACATGAGTCTCACCAGTTGCTGGATGGTCAAGACACCCTGGTCGACAAGTGCCAGCATCGACACCAGCGAGAACTGCAACATGGGCATGCCCGATGCAGCCTTGGCGCATCCGCCCTGCTTGTCCTTGAGCTGATGGGGCGCATGGTCTGTTCCGACGGTTGCTATATGGCCGTCGGCAAGAGCCTTCCGCAACGCCTCACGGTCCTCGGGCCGCTTGACGGCGGGATTGCACTTGATGAGCGCACCTTTCTCCACGTAGTCGAGATTGGAGAACCACAAATGTGCGATGACAGCCTCCGCAGTGATGGTCGGCAAGGCCGCATCGAGTGCGTCGCTTACCGGGTCAAACAACTGCAGCTCCTTCTCTGTCGTGACATGGGCCACATGCAACCGTGTGCCAAACTGCCTGGCGAGGTTGACGGCGAGCGCCGAACTCTCGTAGCAGGCCGCTTCCGAGCGTATGAGCGGGTGCAGCATGACGGGAGGGTCGTCGCCATAGGCCTCCTTCATGCGCTTCATATTCTCTTCGATGACTGTCGAGTCCTCGCAGTGGCTCATCAGAGGGAGGCCGAGCGCGGCGCAGGTCTTGAAGACATCGATAAGCGATCCCAGCCTGTCCACAAGCATGTTGCCTGTAGAAGCGCCCATGAACAGTTTGATGCCCGGCACGCATGTCTTGTCGAGCTGGGCAAAGGTAGCAGCGTTGTCGTTGGTCGCACCGTAAAAGAAGGCGTAGTTGACATGGCTCTCCTGCTGTCCGCGTTGCATCTTGTCGCGCCACGCTTCAAGCGTTGTGGTCTGCGGATTGGTGTTGGGCATGTCGAAAAACGACGTAACTCCTCCGTAGGCCGCTGCGCGCGACTCACTGTCGATGTCGGCCTTGGCGGTCAGTCCAGGTTCGCGAAAGTGCACATGACAGTCGATAATGCCAGGTAACACGAAACACCCCGTGGCATCCAGTCGGTTGTCGAAGATGCCACGGGGTGTTTCCTTTCCTTTCACGACCTCGGCGATGCGGTCGTTCTCAATGATTACTGAACCGTTGAAAGCCTCGCCCTCATTGACGACCTGTCCTCCCTCAATGATTGTTCTCATCGTCTGAAATGGATTTGTGCACCCCCGCCAGCGTTCTCTCAGCATGGTTTGCCACCATGCGAGCCAGGCGAGGGCCGCCATGAATGATTTATTCAGCCTGCGCGGGGGTTCCGCCCGGCCGTCCCGCTGGAGCTGCCATCTGGTTGGGCGTGGGACCGTCTTGCGGGGGTGCCACCTGCTGAACAGGGGTCTGAGCGGGTATGTCCTTCATGCCGTTCATGATGTTCTGGTTCTCCTGGGCAGTCTGATAATACTCCTTTACTTGTGGGTTGTTCTTGAAGTTTTCGGTAGCCTTGCTCATGATATCCTCTATCCATGCATCGAGCATAGGTACCTCATAGCGGTTGACGCAGGTATTGATGAACACGTATGGCCCCAGCACATTATCAAAATTTTCAGTGACAAAGGATGTGACGAGTTTGTCCATCTTGGCACTGATTTCCTCATTCTCTCTCGCCAGCCGTACGTTGACGACGTTCATGTCGCTTCCGTTCATGATGGCTTGATCGTGCTTGTGCACGAGCTCCACCCTTTGGTTGGCGAGCTGTGTGAACTGGCTTCTGAATGCCGAGAGCGCGTCATTGAGCGGAGTGCCCGTGACACTCTCCTGCATGTTATCAATCTTGACCTGTATGTCGCCGCCTTCGAGCACCACGGGCAGTCCGCTGCTCTCGTTGAGAAAGATGGTGGCCACCCGCACGGAGTCGATGGAGCCCGCAAACTGGAAATGCCCGTGCACCACGTCGCACGAGTCCAGGTTCTTCAGAGTTGTGTCCTTGAACACTTTCAAGTACAGCTTCTGCCCATCAAGCGTTGACACGTTCGTCGTGCCCGTGATGTCGAAAGTGTTGGCACAAGAGTTGAGAGCCAATATGCTGGCTATCGCATACAAGAATTTTTTCATAAAAACATTCTGTTCAAGCAACACAAAGATACTATGTATTTGCGAGGTGCGAAAAAAAATTTATGCAATTTAAATGTATTGCCTAATCTTTTATGTTTTTTTTGGAAAGTTCATGGTCGAGCCTGTGCATGGTGTAAACCTCCACCACAGCGGCAATGAGCAACACGACGACCCACTTGTTATAAACATAATTAAAATAGGTGAAGACATCCGAGAACAGTGGTCTGAAGAATCCCCACGCTGTGTCGACCATCAGAATGCCGGCCACCACAAAGAGGATGTCGGCCAGGTTCTGGATGTGCTTCAGGCGCTTGACGGCCAGTTCCGTGCCCTCATAAGTCTGCATCATCTGCATGACGGAAAAAAGGACTGTGCCCGCGAGGAACACCCAACAGACGGTCGGCTGCTGCCACATAAAGGCAAAGCATCCTGCGCCAATAACCATCAGCGCACCGCCTAGAAGAAAAACAAGAGTTTGGATTTTACTGAGCTGTTTCATCGTAGTCGCTGTTATCGGGCTGGTCACCGGCATCGGGCTGGCGATCAGTGCTGAGCACAAAAATATCCTCGTCGTCGGCCTTCATAAAATATCGCTCGCGCGCAATCTTCTCGATTGCCTTGGGATTGCGCTGCACGGCGCGCAACTGCCTGACGATAGCCTCATTCTTCTGTCTGTAAGCCTTGATTTCGTCCCTCAGTTCACTGATTTGCAAGTCATATTTGAAGCGGCGCAACAGGCTGTTGTCATCAATAAAGCCGACAACAGCCACACCCACCACAATCGTAATAATGTATTTGTAGCGGGACAGGAGACTCAAAACGAGGTTAATCTTGGCGCTCATTCTCTTTACTATAAGATATTGCAAAGTTAATGCAAATCAGTGGAAAAAGCAAAAGAAATCATGTTTTTTGTTTTGCCCTTCCTGCAATTTGCACTAACTTTGCAAGTAGAAACCACCAGACTACACATGACTGACAACTACATTGTTTCGGCCCGCAAATACCGCCCAATGACGTTCTCGTCGGTGGTGGGACAAGAAGCCCTGACCACCACGCTGAAGAACGCCGTGAAGAGCGGCAAACTGGCCCACGCATACCTATTCTGCGGTCCGCGAGGAGTCGGCAAGACCACTTGCGCCCGCATCTTCGCCAAAGCAATCAACTGCTCGTCGCCATCGGCCGAGGGCGAGGCCTGCAACGAGTGCGAGAACTGCAAAGCCTTCAATGAGGGTCGCTCGATGAACATCTTTGAACTCGACGCCGCCAGCAACAACTCGGTGGAAAACATCAAGACCCTGATGGAACAGACCTTGATACCACCCCAGGTGGGCAAATACAAGGTGTTTATCATCGACGAGGTCCACATGCTTTCGCAGGCGGCCTTCAACGCATTCCTGAAGACTCTGGAGGAACCTCCACAACACGTCATCTTCATCCTGGCTACAACGGAGAAGCACAAGATTCTGCCCACCATCCTCTCTCGGTGCCAGATATATGACTTTGAGCGCATGACGGTATCCAAGATCATCGCCCACCTGAAGATGGTGGCGGCCAAGGAGAGTATCACCTACGAGGAGGAGGCGCTCAATATCATCGCCGAGAAAGCCGACGGCGGCATGCGCGACGCTCTGTCAATCTTCGACCAGGTGAGCAGTTTCTGCCAAGGCAACATCACCTATGACAAGGTGATTGAGGACCTCAACGTGCTCGATGCTGACAACTATTTCCGCATCATCGATTTGGCGCTGGACAACAAGGCAAGCGACATCATGGTGTTGCTCAACAACATCATCGCCAAGGGCTTCGACGGCGGCAACCTCATCAACGGGCTGGCATCCCACGTGCGCAACGTGATGATGGCACGCGACGCGCAGACCCTTCCCTTGCTGGAGACTAGCGACTCCCAGCGCTTGCGTTATCAGGAGCAGGCGAAGAAGTGTCAGCTGCCTTTTCTCTACAAGGCTCTGCGCATCATGAACGAGTGTGACGTGAACTATCGGCAGAGCAGCAACAAGCGCCTGCTGGTGGAGCTGACGCTCATCCGCGTGGCGCAAATCACGCAGCCCGACGATGACGCTGACAGTGCGGGGCGTAGCCCTAAGCGTCTGAAATCCCTGTTCAAGAACATCATGAAATCCCGACCCTCAACGGCAGCGCAGGTGGCCGGGGCCGGGAAGACTCTCGCAAGGGCGGCTCGCCAGGCAACCGTCCCCTCTCAACACGCGCCACAGCCACAGCCAACCGGCGGCGGGGCGCCCAAGACACCAGTTGCACAGTCCGCCCCTCCCAAGCCAAGTGGAGCGCTGGGCACAATGCGCTTCAACATCAAGGGAGCGGGCAACATCACCTTCAGCGACCTGAGGAGCGCACCCAAACAGCCCGACTACCTCAAGACAGCCATGCCTGAAGACGACAAGGGTGCCAAGGAGACACTGGCAGGAAAGCCTTTCACCGAGGAGGAACTCGGCATGGAATGGACCCTAATGTGCAACCGCATGCCCCAACAATTCGTGGGACTGGCGGCCCGACTGAAGAACATCACGCCGCACATCACCACCTACCCCAACATCGAAGCTGCGATCGACAACGAGATTCTGCTGCAACAGGTGAACGAGATACGGGGCAACATACGCGCCACCATGCGCAAGACGCTCCACAACAACAACATCGAACTGACCCTACGACTGGCCGAGCCGTCGGAGATGAAGCGGGCCTACACCAAGCGCGAGCTCTTCGACCACCTCAGACAGACCAATCCAGCCATAGAAAAGCTGAGGGCCGCACTGGGCCTAGAACTTGCCTAAGCCGGCAGCATATCCCCTTCCCTCCCGTCTTCTTCGGACCTGACATCATCGCCCCCGTGACTTTCCGCATCATGGAAGGTCACGGGGGCGATGGCTTCAAGCGGCATGTCAGTTCTCCAGAAACTTCCTGCCGTGCACGATGTTGATTCCGCGGACTGAGTGGGACACTTTTTTCCCGTCCACCATGCAAATGGCACCGTCCCGATCTCCACTGATCCTCACCGCATCAATCGCCGCAAGTACATAGTCGACATTCTCAGCGAACGTGATGTTGCGGATGACCGACTGCCCTGTGGTCGACGTCAGACCGAAGATGGTCTGTCCACGGGTGATATCTGTGGTGCCCATGGCGGAGAGGTTGTCGGCAATGCCGCTCTGTGTCATATCCCAGGCGATTACCTGACAGCGGACGCCATCCACCGCCACCTCACGCGCCACGTCGGGATTCACCTGCGAGCCCCGGTTGCAACCGTTGAGCCACCAGAGGTACGATGCTCCGTCGGCAAGGCTCAAGTTCTGTCCCACGACAACGAGATATTTCTGATGCGGCGTGATGGCATAGTCGGTATGGTTGTAATCCAGCATGAGGCACACGTTGTTGTTGCCCCTGCTGGCCACATGGATGGTATTTTCAGAGGTATCGTAGGTGATGCCGGAGACTTGCAGGCGACCTGCATCACCCGTTGTCCACTCCGACGCCACGAAATGGTAGGGGTTGTCCACCCCTGCGTAGCCGCTCATGAGCCTGAGATAGTAGAGGCCAGGCAACAACGTACCTTCGGAAGCGGAGAGACGCACAGTAAACTTCGGCTTGGCCTTGCCAGCGGCGTCTGTCATCAACGAGACGGGAATGGGGAACTCCACGTTGAAGAACCCATTGACAGCGTCTTTGTAGGTTGTCGGGATGGTGATGTCGGCTATTTTCTCCCCATCGACCAGCAGGGAAGCCTTGCGCCCGTGGTCGGCAGTGGTAAAGCGGCACAAGACCGAGAGGCTGTCGGTCTTACCGGCAGTGTTGGAGAGTGAGAACTGTACGTAGCCTCCGGCGCGGGCATCGCGGTAATTCTCGCCGTTGTACATACCCGTCGACGAGTCATCGCTGTAGCTGTACTCGTGACCGGCCTCGCTCTGCTGCTCGCCCGTAGCCACGAAATCGATGGTGCGCGACTCGAGGGCCTGCCGCGCCTGCTCCGTGGCGGCCATGTCGCTGTGGGCGTAATTGTCTGCCGTCTGCTGATACCAGTAACACATGTAACGCGCATGGTGAATTGCGTAGAAAGGCTTCAACGTCAGCTGCGACCAAGTATAGCCCGCCACATCCCGCCGCGAGGCATCGATGAAGAACTCAAGCTTTGCGGAATCCTTGACTGACACTCGCGAGAGCACATCGGAACGGTTGCCGATGAGCATCGGAGCATCGACGAGACTCCTGGCAAGCGCCCTGCTACCGGGTGCATGATCCATGCGGCCCTCGCCGCCATACTCGTTCTGCAGGGTCTCAGCCTTGAGATGTGTGGTGTCGGCTTCGGCCTGATTACAGGCTGTGGTCTGTGCAGCCAGAAGCAACGGTCCGTACTCAAAGGCTATGTAATCGTCGTAGTTGGGACAAGCCTCATAGCGCAGAGCCATGGGCAGGGTGACGGTGATGATGTCACCCGCTTTCCACTGACGCGTGATTCGGGCATAAGAAGCGGTGCCCGCAGTCACGGAGACGGCCTGCGGCTCTCCATTGACAGCGATGGCATAGCCGTCGGCCGTCCATGCCGGATGGCGCACGGCAATGGTGAAGCGCCCTCCTTTGTCAATGGTAATTTGCGAGGTCTGGGCATAAGGATATTGAGTGCGCTGGGTCACGGCGAAGGTAGCATTGGCAAGCCTACTGGCCGTGAAGAGGTTGACATAGAGCACGGAGTCGGCGTCGTGCGTATAGCAGAAGTGGCCGTACTTGCTATGGTTCTCCATGCCTGTACCCACACAGCACCACATGCCTTTGTTGACCTGCGAGTATATGCGGTAGCCTTGGGGCCGGAGCGTCGTGAAATAGACATATCCACCAGTTGCAGGATCCTGCGTGGAAAGGATATGATTGAGCATGGTATACTCGTAGAAGTCTGCATAGCGCGCGTCGTGGGTGCGGTCGGCCAGCAACTCCGAGAGTTTGAGCATATTATTGGAGTTGCAGCTCTCCGGTCCGTCGGGCTCATCGATATAGCGGTTGCTGTTGGCTGCAGCCAGGAAATGCTCGTTCACGCTGTTGCCTCCGATGCACACGGTCCTGTTGTTCGCCACATCAGCCCAGAAATTCTCAGCAGCCTTGGCATAGGCAGCCTGTGTGGCATCGGTGTCGTAGATACGCTCAAAGCCGATATACTTCGGCACCTGCGTGTTGGCGTGCTTGCCGTCAAGAAAGGTCTTGCTAACCGTCTGCATACCGTCGACCATGGTCTTGTGGCTGTATTTTCGGGCGGCCTCCAGATATTTGGTGTCACCGAAGAGCGCATAGGCATCGGCCAAAACCTCGTTCATGCCTCCATGCTCGGTGTCGAGCACCGTCTGCATGGTGGCATCGGATAGCTTGGCGACCAAATTGACACCCCAGTCGCAGAGCTTGCGGAACATCGTGCGCGCTTCCTCGCTCCCGGCATAGAGGTAGGCATCGCGCAGTCCGGCAAGCACCTTGTGCTCACAGTAGAACGGCACCCATCCGCGATGGTTGCGGAAGGCGGAGATATCGCCTGCGAACATTTTCTGCCAGTCCTCATTGAGAGGTTGTCCGCCAATATATCCGTAGAGACCCGTCTTGTCGTCGTCGAAGGCCTTCTGACAATCGGCGAGCACGGCGAGCATGTGGTCGAGGCGAGTCTTGACCTGTGCCTTCGTGGCACTGTCATGACAGGCCGCATAGGCCAAGGCGAGAGCGGAGAGGTAGTGTCCGCCGACATGGCCTGAAAGGTCAAATGAGGCATCGCCCCAGTTGGTGAAAATGGGATGAAGGGTGGTCCAGCCGGCATATTGGCCTGTGACAAGACCAGCCTGGCGGACAAACGGTGTCAGCAGGCGGTCGGCATCATAGTCCAGAAGGTTCTTGATATTGAGGTCCATAGCGGTCTTGAAGGGACTGTCGAGGAGCGTCACTTCCGAGAGGTCGAAATGGTGGGGATAGAGACTGCTTTGGGCAGGGGCGGCCGTCACTACGCAGAGGGCGGACAGGCCGGAGAGCAACAGGTGTCGTGGGTTCATGGTATGTAAATGATGAATATTGTTGTGTATAGGTTTTCTCGGTTGCAAAGATAGAAAAAATCTCAAACCTGGGCCTTTCTGATTGTGGCATTTGTTGTTTCATTCTCTCCGATATTTTGTCAGACAGTTACTACGAAAAGCCAAATAGGGTGTAAAGTTTGATGTACCGAAAACTTTACACCCTAGTTGCCAATGTCATCCATTGCATGATCAAACTCGGTCTTCATATGCCTTCGTGCCCTGTCCAATTTTCCATCAGTAAAGACGAACGGCCCCGCATACTCACGGCTATTCTCCACCCATACGGATGATTCACCAGATTGGGCAGACAGAAGCCTGTCATCGGCCTCAGCTTCAGCACCTGTTTCTTCCGCTGCGGCCATGCTGTAGAGTGCATTCGTCGCCTTTGTCTTCCAAGTCACTTTCAACTTCGTGCCGTCGGCATCATAGACATATTTCGTGGAGTTTCCAGATGTCCCCAAGCCTGTCGTCACTTGAATCTCAGGACGGCCAAGACCATCGTGATACTGCACCTCTGTCACCATATACTCGCCACGGGCATTCAGCATCGTCTGCGTCTGCACATAGTTTTGCGAGACGCTCTGGGCCAAGACAACAGGCGAGGCACCAAACAGAATAACGACAGGGATTACTGCTTGTTTCATTTTAGAAATCGTACTAAGTTATTTTTTAACGGTCACTAAATTTATCCATAAATAATATCAGATTTCTTTCAAAATAACTAGACAGCTCGTTCATCCTATCCGGATTGCGATTATCGCTTGGTAATTCATTACCACTAAATAGTCATCACTTGAACCAAGCAATGCCACAAGCAATAAGCGCATCTTGAGATGCGATGTGGCATGGCGAACCATTTGGTTTCTCTTCGTTTCATAGGCTGCTAATGTAAAGGTTTTCTGATTAATAGCGCGCATTAGTAATGATGCGCTGCAAACTTATACAAAAACTTGCCAACCTGCAAATTTTCCGACCACTTTTTTATCACTATTTATTTTTCACTTGCAAATGTATACGACAGGAAGTCAAGGGTGTAAGAATCCATTTTCTGCTTCTTGACTCCTTTTCAGCAATGGCACCACATGGTTTTGTCTTGTATTTTCTGAAGAATCCAGCACTTTTGGGGCAGACATTCTACAGAAGGGAAAACAGGTTTTGTCCGATTAAATTACACCAAAAGTCTGGATGAAGGTCAATTTGCCCGTTATGATTTGAAAGAAGGTGTCTGATCGTGACACGATTGAGGCCTAATCAAAGGACGACTCATATTGAATCGGGAGACGATTCGATACCTATTGAGGCACGATACGACACGTTCTTCCAAAGCTTTAGGCGTTCAAAACGCTTTCCAGAAACCCGTTTTGACTTATCACCCTAATTGTCAACCATTTGCGTAAAACCGTCAGAAATCGCGTATTTGCGACAAAAAGTAGCCGTGATTGATTTCAAGCAATTCTCCAAAGACTTTTTGTCCTTATTTTTTAGTACAATATAACAAGCAAGAACCAACCCAAAAAATCGGTTATTCGCGACCAACCTGCTCGTTGCCCGCAAATAACCGATTCCCCTAAAAAGTGGCTAATGGCGTCTGCCACAACTGGTTAGTGGCTCAAATAAGCTGCATGCCCATGGCCGCACTCTCACGGCGCATATCCTCGGGCCAGATGCTCGCCTGTATCTCACCGATGTGGGCCTTGTGAAGCATCACCATGCAGAGGCGGCTCTGGCCGATGCCGCCACCGATGCTGAGAGGCAGTTTGCCGTTCAACAGCTGCTGGTGGAAGTAGAGCTTCTCGCGCCCTTCCTCGCCCTCGGTCTTGAGCTGGCGCAACAGGGCGGCCTTGTCCACACGGATGCCCATGGAGCTCAACTCAAACGAACGCCCCAAGACGGGATACCAGATGAGGATATCACCATTGAGACCCGCCCGGCCATTCTCGGCAACCGTCGACCAGTCGTCGTAGTCAGGGGCGCGTCCGTCGTGCTTCTTGCCATCGCTCAGGCGACCGCCTATGCCCTCCACAAACACGGCACCATACTTCTTGCAGATGGCGTCCTCGCGCTCCTTCGGGGTCAGATCGGGATACATGTCAAGCAAATCCTGGCTATGAACGAAATGGATGTCGCGCGGAAGGAAAGGCTTGATCTGCGGGAAGGTCTCACACGTCAGATACTCCGTGCGCAGGATGGCGGCGTAAATGCGGCGCACCACATTCTCCAGGAAGGCCAGCGTGTGGTCGTCCTCTGTGATGACGGCCTCCCAGTCCCACTGGTCAACATAGAGCGAGTGGAGATTGTCGAGCTCCTCATCGGCACGGATGGCGTTCATGTCGGTGTAGATGCCGTAGCCTGGTTTCACCTTATACTCGGCCAGCGTCAGACGCTTCCACTTGGCCAGCGAGTGCACCACCTCGGCCTTGGCCTCACCCATATCCTTGATAGGAAACGTCACGGGGCGTTCCACGCCGTTGAGGTCGTCGTTGATGCCCAGACCCTGCAACACGAAGAGGGGTGCGGTCACGCGACGGAGACGCAACTCGGTGGAAAGGTTCTGCTGGAAAAACTCCTTGATCTGCTTGATGCCCAGCTCAGTCTGGCACATGTCCAAAAGGGCTTGGTAGCCCTGGGGCTTTATTAGTTTGCTCATTGTCTTTATGTTGTTTTTGTTTGTTCCGTGGGGTACACAGCTTGAAAAGCCATTTGCAAAGATACAGAATTATAGCTAATTGACAAGCTTTCGTGTGCAAAAATTGCAAAATGATAGCTAAATAATTGTTTTTATAGCGATTTGAAACCGACTAATACTACTTATAATTTAGGTAACGGATAATTTTACCCCCTAGAGAGTGGGATTTAACTATATTTTCTTTTAGAATATAATGGGAAATCGCTATCTTTGCAGACAGAAATTGCTAATAACCAAACATTGCATATGAAACGACTTACTACATTAGCGTTGTCGCTGATGGCAGCCTGCCTGCCCTCGCTAGCCGACAACACCACACAGACGGTGACGCAAGTGACCGATGCCGTGACACTCGACAAGGATGTGGACTACCATATCACATCCGACACGCCCTTCACCAGCACGGGCAGCATCAACCTCACCAACACCGACCATGCCGTCATCATCTTCGACGCCCTGAAGCCATCGCTTGCGCTCAACCAGCTGGCCTTCATCAGCATTAACGGAGAGCAGGCCGTCGACGGGAAAAACTGCCAAGTGAAGATCTACAACCGCGGAGCCATCATCATGCCCTACGACGCCAACTTCAAGCCCCTTACCGTCTATGCCGAAGCCGACTTCAAAGGCGAGAGCTGCAACGACTTCAACACCAACAGTTCGGGAGGCTTCATGCAGACACTCACCGCAGAACAGCTCAACAACCGCATCATGAGCTTCCGCCTTAAGCGCGGATACATGGTGACCTTCGCCCTCAAAGACGGCGGACGCGGATACAGCCGATGCTTCGTGGCCGACAAAGCCGACATCGAGGTCAACCTGCCCACACTCATGCAGCACCGCATCTCTTCCTACCGCCTCTTCCGCTGGAACGACGTATCAAAGGCCGGACTGGCAAACAACACCGGACTGGAAGCCAACGACGCGCTCAACACCCAATGGTGCTACAGCTTCGGACTGGGCGAAAACACGGGCATCGACCGCGAGTGCGTGCCGCACCATATCTATGAGGACTGGCCCAACGCAGCGGCTTGCGGAAGCGTGAACTACACCACCTCGTCGCCCAACATGAAAACCAACAACGAACCGCGCAACACGGCCGATGACCACCCGCAGACACTCGACGAGATACTCAACAACTGGGAGTCGCTCATGCGCACCGGACAACGCCTCTGCACTCCGTCATCGTGGGACGGCAGCTACTCGTTCAACCAGCAGTTCCTCGACTCCATCGACGCACGCGGCTGGCGATGCGACATCCTCGACATACACGCCTATTGGGCCACTGGGTCGTTCTATAGCCTGCAAGGACTGCACAACAACGCACGCAGGCCCATCTGGGTCACCGAATGGTGCTGGGGTGCCAGCTGGAACAAGAACGGAGCCTTCGCATCAGGAGTCACAGAAGAGCAGAACGCTGACAACGTGATGAATATCTGCAACCTCATGAACAATTGGAACTACGTGGAGCGGTACGCCTACTGGAACAGCGAGCGCGACCCGTCGCGACTCTACAAAAACGGCGCACTGACAGAGGCCGGAAAACGCTACGCAGCCATGCAGCCCGGACTGGCCTACAACAGCAGCGTGGCTACATACGTGCCGTCCAACCCACGCACCTATGCTCCCACAAACCTCGAACTCTCCTTCAGAGCCGACAAGAGCATCGCTACGCTCATCTGGAGCGACAAGAACGGCGAGCTCAACGACTCGATGTGGATTGAGCGCAGAGTGGGAACCGACAAGAACGCTGTGTTTGAATACTACAAGGGCGTGGACCTCAAAGACGACGCTGCCAGCTACACCTTCCAAGACACAATCGCCACTTCGGGCTACTACACTTACCGGGTGGCCATCCGCACGTTCAACAACCGGCTGCTCTACACCAACGAGGTGGTCAACAACATTGCCGGAACGACCTCAGTGGGCAAGGACGGGCAACGCGGCTCGCTCCAGTATGGCACCGTCACGACAGGTTCCTCGAACGAGGCCTTCCTCTATTTCGCCGACTCATTCACCGAACAGCCGGCCATCGTCTTCGGAAGCCTCAGCAACCGCACGGCCAGCATGATGCCGCTGGAGCGCGTCTCCAACATCTACACCGTGAAGGACGACTCGGGCGAACGCAAGTATTCCTATTTCCGCTACAGCATCTACCCCTTCAACCAAGTCAAGAGCTCAAGCACCAAGACCGACTTCTACAACGACTACACCGACTACACCTCTTACCTGGTGGCCAAGGCCGGAACCGGAAAAATCGGCAACCTCAGCTATGAGGCAGGCGTATCAGACAACTGCGCAGCCAACGACACCGTAGACGTGACCTTCACGCAAGAGTTTGCAGAAGCACCCGTGGTGCTCGCTTCTCCCATCATGGCCATCTCCACTACGGAGCGCTACCCGGTTCTGCCACGTGTCTTCGATGTCACGACAAGCGGCTGCAAGGTGGTGCTGCAACGTCAGCAGGCGCTCAACGAAAGCAACGCCATCAAGCGCACTGTGAAGTTCTCGTATGTCGCCTTCGAGAAGGGACAAACGAAAGACGAGACTGGAAAGCTCATCACCGTGAAGGATACCACCGTAAGCTTCACATCGAAGAGCACACTCGGCACAGACATCGCATTTGGAGAAAAGCTGAAAGACGCAGCCTTCCTCATCCAAATGCAGACGCTCAACAACCCGGCACTGGCCGTGCTGCGCACACGGCCGCTCAGCCTCTACCAGACCACCGACTCCACAGGCACGCGTATCCGCCTGCAGGTAGACGACACCAGCACCGAAACTGCACCTTCGCGCAACAATCCGTGGGAAGAGCGCCTGGGATGGATTACCATCAGCGAGGACTACTCGCATGTGACGGCCATCAAGGGCATCACCGACCATAAGACTGCTACAGGCACAAAGGCCGTCTACACCATCAACGGCATACTGACAGGAAAGAACCTCGACGAACTTCCTTCGGGCATCTACATCGTCAGGGAGAACGGCTACACACGCAAGGTGATGAAGAAATAGACAAGCATCTGAAGCTACACCCTACCGGCAGAGGTTTGGCCAACGGCCAGGCCTCTGCTTTTTCAACCAATATCACAAACGCTTTACCGCCATGAACATCGAGAAACAAATAGAAATCATCAAGAAACAAGACGGACTGTCAAACACGCTCGGCATGGAGTTTGTTTCCACCCCCGAGCCCGACACGCTGATGGCCCGCATGAAAGTGGACAAGCTCAACCGGCAGCCGTTCGGCTTTCTGTCAGGCGGAGCATCGCTGGCTCTGGCCGAAAACACGGCGGGCGTGGGATCCATGGCACTATGCCCCGAACGCATCTGTGTCGGTATCAACGTCAGCGGAAACCATGTCAGAGCAGTGCGGGAAGGCGATGTGGTGACGGCCTACGCCAAACTGCAATACAAGGGAAGAACACTCCATGAATGGCAGGTCGACATCAAGAACCGGAAAGGCGAACTGGTGTCTACTGTCCATGTCACCAACTACATCATACACGTGTCACAAAAGCAGACCGGCGAGAAGTGAGACTCTCCCGGACAATGGCGCATGAAACCGAAAAAGCAGGATTGCACGATGTACGTGCAATCCTGCTTTTTCGGTTTTCCACATCCTGCGCCCCATATCATTTGACGGAGCTCATCCGACCGGGAAAGCGCCCGCAAATTCTTCATCCTCCATATTGCGCAAGGCCGCCTTTTTACCGCTGCCTAGCCTTCACGGAAGAAATCGAGAGCCTCGCGGATTTCCTCATCGGTGGCCGTCTGGTTGATAAGCACGTCGCCTATAGCATCGAGCAGAGTGAAGTTGATGATGCCCGATGTGTTTTTCTTGTCGTGGCGCATCAGTGCGAGTAGCTCATCATAGTCGTCGCACGTGATGGAAAAACGCCCATAGTTGTCGCGGATAAAGTTAACCGTCTGCCGCATCTGCTCAGAGGGGAAGCCGGCCTTGACCACCGACAGATACAACTCGCATATCATGCCATAGGCCACGGCATAGCCATGAAGGATGGGAGCCTCGTCTTCACGGTGGTGCTTCAGCGAAAAACTCTCGAAGGCGTGACCAAAGGTGTGCCCGTAGTTGAGGGCCTTCCGGATGCCCTTCTCATGAGGATCGCGCTTCACCACGTCCTCCTTCACCTGCACCGATTTGGCCACCATGGCCTGTAGAGAGGACAGGTCGGGGCAAGATAGGTCAAACTGCAACAGCTCCGCCCAGGTCGACTGATCCGAAATCAAACCGTGCTTCAGCATCTCGGCATAACCCGAACGCATGTTCTGGTCGTCCAACGTGCGGAGGAAACGGGTATCGAGGATAACAAACCGCGAGTCATTGAACACGCCGACCTCGTTCTTCAAGCCATTGAAATTGATGCCAGTCTTGCCACCCACCGACGCGTCGACCATCGACAGCAGCGTCGTCGGGATGTTGATGAAATCGATGCCGCGCTTGAAAGTGGAAGCCGCAAAACCGCCCAAGTCGGTCACCATGCCTCCACCCAGATTGATGAGGCAACTGTGCCGATCAGCACCGCCTTCATCAAGAGCCTGCCACACATGCGTCAACGACTGCAGGTCCTTGTGGACATCCGTAGCGCCTATCGTGATAATCTGCGCACCCTTCAGACAAAAGAAATCCTTCACAAGAGGGAGACACTGCTCGTGTGTCACCTCATCGGTGAGCACAAAAAGACGGTCGTGCTCACACTCAGATATGGCAATGGCCAACTCGGTTTCCAAATTTTTGGATATGATGACTCTCTGATTCATAAGCATACTATGTTTTCTCGTGTTACAAATATAATGATAAAATGACAGGAACCGCCCCACCCCACCTAACAAATTAAGACTTTTTAAGCGTATCAGGCACCATCTTGCGCATTCCCGGCTACAAATGTGCAAACAAACTGAGTGTTTTTTTTATTTTTTTGGTGTAGAGTTTAAACTTATTCTTACACTTTGCGTCTATTCATATAGAACAAATACTAACAATGATAGTTTGAAAGGCTATCTACACAAATGCCACTATCTATGAGAAAAAGCTTCCTCTTGGCCATCCTATTGTTGATGACAACAATAGCTTTCGCCCAAAAAAGAGAAATTTCAGGGCTCCTGGTCGACAGTGAGTCGAAGGAGCCTCTGTCGCTTGCCACCGTGCAGTTGCTCAAGATGGACTCCACGTTCATCAGCGGAGCATTGTCCAACGACAGCGGAAAGTTTGTCATCCAGGCCCCAGCCAACGACAAATATCTGCTCAAAGTGACCAGCGTGGGATACGTCCCGGCCGTCAAGCGCATACAGATGCAGGATGACCACAATCTCAACATGGGTCTGCTGCAAGTAATGGCCAACTCCACCCTGCTCAAGGAAGCGGTGGTCAAGGCGCAGGCACTGAAGGTAACCGTTAAGGAAGACACCTTTATTTATAATAGCGCAGCCTATCGCACGCCTGAGGGATCGACCATCGAGGAACTGGTCAAAAGGCTCCCAGGAGCCAAGGTTGACGATGACGGGAAGATCACCATCAACGGCAAGGAAGTGAAGAAAATACTCGTGGACGGAAAGGAATTTATGACTGGAGACACAAAGACAGCCATGAAGAACATACCGACATCCATCATCAGCAAGGTGAAGGCTTACGACCAGAAGAGCGACCTGGCCCGCGTCACCGGCATCGACGATGGAGATGAGCAGACCGTACTCGACTTCGGCACCAAGCCCGGAAGCAACAAGGGGCTCATGGCAAATGTCGACGTGGGCGCAGGCACCAAGGACCGATACTCCTCAAGACTCTTCGGAGGATACTTCAACAGCGACTGGCGTGTCTTCGGCATGGCCAACGCCAACAACGTCAATGACATGGGGTTTGGCGGAAGAGGCGGAGGCTTCGGACGCGGACGCAACGGCCTCAACGCCTCCAAGATGGCAGGCGTCAACATCAACTACGAGAAAAAGGACACACTCAAGGTGGACGGTAGCGTCAGATGGAACCACAGCGACGGCGATGCATACAGCAAGACATCATCAGAGAACTTTGTAAGCACCGTCGGCTCATTCTCCAACAGTATCAACCAAAACTATTCGAGGAGCAACAGCTGGAACGCTCAGTTCCGGGTGGAATGGACACCGGACAGCATGACCAACATCATGTTCCGGCCGACAATGAGCTATAGCACCAGCGACGGACTGTCTGCAAGCCAGTCGGCATCGTTCAACGAAGACCCATACAAGTATGTCATAGACCCGCTTGCCTTGGAATCGCTGAGAGAACTGAGTGAAGACAGCATCGTGGTCAACTCCAGCCAGCGCTCATCCATGAGCTACAGCAAAAACAAGAGCTTCGGAGGCATGCTACAGGTCAACCGAAAGCTCAACAACAAAGGACGCAACGTAACGTTGAGGGCAGATGCCAACTACAGCGACTCGCAGTCCAACAGCCTGTCGATGAACAACGTCCACCTCTACCAACTCAAGGACAGCTACGGAAACGATTCCACCTACCAGACCAACCGCTACACGCTGACGCCCGGCAAAAAGTGGAACTACACCCTGCAGGCCACCTATAGCGAACCGCTATGGAAAGGTGCCTTCCTGCAACTTCGCTATCGTTTCAATTACAGTTACAACAAAAGCGACCGCAACACCTACGACTTCTCCAACCTCGGCGAGGACTTCTTCAGCGGTCTGAAATCGGGCTATCGTCTTTGGGACAATTACCTGGGACGCCTCGACAAGCCCTACACCGACTACCTCGACACCGACCTGAGCAGATACTCGGAGTACAAGAACTACACGCACAGCATCGAACTGATGTTCCGCATGATACAAACCAAATGGCAGATGAACGCCGGTGTGCTGGCACAACCGCAGAAATCCCACTACATACAGGACTACCAGGGAGTGAGCGTCGACACCACCCGCAACGTCTTCAACATCTCGCCAACCTTCGATTTCCGCTATCGCTTCAACAAAGTGAGCAACCTCAGGGTCAACTACCGCGCCTCTACAACGCAGCCCAGCATCACCGACCTGCTCGACATCTACGATGACTCAAACCCGCTCAACATCTCCACGGGTAACCCGGGACTGAAGCCTTCGTTCACACAGCGGTTCTCGGTCTTCTACAACAGCTACTTCCAGAAGACGAAACAAGCCGTTATGGCCAACTTCGGATTTAACACCACCAGCAACTCCATCAGCCAAGCTGTAACCTACAATGAGCAGACAGGCGGGCGCATCACACGACCCGAAAACATCAATGGCGACTGGAGCATCAACTCCGCCCTGATGTTCAACACGCCGCTCGACTCAGCCGGCAACTGGAACGTAAACACCTTCACCGACCTCAGCTTTAACAACAACGTTGGATACGTGACCTTGGGGAAAAACCAAAGCTCGCTGAAAAATACGACGAAGGATATGAACATCAACGAACGGCTGTCCGCCAGCTACCGGAACGACTGGTTTGAGGTAGAGTTTGACGGCTCGCTGGGCTACCGCCACTCACGCAACGAACTGCAAGCCTCGTCGAACCTTGACACCTGGCAGTTCTCCTATGGCCTTAACTTCAATGTCAGAGCACCTTGGGGAACGACCATCGCCACCGACCTCCACATGAGCAGCCGCCGCGGATACAGCGACGCATCGCTCAACACCAATGAGTTCGTATGGAACGCACAGCTCTCGCAAAGCTTCCTCAAAGGCAAGCCGCTGACCGTGATGCTTCAGTTCTACGACATTCTGCACAATCAAAGCAACTTCTCACGCTCGCTCAGCGCCAGCCAAAGGACCGACACGGAATACAATGCCATCAACAGCTACGTAATGCTGCACGTCAACTACCGCCTCAACCTTTTTGGTAGCCGAGAAGCACGGCGCGGCATGGGTGGTCGTGAAGACGGACCGAGAGACGGTAGACCGGGCCGCGGCGGCTTCCGCCCAGGGCCGCCTCCCGGAGGCGGTTTCGGCGGACCGAGATAAGGCAAGCGAACTCGACGTGAAACCGGCCAAGCGAAATGGGGAAAAGGCATGACACGCACCCCTACATAACGAACGAACCCCAACGCATTCCAGCGTTGGGGTTCGTTCGTTATGTAGGGGATGCCGTCAGTCACGCTTGCCCGTCATCCTCCCAGTCGTCATCATCATCGAATCCGAACAGGGCGGGTTCCACAAAGGCATCGATAGCCCGGCGGTCTTTCTTAGTGGGGCGTCCCGTGCCACGGGCACGGTCTACAAAGCCACTGATTCGGCTCATCTCCAACAGCTCATACTGCTTGGGGTCGGTGACGTTCTCATAGACCTGGGGAATCAGTTTGGCGCCCACGCGCTGTTCGATGCAGGCCAACACCTTGAAGGAATAAGTGACAGGCGGCTTCTTCACGTTGATGATGTCGCCCACCTTGATGACATGGCTAGGCTTCACGTTGTTGTTGCCGATTGTCACACGGCTGTTCTTGATGGCATCAGCAGCCACCGAACGCGTCTTGAAGATGCGCACCGCCCACAGCCACTTGTCGATGCGGGCACTCTCGCTAACCTTGGGGAGCCGTTCTTGCTTCATCTTTTCCATTCCTTATTTCCTTTTCCCCAGCTTGTTGAACTGGTTCATGGTATTGCCGATGCCCTGCAGGACAAAGCTTCTGATGATGTCCACCGCCGTGTCGATGGTGGGCTGCAAAACCTCCAAGTCCTGTGTCGAATAGCTGCCAAGCACCCAGTCTATCTGTCCGCCGCGCGGATAATCGTTGCCTATTCCCACGCGAAGCCTCGCAAAATCCTGCCCGATAAGCTGGATGATATGGCCCAAACCGTTGTGCCCTCCGTTACTGCCATTGGCCTTCAGACGGAACTCGCCCAACGGCAACGCCACATCATCGCTGACGACCATCAGGCGTTGCTGGTCGATATTCTCCTTGTTGAGCCAATAGCGCACTGCGTTTCCGCTCAGATTCATGAAGGTGGTAGGCTTCAGCAGAATGATCTTTCGGCCCTTGAGTGAAGTCTCCGCCACGAAGCCATATCGCTTGTCTTCAAAACAAATATTGGACGCTTTAGCGAAAGCGTCCAATACCATAAATCCTGTGTTGTGGCGGGTTCCGGCATATTCATCGCCAGGATTTCCAAGGCCACAAATCAAGTATTTGTCCATCTAACGGATTGATACTTTGTCCGTCTTTGCCTTATTCGGCAGCAGAACCGTTTTCAGCGTCGGCAGCAGCGGCAGCGGCAGCCATGGCGTTACGTGTCATCTTGATGGAGCAGACCACAACATCCTTGCTTGTAGCCATCTCGAGGCCCTCGAATGAGAGCTCGCCCACCTTGATGCTCTTGCCGATGCGAAGAGCCGTGACATCGACGTCAAGGTGCTCGGGAATCTGCTGGTAAGGAGCGGTGACGTTGATTTTGCGGATAGAGAGGTTCATGCGGCCACCGTCACGCACACCCTGGGCCAGGCCGTTGAGCTTGACGGGGATACCGATGGTGATAGGCTTCTGGTCATTGACCTCGTAGAAATCAACGTGCAGAGGAGCGTCTGTCACGGGATGGAACTGAATCTCCTTCATAATAGCCGTGTGCTTCTCGCCCTCGATATCGAGGCTGATCACATAAATGTGAGGAGTATAGATAAGCTTGCGGAGCTCAGAGAAAGCAATGGCGAATGACAAAGCCACGGGCTTGCCGTCAACCTTCTTCTCACCATAAAGGTTACAAGGGACATAGCCTTCCTTGCGGAGGGCCTTAGAAGCTTTCTTGCCGATGGCTTCACGCTTCTTACCTACGATACTGATTTCTTTCATAATTGTGTTACTCTAAATTAAATTTGTAAATTAATTCGCCATCACACTGGACTGCAAAGGAAAGCATCCGGACGGCCCACTTACGGCTGCCGACACCCTTTTCCAATCTGAAAAGCGGTGCAAAGTTACTACTTTTTATTGGAATGCGCAAAGTTTCCTTAAAAAAACAAAGTTTTATATCCCTTCTTTTGGGTATATATAGTTTTTTAAGTAATTTTGCATCATTAAGTCTAATTCACTAGAACGAAAAGGGTAAGAGTAATGATCAATCGTGAACTCATTCGCATTAAGATAGTCCAGTTAACCTACGCATACTATCAGAACGGTAACAAAAACATGGACAACGCCGAGAAGGAGCTGTTGTTCAGCTTGTCAAAGGCTTATGATCTCTATAACTTCCTTCTTGAGCTGATTGTGGCTGTCACGCGCGAGGAGCGTCACCGCAACGACATCCTTACCCAGCGCGCCGAGCGCGAAGGCAGCGACCGTCCGTCGCCGAAGTTCGTCAACAACAAGTTCGCCACCCAGCTGGAGGTAAACAACATGCTCAACGACTTCATCGAGATGAAGAAATTGACATGGGACAACGACATTGAGTTTGTGCGCAAGCTCTGCAACCAAATAGAACAAAGCCAAACCTACCAGGACTATATGTCCGATGCCAGCGCCGACTCCTATGAGGACGACCGCGAGGTATGGCGCAAGCTGTACAAACAGCTCATACAGGACAACCCCGACATCGAAGCTCTGCTGGAGGAGAAAAGCCTCTACTGGAACGACGACAAGGAAGTCATCGACACCTTTGTATTGAAGACCATCAAGCGCTTCGACCCCAAGAACAACAGCAAGCAAGAGCTCCTCCCCGAATACAAGGACGAGGAAGACAAGGAGTTTGCGCGCAAGCTTTTCCGTGCCACCATCCTCAATGCCGACACCTACCAGCACTACATGAGCGAGGCATCGCGCAACTGGGACTTCTCCCGCCTTGCCTACATGGACGTGGTCATCATGCAGATAGCCATTGCCGAGCTGCTCACCTTCCCCGGTATTCCCGCCCAGGTCACCATCAACGAGTTTGTGGAGCTGGCCAAGCTCTACAGCACGCCCCGCAGCAGCAGCTACGTCAACGGCATGCTCGACACCATCGCGCGTTACCTGGTCACTACGGGCAAGATGCTGAAAGACCTGCCTGAGCCACGCACCAAGCAGCAGGACACCGCCAACGGCAGCGACAATGTTCCGACGGGCCGCGTGAGATTTGTCCACAAGCCCAAGGCTAGCGAAGAGCAGCAGACCACAAAAGCTCAGGAGAACGACTTCCCCGAGGCGATTCCCGGCAACGAGACGGCATCCGTGACTGGCAACGCCGAGACCAAAGACAGCGAATAATCAATAACAACGAAGAATATTAAACAATGACAACACTCGTACTGGCTGCACAGGCAGCACAAAAAGGCGGCGGCATGGGCGGCATGCTGATTATGATGGTGGCCATCTTTGCCATCATGTGGTTTTTCATGATTCGCCCTCAGCAGAAGCGCCAAAAGAAAATCCGTGAGTTCCAAAACGCCCTGCAGGAAGGTGCCAAGGTTGTACTCGGCGGTGGCATCTACGGCACAGTGAAGCGCATCGACCAGGCGAAGAACACGGTCGACGTGGAAGTGGCACATGGCGTTGTCGTCACCGTGGACAAGGGCTATGTCTTCGCAGACGTTGCCCAGCAGCAACCGAATGCATAATCTGAAGAAGATATATCAAGTGGTCAGGAGCTCCCTGTTCAGTTGGATGAACAAGGAGTTTCTGATTTTTCTGTTCTTTCTCGTGCTGAGCGGCATCTTCTGGCTTATGATGACGCTCAATGAGACCTACGAGAAAGAGCTGCCAGTACCCGTCCGCCTCACTGGAGTCCCCGGCAATGTGGTGATGACCACCGACCTCACCGACACCGTACGCGTCACCGTGCGCGACAAAGGTTTCATGCTCGTCTCCTATATGTCGAGCCACGAACCCAAACTCATCACCCTTAATTTCAACACCTACGCCAACAAGCAGACCGGCCACGGACAGGTGTCTGCCGCCGACATACAGAAGCTTGTGCGGCAGCAGCTGTACTCCTCGTCGGTCATCACAAGCATCAAGACAGACGGACTTAGCTTCAACTTCAACTACGGAGAGCGGCGCTCCATTGCCGTGAAGCTAACAGGCAACGTAGTACCCGCCAAAAACTACTATCTCTCCCATACACAACTGTCGCCCGAAAAGGTGACCGTCTTTGCATCAAGGAGCACCCTAGACAGCATCAAGGAGATACAGACCGAATATGTGAACATCACCAATTTCGATGACACCGTGTACCAGACCGTGAGGCTCAAAAAGATGCCAGGCGTCAAGGTAGTGCCCGAAACGGTGAAGCTGACACTCTTGGTCGACATCCTGACTGAGGAGAGCATCGATGTGCCTATCACGACCATCAACAAGCCCGCCAACCTGACCATACGCACCTTCCCCAACCACGTGAAGGTGACGTTCACGGTGGGCTCACGACAGTTCCGACTCGTCAAGCCTTCCGACTTCCAGGTAGTCATCAACTACCATGAAGTAGCGGCCCATCCCTCCGACAAGTGCAACCTCCACCTGCGCACCAAGCCCGCCATCGTGAGCAATGCGCATCTGGAAATGTCACAAGTGGACTATCTCATAGAACAGCAATGATGCGAACAGCCATCACAGGAGGCATCGGTAGCGGCAAGAGCCATGTGTGCCACTTGCTCGCCAAACGCGGCATCAGCGTCTACGACTGCGATGCGGCGGCCAAGCGACTGATGCACACCGACGACCTCCGCCAGCAACTCACACACCTCGTAGGCGAAGGCTTATATATAAATAAGGTGTTGCAGAAAGCCATGCTCGCCAAATTTCTGCTGGCCTCCGAGGCAAACAAGCAGGCCGTGAACGCCGTGGTGCACCCAGCCGTGGCGCTCGACTTCATGCAGAGCGACTACCAATGGCTCGAAAGCGCCATCCTCTTCGACAGTGGCTTTGACCGGCGCGTGCCCTTCGACCGCATCGTCTGCGTCACGGCACCCACAGACATCCGGGTGGAGCGCATCATGCAGCGCGACAACATCACCCGCGAGAAGGCTCTCGAATGGATCAATTGCCAAATGCCGCAGGACGAGATGGCACGGCGCTCCGATTTCGTCATCAACAACGACGGCCAGGAAGACCTCGAAAAGCAAATCGACAAATTACTCAATCATCAATAACAAACTGAAAAAATGGAAACAATTCTTTCAATCGCAGGCAAGCCAGGACTCTACAAGCTGGTAAGCCGCGGTAAGGCAACCCTGATAGTGGAAACCATCGACGACGCGCACCGCCGTCTGCCCGCCTTTGCCACCGACCGCGTGACAAGTCTGGGCGACATAGCCATGTACACCGATGCTGAAGACATCGCTCTCTGGGAGGTGCTCGCCAAGGTCGGCGAAAAGGAAGGACTCAAGGAAGCCTCCCTCAACTACAAGAAGTGCTCAAGCAAGGAGCTGCGCGACTATTTCGCATCCGTGTTGCCCAACTTCGACCAGGACCGCGTGCACGACAGCGACATCAAGAAGCTGCTCCAGTGGTACAACATCCTCGTGAAGAACGGTTACACCGATTTCAAGGCCACCCTCGCCTCCACAGAAGACGACAAGGCCGAGGCCCGCAAGGAAGAAGAAAACGCATAAGGGTCTACCATCCTAATCTCCGAAAAGGCTGTCATCCCCACCGGGACGACAGCCTTTTTTTGTTGGCTGCAGCCCCGACCTCATGAAACACCAACAGGCTCCCGCAGAATTGCTTTCAGATGCAGCAAGCCGCATAGCTACGGTCTCCATAGCATCGGTGACCGCAACTGCGGTATAAAACCCATAACGAAAAAAGACGACAGAAGACCCCGAAAAACAGGCGTTGTTTTCCAGGAAGAAATATTTTGGCACAAATACGCCATTATGGAGCGTTTTTAGCAACTAGTTGATTATAAGACAGTTACAATACAACATGGCAATCGTCAACCATTTTCGGCATTCATCTCATGACGATAGATGCCGAATCAAGCCACAAAAGGCACCGAATCAAGTCGCAACCAATGCCAAATGGAGCCTCAATACGACATCTATCGAGACCTCATATGACATCTATCGGGACTTCATACGACATCTTACGTCTGTCGGCCAGACTGATCTTATATGCACATCTGCCAGAATGGCTATCTTCGCTCTCTATTTCAAGTGTTCTCCATGACATGGATTTCTGCCATATTTCATGACACATGAACCCGCCTTTCCTGGAAGGAAAGCAGCGGCCTTCCCAAACATCCGGAGTGATGTCATACACATTCCGGCAACCATGGACATACTCCAGCATGACGAGACAATGCAGATAGCAACCAGCTGCACCATGTCGGCTTTTTTCCTTAACATTCCACGCCATTGCGCATAGGAACAAAAGACAGTTTGTCAGCCCCATTCAGCCACTTTGACACGCTTCATCCATCGGCACAAAGGTTGTAGAGATATGGGTGTAAACATATAAAAACAGAACTAAAAATAGGAGATAAATATTATGTACACACGTAACAATTGGCTTCCAGAAGTTTTCAACGATTTCTTCACCACTGAACACATGCCTCGCACGAACGCCACAGCCCCGGCCATCAACGTCATGGAGGACAACGACAAGTACACCGTGGAACTGGCCGCTCCCGGTTTGAAGAAAGAGGATTTCGATGTGAACATTAACCAAGACGGCGACCTCACCATCAAGATGGAGAAGCACCCCACCGCAGAGGACAACAAGGGTCACTACCTCCGCCGCGAGTTCGCCTACTTGAAATACGAGCAGACGCTCATTCTCCCCGACAACGTGAACAAGCAGGAGATTGCAGCACGCGTGGCTGACGGCATTCTCACCGTCACTCTTCCCAAGATGAAGGCTGAGGAAAACAAGATTGCCCGCAACATTGAGGTAGGCTAACCACCTGGCTCTAAAACCCCTCAGACGGCTCTTAGAACAAGTTTTTTCAGATAAGTTGATAGATTATAATTGTGTGATTGTTAGTTATCTGTCCCCGGATATGTGAATATCCGGGGATTTTTCGTATCTTTGCGGCCAAACAAAACGAACAATGATGAACAGCTTGACATTACTGACTTGGGCACCTTCCAACATTTGGCTGCAGGCGCTACTGCTTGTGGTGAGCATCCGCGTTGTGCTATGGGGTGCCGACTGGCTGACCGGCGGTGCCGTGGCACTGGCCGAACGCATGGGAATCCCACAGATTGTAATCGGTCTCACCGTGGTGGCCATGGGCACGTCGATGCCCGAATTTTTCGTCAGTTTGACATCGGCCATCAACGGCACACCCGACTTGGCCGTAGGCAACGTGGTAGGAAGTAATATTTTTAACACATTGTTTATCGTTGGCATCGCAGCCATGGTGGCACCGATAACCATTCTGAAGGGCACCGTGCGCAAGGACACTCCCTTTGCGCTGATAGCTTCCACCCTGTTGTTGCTGATGTGTCTCGACCGCGAAATCAGCCGGTTGGATGCATTGGTATTGTCTGTTTTATTCATCTTTTTCATGACAGTCACCATCCGCGGCTCGCATAACGGCCAGCCGTCTGGCGACGAGCAAGCCCCGACTGCCGGACAGAAGCCCGACAAGAGTCCGCTGCGCGCCACACTACTGATGGGCATAGGTCTCGTGGCTCTCGTGCTGGGCAGCAACGTCTTCGTCGACAACGCTTCAGCCATCGCCCACAGCCTGGGCGTGAGCGATGCCGTCATCGGCCTGACCATCGTGGCCGGCGGAACTTCCTTGCCCGAACTGGCCACCAGCGTGGTTGCCGCACGGCAAGGCAACAGCGGCATTGCCATCGGCAACGTGCTGGGCAGCAACGTATTCAATATCCTCATGATTCTCGGCCTCACTGGCCTCATCTCGCCCATGGCCATACAAGGCATCACCACCACCGACCTGGCCGTGATGGTCGTCTCGATGATGATGCTGTGGCTCTTCTCCTTCACCAAGTATCGCGTGGAGCGCTGGGAGGGTGCCGTGCTGGTGCTTGTCTTCGCCGCCTACTTGACCCACCTCATCACCGCAGCCATCGCCTAGCCGCGAAGAAACGGCCGGAGCCGTCTTACGCACAGGCTAAACATTTTAGTTTTCGGTTCATAGAGACATTTCTTCGGAGATTTATTCGTAACTTTGCACCCGCATTGCTTACCGAGGGGTACTTGCTCAACCCCCTTTAACAAAACAAGACATGAAAAAAGAAAAACAAACGGTGAGTGTGCTGTTCATGCTGTTCAGCATACTCTTCTGCGTTTGCCTCATTGCGGCAAACGTACTCGAGACCAAACAAATCGCTGCAGGCCCCATCACACTGACTGGCGGGCTCATCGTCTTTCCCATTTCCTACATCATCAACGACTGCGTGTGTGAAGTGTGGGGCTTTCGCAAAGCCCGCCTCCTCATCTGGACAGGCTTTGCCATGAATTTCCTGTTTGTAGCCCTGGGTGCACTCTGCGATGCCATCCCCGGAGCCTCCTTCTGGCAAAACGACGCCGGTTTCCATGCCATCTTCGGCCTGGCACCGCGCATCGCCGCCGCCTCGTTTGTGGCGTTCCTCGTGGGCAGTTTCATAAACGCCTATGTGATGAGCAAGATGAAGATACGCGACGGCGGACGCCATTTCTCGGCCCGTGCCATCCTGTCGACGGTGGCCGGCGAGAGCTGCGACAGCGTCATCTTCTTCCCGTTGGCCCTAGGAGGCGTGGTGCCCACGGAGGAGCTTCCTATGCTCATGCTGTGGCAGGTAGTGCTCAAGACGGCCTACGAGGTACTGGTGCTGCCCGTGACCATCCGCGTCGTGAAGGCCATGAAGCGCCATGAAGGCGAAGATGCCTACGACAATGGCATCAGCTACAACGTATTGAAAATCAAGTCCATATAACCTGTAGAAACAAAGAATACAAAATAATGGGAAACAGAGAGAATGAGGGACTGCAGTCTCTCGGAAAGAAAACAGAATACAAGACAGACTATGCACCCGAGGTGCTGGAAACCTTTGTCAACAAACACCAGGGCAACGACTACTGGGTGCAGTTCAACTGCCCCGAATTCACCAGCCTATGCCCCATCACCGGGCAGCCCGACTTTGCAGAAATCCGCATCAACTATATCCCCGACGTACGCATGGTGGAAAGCAAGAGCCTGAAGCTCTACCTCTTCAGCTTCCGCAACCACGGCGATTTCCATGAGGATTGCGTCAACATCATCATGAAAGACCTCATCAAACTAATGGACCCAAAATACATTGAGGTGACCGGACTGTTCACCCCTCGCGGTGGCATCAGCATCTATCCCTACGCCAACTATGGGCGAAAGGGCACATGGTTTGAAGAGCTGGCCCGCACGCGCTTTGCGCAACACGGACAGCTTGGCTAAGCCACCGCCTACTCGGTGGTCTCCTTCAGAGCTTGCTTGGAGCGCATCTCAGCGATGGCCTTGGCGCGCTTGTTGATGTCGTTGATATCGTTCTTGCGATAGTAACTGCGCGCGCCGTCACGGTCGGAGAGCACCAGGGAGTCGTCGTCAAGATATTCGATGGTACACGTGTCAAAGGCTACACTCTGATAGCCCACCACCGTATTGTCCTTGCCCGTGTACTTGGGCTTGCCGCTGGTCATCACAAACTTGCCGTTCCAGATGTGCCATGCGATGAACCATCCCAGCGGGGGATAGACCACCGGGCTCTCCTCGGCCAAGGTACTCGACTCCTGCACATAGCCCACACTGGTGGCCTCCCACTGACGTTTCAGCCAGAAACCATACTCGCGAGGCACAAAGTAGATATCCTTCAGCGAGTCGGGCATCTCGCGGACAACGCGAGCCTGCTCCTGGGAAGTCATCGACTCGTGATCGCGTAGCTGCGGCATGACGATGTAGCACCAGATACCCTTCAGCTGGTCGAGGTCTATCACGATATCGGCCTCGTGGCGGTTATTCTTGTTGAGCACCACGGCTATCCAGTCACCGGTCTTGATGCGTCCCAAGACACGATGACGGCGGTTGGCCTTGATAGTGTTGTAGGTCACGGGGTTGCTGCCGTCACCAGGCAGCAACACCACTACCGAGTCAGAGCATCCCTCACACGCCAGTCCATAGATGGTGCTGTCGCCTTTGAGCGGCTGGTCGTATCCGGCAGATGGCTGTTGGTGAGCCGCAGGCTTCTTGTCATCATGGCAGGCCGTCATCGCAAAGGCTGCCAACAGAAAAATAAACAGTGTCTTGACGTTCATCTTGTTGCGTTTTACGTTGCAAAGATAGTTATAAATTATAAAAAAGCAATCGGAAAGTCCTTATTTTGATTTTTTTTATCTAATTTTGCAACCCGGTTCCAACACCATTTATATTTTAAAGCAACGGGTGTTGACACACCACTATTTAAGGCAAGAAATCATTAAGTACAAGGAATAAATGAAGAAGAAAATTCAGTTCAGTCTCGTCTATCGTGACATGTGGCAGAGCTCCGGCAAGTTCCAGCCACGCAAGGACCAGCTGGAGCGTATCGCTCCCGTCATCATCGACATGGGCTGCTTCGCCCGCGTGGAAACCAACGGCGGCGCCTTCGAGCAAGTTCAGCTGCTCGCCGGCGAGAATCCCAACGACGCTGTGCGCGCCTTCTGCAAGCCTTTCAACGAGGTGGGCATCAAGACCCACATGCTCGACCGCGGCCTCAATGCCCTCCGCATGTATCCGGTGCCCGACGACGTGCGCGCCATGATGTACCGCGTGAAGCACGCCCAGGGTGTGGACATCCCCCGCATCTTCGACGGCCTGAACGACATCCGAAACATAGCGCCCTCCATCAAGTGGGCCAAGGAAGCTGGCATGACACCGCAGGGCACCCTCTGCATCACCACATCGCCCGTCCACACCTTGGAATACTACGCCAAGCTCGCCGATGAGGAGATAGAGGCTGGCGCTGAGGAAATCTGCCTGAAAGACATGGCCGGCATCGGCCAGCCTGCCTTCCTCGGCCAGCTCACCAAAATGATCAAGGACAAGCACCCCGAAATCATCATTGAGTATCACGGACATTCTGGTCCCGGCCTGTCCATGGCCTCCATCCTGGAGGTATGCGAGAATGGTGCCGACATCATCGACACAGCCATAGAGCCGCTGTCATGGGGTAAAGTTCATCCGGACATCATTTCCGTTCAGTCGATGTTGAAGCACGCCGGATTTGACGTTCCCGAAATCAACATGAGCGCCTACATGAAGGCACGCGCCCTCACACAGGAGTTCATCGATGAGTGGCTGGGCTATTTCATCAACCCCGGCAACAAGCTCATGTCGTCCCTCCTGCTCACCTGCGGCCTGCCCGGCGGCATGATGGGCTCCATGATGGCCGACCTCGGCGGCATGCGCACCACCATCAACAATATCCGCAAGAAGAAAGGCGAGGACGAACTGTCGATGGACGACCTGCTCATCAAGCTGTTTGAAGAGGTCGCCTATGTGTGGCCCCGCGTGGGATACCCACCCCTTGTGACACCTTTCTCCCAATACACCAAGAACATCGCCTTGATGAACCTGCTCACACAGGAACAGGGCAAGGGCCGCTTCGTCATGATGGACGACTCCATGTGGGGCATGATCCTCGGCAAGAGCGGCAAGGTTCCCGGCGAGATCGACGACGAGCTGAAGGCGCTGGCCGCCAAGCAAGGCCGCGAATTCACCGATGCCGACCCACACACCCTGCTCGCCAACGCCCTCGATGACTTCAAGAAAGAGATGGACGAGAATGGCTGGGAGTATGGCAAGGACGACGAAGAACTCTTTGAGCTGGCCATGCACCCCGAACAGTACCGCAACTACAAGAGCGGTCAGGCTAAGAAGAACATGCTGGCTGACCTGCAGAAAGCCAAGGACGCGCAGCTCGGCTCCAAGGTGTCGCCCGAGGAGGCAGCCGCCTTCAAGCACGCCAAGGCTGACGCCATCGTGGCTCCTGTGAAGGGTCAGATCTTCTGGGAGTTCCAGGGCGACGGCGAGGCCGCACCCGCAGTAGAACCCTATATCGGCAAGGAGTACAAGGAAGGCGACGCCTTCTGCTGGATTCAGGCTCCGTGGGGCGAGTTCGTCGAGGTGAAAGCCGATCTGGGCGGCAAGCTCGTGGAGATCAACGCCAAGCAGGGCTCGAAAGTACAGAAGGGCACCGTTCTGGCTTACATCCAAAGAGACTAAGCCACTTTGCAACGCTGCAAAAATATGGATTATCAAAAAATCATCGACAAATATTATCCCGAAGCCAATCGGCTTCGGGATATTTTGATTTGCCATAGCCGCCTAGTCGCCAACCGTGCGCTGCAAATCTGCGATGCCCATCCCGAACTGGGCATGGACCGCCAGTTTGTGGAAGAAGCCGCCATGCTGCACGACATAGGCATCTTCCGTTGCGATGCGCCAGGCATAGCCTGCCACGGCACGGAACCCTACATCTGCCACGGACGCATCGGTGCCGAACTGATGCGTAGCGAGGGCTATGAGCGCCATGCCCGTGTCTGCGAGCGCCACACCGGCGCAGGCCTGTCGCGCCACGACATCGTGTCGCAAGACCTGCCCCTCCCCCGCCAGGATTTCCTGCCGGAAACGCTCGAAGAGAAGGTAATCTGCTACGCCGACAAGTTCTATAGCAAGTCGAACCCACAAAAGGAAAAGACCCACGAGCAAGCAGAAAAAAGTCTCGCCAAGTTCGGAGAAGATGGTTTGGCTCGCTTCAAGGCATGGGAAAAGCAATTTGAGGGATAGTTAAAATTAAGAAAAACACGCTATATTCCCTTATTAATGCGTAATTTTGCATTTCAATGGGAACATGCCTCCGGCGTTCGGGAAGGCCTGTCCCACTTTTCGACAAGGGATATTCTGCAGTTTCATGAGGACGAAATTTTTTATAGCACTCCTGCTCTTCGTCGTGGCATGCGCCATGGCCGACAGTTCCGTGTCCCAATTTTGGAAGCGCCGCAAGGCTGTCGCAGTTGACTCTGTCGGCACCAATGACTCTACGGCTGCAGCCAACGACACAACGGAAATGGACTCCCTGCAACTGGCTATCTACCACCACAACAAAGCCATAGACGACTCCATCCGCCTCGACTCACTCAACAAGCAGAAGAAAAACGGCATCGACGCTCCTGTGATCTACGAGGCGCAAGACTCGCTGGTCTATGATGCCGCCAGCAACACAGCCCACCTCTACGGTTCGTCGAACGTCGACTACGAGAACATGAACCTCAAGAGCGACAAGATTTACATGAGCCTCGACAGCAGTCTGGTCCACGCCACGGGCTCGCCCGACTCGACGGCCGAGGGCGGCATCAAGGGCAAGCCCATCTTCACCATGGGCCAAGACAGCTACGATACGGACACGATGGCCTTCAATTTCAAGACCAAGAAAGGTCTCGTGCACAACGCCTACACCCAGCAGCAGGACGGTTACCTGACCAGCCAGATATCCAAGCGCAACGCCAATGGCGAAATCTATCTTGCCCACGGACGCTACACGACCTGCGATGCCGAGCATCCCGACTTCTACATCGCCCTCTCCCGCGCCAAGGTGCGCCCCGGACAAGATGCCGTCTTCGGTCCCGCCTACCTGGTGGTGGCCGACGTACCGCTGCCCCTGGCCATCCCCTACGGCTTCTTCCCCTTCACGAAGAGCTACTCCAGCGGCCTCATCATGCCCACGTATGGCGACGAGAACAGCCGCGGCTTCTATCTGCGCGACGGCGGATACTATTTCGCCATCAGCGACAAGTGGGACCTCAAGCTCCTGGGCGAGATCTACACCAAGGGCTCATGGGGCATCTCAGCCGCCAGCAACTACCGCAAGCGCTACAAGTACAGCGGCTCTTTCTACTTCAGTTACCAAGACACAAAGACGGGCGACAAGGGCATGCCCGACTTTCAGGAGCAAGAAAGTTTCAAGATACAGTGGAGCCATCGGCAGGACTCGAAGGCCAACCCGTTCAGCACCCTGTCGGCCAGCGTCAACTTCGCCTCGACAAGTTATGAGCGCAACAACCTCACAAGCATGTACAATCCGCAGTCACTCACACAGTCGACCCGCACATCTTCGGTCAGCTGGAGCACCACCTTCTCCAGTCTGGGCCTGTCGCTGAGCAGTTCTGCCAACCTCTCGCAGAACATGCGCGACTCGTCCATTGCCATGACATTGCCCGACCTCAACATCAGCGTCAGCCGCTTTTACCCCTTCCGCCGCAAGCACATGGTGGGCGATGAGCGCTGGTATGAGAAAATCTCGCTGAGCTACACAGGCCACCTGAGCAACTCCATCAGCACGAAAGAGGACAAGCTCCTTCACTCCAATCTTATCAAAGACTGGCGCAACGGCATGCAACACAGCATCCCCGTTAACGCCAACTTCACCTTGTTCAATTACCTGAACGTCACGCCATCGTTCAACTTCACCGACCGCATGTACACGAACAAGGTCAAGCGGTCATGGGACCAGGCCCGCCAAGTGGAAGTGGCCGACACGACCTACGGCTTCCACAACGTGTACAACTGGAACCTGAGCATCTCTGCCAGCACCAAGCTCTATGGCATGTACACGGGCAGTCCCCGCCTGTTCAAGAAGCATCCCTGGCAAATCCGACATGTATTCACGCCACAGATCAGCTTCAGCTATGCACCGAACTTCGGTTCGGCACGCTACGGCTACTATGACACCTACCAGAAGACCGACGCCGACGGCAACGTTTCGCTCGTGGAATACTCGCCCTATAGCAACTCCCTCTACGGCGTGCCGGGCAAAGGCCGCACGGGGAGCATCTCCTGGGATGTGAGCAACAACATCGAGATGAAGGTGAAGACCGACAAGGACAGCACAGGCTACAAGAAAATCAGCCTCATTGACGAGCTGGGCGCCTCGATGTCATACAATATGGCGGCTGCCACCCATCGATGGAGCGACTTGTCGATGCGCCTTCGCCTGAAGTGGTGGAAAAGCTACACCTTCAACTTGAACGCCGTGTTTGCAACCTACGCCTATGAGCTCGACGACAACGGACATCCCTACGTGGGCAACCATACCGAGTGGGGACGCGGACGCTTCGGACGTTTCCAGGGCATGTCGCAAAACTTCTCTTTCACGCTCAACCCCGAGCAACTGAAGAAGTGGTTTGGCGGTGGCGATGACAAGAAGGACGAGAAAGACAACAAAGATGACGACGAAGGCCGCGACACCGACGTAGAGAGCAATGTGGACGATGACATGGTCAAGGGCCAGCACAGCGCCAAGCGCGGAGACAAGGGCGGCAAGGCGGAGACAGACGCCGACGGCTACATGACCTTCTCCATGCCCTGGTCGCTTACCGTGGGCTACGGCATCACGATGCGCGAGGACACGCGCGAGGCCAAGTTCAACAAGAAGACGATGCGCTACCCCTACCGTTTCACACAGACCCTGAACTTCAGCGGTAACCTCCGCATCAGCGAAGGGTGGAACATCAGTTTCTCCAGCGGCTATGATTTCGAGAACAAGTCGATCAGCATGACCACCGCTTCGCTGCAGCGCGACCTCCATTGCTTCGGCATGAGCTGCTCGGTAGTGCTTGCGCCCTACACCAGCTACAATTTCTCTTTCCGCTGCAACGCCGCCACTTTGACCGACGCGCTGAAGTATGACAAGCGCAGCGGCTACAGCAATGCCGTGCAGTGGTACTGACCGGTTCGTCACCTCCACTCCCCGAAACAACACAACCCGATGCCTGTATTTCAAGGCATCGGGTTGTGTTGTTTCGGGGAGTTTGGCATCCCTATGGCGGAAACGCATCTTGCCGGAAGGTACAGGTTCAGTTGGTAGCTACAAGATCCTGAACCGAGTGACGCTCGCCTACCACCCATATAATGTCGTCCTGCTTGAACTTTCTCGAGGGATCGATCATCGTCAGGTCATGCTGGCCACCCTCAACACCCACCAACATGCAGTTGTACTTATCTCTGATGCCGCTTTCCGACAGCGACTTGCCGATGAGGGGGCAGTGTGCCGAGAGCTTCATCTTCTGCAGTTTCATCTCGCGCTCCTCGATGTGCGGGTCACCGGGCACGAGGTCTGCCTTCAGCGCGGTACCGAAAGCCTGCAGCTGCTCGTCGTTACCGATCACCTGCAACCTGTCTCCCGGAAAGATGATGGCATCGCCGCCGGGGATGTTGATGCGCTGGCTTCCACGCAACACGCTGCTGACATGGACACCGAAACGCGTACCGAACTGCAGGCTGGCCAGCGTCTGTCCGGCCCACTGGGAGTCCTCGGGGATGGCAAAATCGCCTATGTGGATGTCACGGTCAATGAGCTTTCCCTCGAACAGCGGGCGTCGTTTGCCGCTGACCTGCGCTGCGATGTCACGCGAATGGAGGTTCTGCACAAAGCGCCGTTCCATGGTGATGCTTTGCCTCTTGAGTTTTCGGGAGAGCACCATCAGCACGATGGCCACCACGGCGAGGGTAATGACAAGGGCGTTGGCAAAGCGAGCCAGGTAGTTGCAGATGTAAAAGAGGATGGCCGTGGCTATGGCGCCGCGCACCAGGATGGTGAAGATTAAGGGGAAACGGTTGAGCCGGCTCTCGGTCCACAACGTACGGAACTCCTCGCTGTGGTTGTTCTTCATGACCAGCGCACGCATGAACGGGGAGAGACACAACACCGTCAGCAGCCCCGTCACACCATTGGCCCACCAGTGGGGCAACAGGTGGCGCACGAACTGCAGCACGAAAGTGAGCATGATGGTGGTGACGGCCACACACAGGATGGTGTAGACCAGCGTGTTGACCCCCATCTTCTTGAACAGGCGTTTCCACAAGCTCTGCTCGACGGTAGTGGCCTGATGAGACGCGCCCATGTGTTCCAGCCGGCGGTGCCACTTGCGCGGGAGGCTGCGCTCCACGAGCCTGAACGCCGGCTCGGCGGCCCTTATCATATAAGGAGTGAGGAAGGTCGTGATGACGCTGACGGCTACAATGACCGGGTAGATGAATTCACTGATGACATGGAGCGACATGCCCAGAGAGGCGATGATGAACGCAAACTCGCCCACCTGCGCCATGGAGAAGCCACAGCGCATGGCCGTGTACAGGAGCTGACCACTGAGCATGTAGCTGAGAGTGCCGAGCACGGCCTGTCCCAGCAGGATGGCCAAGACCAGCACCACGATGGGCAGGGCGTAGGTGACCAGCACACCGGGATCGACCAGCATGCCCACCGACACGAAGAAGATGGCCCCAAAAAGGTTCTTCACCGGTTCCACCACGTGTTCGATGCGCTCCACCTCGACCGTCTCGGCCAGCACACTGCCCATGACAAACGCGCCGAAGGCCGAACTGAACCCCACCGCCGTGGAGATCCACGCCATGGCACAGCAGAGGCCGAGAGACACGATGACCAGCGTCTCGTCGGTCATCAGCTTGCGTGTGGACCTGAGAAAGGACGGAACGGCATAGAGCCCCACCACAAACCACAGCACAAGGAAGAAGCCTATGCGTACCAGCGAGCCTAGCATCTGCCCGCCGTCGGGATTGCTGCCGCTGGCGATGGCCGACAACATCACCATCATCACGATGGCCAGGATATCCTCGAGGATGAGGACGCTCATGACCAGCCGGGCAAACGACTGCTGCAAAAGTCCCATGTCGTCGAACGCCTTGTAGATGATGGTGGTGGACGACATGGCCACCATGCCGCCGAGGAAGATGCAGTCCATGCGTGCCCAGCCGAAGGCGCTGCCCACGCCCATGCCCATCATGAGCATGCAGGAGATGATGCAGACGGCGGCTATGACGGGCGCCATGCCCATCTTGAGAATTTTCTTGAACGAGAATTCGAGTCCCAGCGCGAAGAGCAGGAACATCACGCCTATGTCGGCCCACGTCTGGATATCGGTCTTGTCGACCACCGACATGGTGTAGGGCATGTGGGGCGACACCACGAATCCGGCCACGATGTATCCCAGCACCAGCGGTTGCTTGAGCCGCTTGAAGAGTAGGGTCACTGCGCCGGCTACCACCAGGATAAGCGCCAGGTCCTTGATGAGGTTGGGAAGTTCTGCCATGAGAAATGAATTTTTAATGATGGATGGATGCCCTGCGGAAGATACCGCCGAATGAAAACAGAAAGGGGCACACCCAATGATGCGCCCCTCTTATTCTATTATTGTTGCTGACACGGCAACGGCCATTAGTCGTTGTACGTGCCTGTGATTTCGCAAATCTTGGTGATGACCTTCACGGCCTTCTCCATCACCTGTATGGATACAAACTCGTAAGGTCCGTGGAAATTGACGCCTCCTGCGAAGATGTTGGGGCAAGGCAGTCCGCGGAAGGAGAGCTGCGCACCGTCGGTGCCGCCGCGGATGGGCTCGACCTTGGGTGTCACACCACTTTCCTGCATGGCCCTGAGCACGATATCGATGACATACATGTTGGGGTCTATCTTCTCCTTCATGTTGTAGTATTGGTCCTTCAACTCCACGGTAACGGTTCCCTCGCCATATTTCTCGTTCATCTGTTTGGCGATATTCTCCATGAAGTCCTTGCGCTGCTCAAAGCGCTTGCGGTCGTGGTCGCGTATGATATAGCTGAGCTTGGCCTCCTCGCAGTGGCTGTTGATGCCGAGCAGGTGGTAGAAGCCCTGATAGCCCTCTGTGGTCTCGGGAATGTCGGTCTCGGGGATGAGCGCATTGAACTCGCACGCCAGCCGGGAGGCGTTGACCATCTTGTCCTTGGCATAGCCCGTGTGGACGCTTACACCCTTGATGGTGACCTTGGCGGCAGCTGCGTTGAAATTCTCGTATTCCAAGTCGCCGAGGTCGCCGCCGTCCATGGTGTAGGCCCACTGGCAACCGAATTTCTCCACATCAAAATGGTGGGCACCCATGCCAATCTCCTCGTCAGGGTTGAAAGCCACACGGATGTCTCCGTGCTTGATCTCGCTGTGGTCGCGCAGATAACACATGGCCTGCACGATTTCGGCAATGCCTGCCTTGTCGTCAGCACCGAGCAGCGTGGTGCCGTCGGTCACGATGAGGTCCTCGCCCTTGTGGGCCAGGAGTTCAGGAAACTTCTTGGGAGAAGATACAATACCGGGCGAAAGCTCGATGTCGCCTCCGTCGTAGTGGCTCACCACACGCGCTTTGATGTTGGCACCGCTGGCGTCGAGGGCCGTGTCATAGTGTGAGATGAACCCTATGGTGGGTACGTTCTTTCCGGCGTTGCCTGGCAACGTGGCATAGATATAGCCCTTGTCGTCCATCTCGACATCCTTGAGACCCTCGTCTTCAAGTTCCTCCTTGAGGTATTTGGCAAAAATAAGTTGTTTCGGGGTACTGGGGACCGTGTCGGAGTCTTCGGCCGACTGGGTGTCAAACTTGGTGTAATTGATAAATCGTTCAGCGATGTCCATAATTGCTATGGTGTTGATATGGTGACTCCGGCGGGACTCAAACCCGCGACACTCAGAACCGGAATCTGATGCTCTATTCAACTGAGCTACGGAGCCATTGGTTTTCCTTTCATCTGCAAAGGTAGCAATTCTTTCAAACAAAACAAAGGTTTCGTGGGAAAAAATCATATTATTGATGCGGAATGCGATGACAACCGTCAACAATTATTGCCGAATTTTAACACTTCGCAACCACTGCAAACAGAAGGCGAATCCATCTCCCGACATACGAAAAGGAGGCTCAGACAGGCGGACGAGGTGAAAAACGGAGGCAAGAAGTGCAGCATTGGGCATCTATCGCGACTCGACAAGACACCTATTATATATCGATACGGCATCTATCAAGGTTTGAGATGGCACCTTTCGAGTCACGATACGACATCTTTCGTCACGCCACCGAACAGATTTTATTAAACAATGGCATCCTTAAAGTTGTAACATATTATTAATCAACCGCTTGCGAAACATGCCCAAAAACAGGCTTATTTGCAGCCAACTGGCCTGTCGTTTGCTGCAGAGGCCTTACGGAGAGGGCTTTTGTAAATTATTGTTGCCATTGACCGGCACCCTCTGCCTTGCCCACAAGAACCACGGCCGCCCCACCCTACGGCCCCAGACCATAGCGCGGTCAGGAAGGAAACAGATATTAAATTTCAGAAGAAAAAAATAAAAAAGACAATTTTTCTTTGTTTATGTTATTTTTTGTTATACCTTTGCCAAACAACAATTTTAACACTATCATCTATGAAGAAGTTTTTGCTTACCATTGCCGTTGCACTTGCCGCAACAGCATCCTATGCACAAAGTGCCGCAGGTACATTCTCGCTCATCCCGAAAGTAGGTGTCAACATCGCTAACCTGACCAACAACGGTGGCGACTCCAAAGTCCGTGTGGGCGTTGCAGCTGGTGCAGAAATCCAGTACATGTTCACCGACATGGTCGGCATCGAGGCTGGCGTCATCTATTCACAGCAGGGCTGCAAAGTCAAGGATGCAGATCCCAGCACGACCTGGAAGCTTGACTATGTCAACATCCCCATCCTTGCCAACGTGTACGTGGCCAAGGGGCTCGCAGTGAAGCTCGGTATCCAGCCCGCTTTCAAAGTGAACAGCGATTTAGCGTTTAATGGCAGCGGTATTGAAGCCAGCGTGAAAACCGACGACTTTGTCAACACCTTCGATTTCTCCATCCCTGTAGGCGTAAGCTACGAGTACAGCAACTTCATCCTCGACGCACGCTACAACTGGGGTTTGACAAAGTGGAATGACACGGACAAGATAAAAGCCGTCGGGGATGCATATGAGATGGATGGCTCCAAGAACAGCGTGTTCCAGATAACAGTGGGCTACAAGTTTAACCTGTAACTCCCACCAAGACACCCCGCTAGGCGCATCAGCCTGCGGATACGGATTATCCAAAAACAAGGGCAAAAGCGCATGTTGGTTTCCAGCCATTCACGCTTTTGCCCTTGTGCATTTCTTGCAACACAAAAGAGCCATACCACCTATCCTATCATGAGAAACATACTATTGACCCTCTGCTGCCTGCTGACGCTGGGCATGCAGGCCAACCCCGTAGACGGCCTGCTGGAGCGCATCGACCGCGGTGCATCGCGCAAAATCAAGACCGAACTGGTGAAGCAAGACCGCGACTTCTTCGAGATTACCACCAAGGGCGGCAAACCCTGCATCAAGGGCAACACATGGGTGAACATCGCCTCGGGCCTCAACTGGTATCTGAAATACTACGCCGGCGTGCAGCTGACGTGGAACCAGATGAAGGCCCCGCTGCCCGCCGCGCTGCCTCTGCCCAAGAAAACTGAACGCCGCGAAACCGACCTGAAGCTGCGCTACGACTTCAACTATTGCACATTCTCCTATTCCATGCCTTTCTGGGACTGGACACGCTGGCAGACCGAGATCGACTGGATGGCCCTCCACGGTGTCAACCTGCCGCTGGCCGTGGTCGGCGAGGAGTGCGTGTGGCGCAACCTGCTGCTGCGCCTGGGATACACCAGCGACGAGGTGGGCAAGTTCATAGCCGGACCGGCCTTCATGGCCTGGTGGGAGATGAACAACCTCGAGGGATGGGGCGGCCCCCTGCCCGACTCGTGGTATGTGCAGCGGGAGAAACTGCAGAAGCAGATCCTCAAGCGCATGAAGGAATGGGGCATGGAGCCCGTGCTGCCCGGCTACAGCGGCATGCTGCCCAGCAACGCACGCGAGAAGCTCGGCGTGAACGTGGCCGACGGAGGCAGCTGGAACGGATATGTGCGCCCCACCTTCCTGCAGCCCACCGACAGCCGCTTCCATGAGATTGCCTCGCTCTACTACGAGGAGCTGACCAAGCTCTACGGCAAGGCCGACTACTACTCGATGGACCCCTTCCACGAGGGCGGCAACACGCAAGGCGTGGATCTCGACGCATCGGGCAAGAGCATCATGCGCGAGATGAAAGCCGTCAACCCCAAGGCCGTATGGGTCATACAGGGATGGAACGAAAACCCGCGCGAAGCACTCATCCATAACCTGCCACAAGGCGACCTGCTCGTGCTCGACCTCTTCTCGGAGTGCCGGCCCAAGTGGGGCATAGCCTCCATCTTCCAGAACGATGAGGGATACGGCAACCATCAGTGGCTCTTCTGCCTGCTGCAGAACTTCGGGGCCAACGTCGGCCTGCACGGGCGCATGGACCAGCTGCTCAACAATTTCTACCAGACCAAGACCAACCCCAAGGCCGCACACATCAAGGGCATCGGCTTCACCATGGAAGGCTCGGAGAACAACCCCGTGATGTTCGAGCTGATGAGCGAGCTGCCCTGGCGCCCCGAAAAGTTCGGCAAGGAAGAGTGGCTGCGCGGATATGTGCGTGCCCGCTACGGCACCGATGACCCGGCGCTCCAGCAGGCATGGCAGATTCTGGGTGCATCCATCTACAACTGTCCCATGGGCAACAACCAGCAAGGCCCCCACGAGAGCATCTTCTGCGGCAGACCCTCGGCCAACAATTTCCAAGTGTCAAGCTGGTCGAAGATGTCCAACTACTATGACCCCGACGATATCCTGCGCGCCGCCACGCTCTTTGCCAGTGTGGCCGACAAGTATCGCGGCAACAACAACTACGAGTATGACCTCGTCGACATCGTCAGGCAGGCCATGGCCGACCAGGGACGCGTGCAGTACGAGCAGACCATGGCCGACTACAAGGCATTCCGCCCCAAGGCCTTCGCACGCGACAGCAAGCGCTTCCTCGACATGCTGCTCCTGCAAGACAAGTTGCTGGGCACACGCAGCGAATTCCGCCTGGGCCACTGGACCACACAGGCACGAAGCCTGGGAACCACCACGGCCGAGAAAGACCTCTACGAGTGGAACGCACGCGTGCAAATCACCACATGGGGCAACCGCTTCTGTGCCGATGAGGGCGGACTGCGCGACTATGCTCACAAGGAGTGGCAGGGACTGCTCCGTGACTTCTATTATATAAGGTGGAGCACCTACTTCCGCGAGCTCACCAAGCAGATGGAGGCCAAGCAGAAGCCCGACATCGAGAAACTGGGGTCGGGCAAGTACAAGGGCATGACCACCGACGAGCTCTTCAAGCTGGCCCTTGAGCAGGACGTCAACATCGACTGGTATGCCATCGAAGAGCCCTGGACCTTGCAACACAACGCCTACTCGACACAGGCCGAAGGACAACCGGCCGACGTAGCCAAGGAAGCCATCAGTTTTCTCAACCGGCAGCACCATGACTGACATCACCGCCTCTTCCCCCCACACACGCACCACGCCAACGCCAACGGCCGGTACAGGCAATGCGCAGCGCCTCGTCAGCCTCGACGTGCTGCGGGGCCTCACCGTGATGCTGATGATCTTTGTGAACAACGGGGCCGGGAACAACATCTTCCCCATACTGGAACACGCCATGTGGAACGGCATGACACTGGCCGACATGGTGTTCCCCTTCTTCCTTTTCATCATGGGCGTGGCCATGTTCCTCAGCATGAAGAAGTTCCGGTTTGAGTGGTCAGCGGTTCTCGTGAGAAAAATCTTGAAGCGCACCATACTGCTGTTCGTCATCGGTCTGGCCATCAACTGGCTTAACCTGGCCTGCGACGGACGGCCCTTCGACCTGGGCCACCTGCGCATCATGGGCGTCATGCAGCGCATCAGCCTCTGCTATGGGCTCACGGCATTCACCGTGCTCGCCCTCGCCTCTCTGGCGCGCACCTGCCACACGCACCATGTCATGACGGGCGGGCTCGCTGCACTTGTGGTGGCCGTGCTCATCGGACACAGCATCCTGCTGCTGGCCCACGGAGGATACGACTACGATGCCGCCACCAACATCCTTGCCCGCATCGACCTGTCGGTCATGGGCTTCGACCATCTCTACCACAAGTCGCCTGTCGACCCAGAAGGCCTGGGCTCCACGCTGGCCGCAGCCTGCAACACCATCATCGGCTTCCTGCTGGCCTCACTGGCCTTCGGCGAGCGGCGAAGCGACAAGGCACGGCACGCCCTGCGCGTGTTTGCCGACGGGGGCGGAGTGCTCATCGTCGCAGCAGCTCTGGCGTGTGGGGTCACCAGCCTCAACAAGCGCGTGTGGAGCCCCAGCTACGTGCTCATGACCTGTGCGCTGGCCGCCATGCTGCAAGCCCTGCTCATAGCCGCCATCGACGTGCGCCAAATGACACGTCACGGGGCGGCAGCCAAGGCTGCAGAGCGCCTGACCCTCGTCTTCGGCACCAATCCGCTCTTTCTCTACGTGGCCTCAGACGTGCTGGCCATCATCCTCGCGACCACCCACATGAAAGACGGCATCTACAATGTCCTCCACGGTATCATAGCAAGCGAACCATGGGCAAGCGTAGCCTATAGCCTGCTCTTCCTGGCCGTCATGACCCTTATGGGCTGGCCGCTATGGAAGCGGCGCATCTTCATCAAACTCTGACTCATCTCCACAAGGGTCCCCATCACGCACGCCGCGTGGCGAGGACCCTTGCAGTTCTTTCACCAAGCATTTTCATCCATCCGGCGAATGTGGCGTTTTTCAGTTGGTCGGTTCGGAAAATCTTTGTACCTTTGCATGAAAATTCGAATAAGCTCAGATTACCTCTATCATGGAATTGCTTAACAATCTTTTTCTCGGCTCATCCCAATATTGGGGCGGCGGAGTCTCCCACTCTGTTTTCATCTTGTCGATTGTCATCACACTCGGGCTGGCGCTCGGCAAATTTAAGGTACGCAACGTGTCGCTCGGCCTTACCTGGGTGCTGCTCATCGGCGTGGTATTCGGCTATTTCAGCATGAACCTCAACGAACAGTTGCTCCATTTCCTACGCGAGTTCGGGCTGGTCCTCTTTGTCTATTCCATAGGCTTGTCAGTAGGTCCCAGCTTCTTCTCGTCCTTTAAGAAAGGAGGACTGGCACTCAACATGCTCGCGCTGATCACTATAGCACTCAGCCTCGTGGTGACGATCGTCATCGCCTACACCACCGACACGCCCGTCACCGCACTCGTGGGCATCCTCTCGGGTGCCGTGACCAATACGCCCGGACTGGGCGCCGCACAACAGACATACTTCAGCATGACCGGTGTCGACGCACCCGACATCGCCATGGGCTACGCCGTGGCTTACCCGATGGGCGTCATCGGCGTCATCCTCGCGTTCATCCTCCTGCGCTATCTGCTGCGCATCAAGCCCACAACAGAAGAAGAGAAGGCTGAGCGCGGACTGGGACAACTCGAGCAGCTCACCGTGAGAAGCTTCACGCTGGAGGTTACCAACCCACGCATCGACGGACAAACCGTGAAAGAACTGCGCCACTTTGCCGAGCGTCATTTCGTCATCTCACGTATCATACTGCACGCCGACGCGACACACAACATGCTCGTCAACGGTGCCACCACCCTCCACCTGAACGACAAGGTGCTCATCGTAGCATCACCCAAAGACATCGATGCAATCACTGCACTGGTAGGCAAGCCCGTCGACGTAGACTGGACTCCCTACGAGAAAGAGTTCATCAGCCGCCGCGTGCTGGTCACCAAACCGGAGATGAACGGAAAAACGCTCAGCCAGCTCAACCTCGGCGACAATTTCGACGCCACCGTGACGCGCGTCAACCGATCAGGAGTGGACCTCGTGGCACACCCGCACCTGCGCCTGCAACTCGGAGACCGGCTGACCGTCGTGGGATCGGAACTGGCCATCGGCAAAGTGAGCAAGTTGCTCGGCAACTCGCTCAAGCGCCTCAACTACCCCAACCTCATACCCATCTTTCTGGGCATCGCACTGGGCTGCCTCGTGGCCAACATACCGCTGCTCATTCCCGGCATGCCCCAGCCCGTCAGACTCGGACTGGCTGGCGGACCGTTTATCGTGGCCATCCTCATGGGATACCTCGGCCCCCGCTATCATCTCGTGACTTACAACACCATCTCGGCCAACATGATGCTCCGCGAAATGGGCATCACCATCTTCCTGGCTTGCGTCGGACTGGGAGCCGGGCACGGCGTCATCAGCACCTTGCTCAACGTGCAGGGACTCACATGGTTTGCCTATGGCATCCTCATCACCATGGTGCCCATCATCATCGCAGGCATCATCGGCCGCAAGTTCTTCCACCTCAACTACTACACACTGATGGGCGTGCTCTCTGGAAGCAATACCAACCCACCGGCCCTGGCCTACTCAAACATGCTCACCGACAGCGACCAGCCTGCCGTAAGCTACGCCACGGTTTATCCCTTCGCTATGTTCGTGCGCATCATCTCCATACAGATCATGGTGTTGCTGTTCCTCTCATAGGCTGCATCCCATCATGCCATTTCATTCACAAACTTTTATTCTTAGATGAAGAAAGAGAACAAAGAATTATCATTTGAAGAACAAATGACACAAGAAGAAATGATAGTAAACAAACAAGAACGCGAGGACGAGGAAAGTGCCGACGTTCAACTGTTGCGCCGCAAGCTCGACTTGCTCGTGCGCACAGGATGCCTGCTCATGGCAAGCAACGCCGACTGCGCACGCATCATGCGCAATCTGCACAGGTGTGAAGCATACCTGGGATTGCCGCACGAATACATCCACATCAACCTCGGCTTCAACATCATCATGGTGAACCTCAGCGATGAGACACACTCCTTCTCCAAATACCAACGCATCGACAGCCACTGCGTGGAGTTCACCGTCATCTCTAAGGTGAGCAAAATGCTGTGGACAGCCATCCGCGAGGACTGGAGCCTCGACAAGTATGAAGAGGAACTCAACGCACTCAACCATGTACACAAGCAGTACACGCCCTGGATGATTGCCATTGCAGCCGGTTTCGCCTGCGGCGGCTTCTGCGTACAGTTCGGCTGCGACTGGCCTGCCTTCTTCTATGCATCCATCCCCGCCATCTTGGGTTTCCGCTTGAAAATGTTTCTCGGAAAACTCCACTGGAACGGATACGTGGGCATCGCCATCAGCGCATTCCTTGCCACCCTGCTGGGTTGGCTCACCACCTTCCTGTCGCTCGACCCGACACTCTCAGCCGCATTGCCCGCATTCTTGCACTCCGACACGCCCTACCACCCGCTCATGGCCTGCACGCTGTTCATCGTGCCCGGCGTACCGCTGATCAACTTCGTAAGCGACATGGTGAGCGACTACGTGCAAGTGGGCATCACGAGGGCCGTCATTACGCTGATGACAATCATAGCCATGTCGTTCGGCATTGTGTTTGCCATACAGATATGCGGCATCGACAACTTCGTCAAAGACCTGAGCATGACGCCCCACAACAGCTTCATCAACTACGCCATTGCCGCAGCCGTGTCGTCCATGGGCTTCGCCACCATCTACAACACACCGAAGCGCATCATGCCCGTACTGGCCATTACCGGCATCATCGCCGTCTGCACCCGCAACTTCGTGAACCTGGGACCTTCCAACGGCAACATTGGCCTTGACCAGGGCATCATCATCGGCTCGTTTGTCGGCTCATGTGTGGCCAGCCTCATCGCCACACGGTCACAGCACTGGCACCATATTCCCCATCAAATCATTGCCATCCCGTCGGTCATCCCGATGATTCCGGGCGTAATGATGTATCGCGCACTCTTCGGTTTCATACAGATGGAAGGCGTTGTAGGCGAACTAACCTTCGCCTTCAACTGGGCCATCAAGGCATCGCTCACCATCCTGTTCATCGCTCTCGGTGTGGCCATCCCCAACATCTTTGTGCGCCGCATGATACAACCCAAGCGCAAGATGAAGCTCTTGAAACTCGTGGAAGAGCGTCATATGCGCCACCACGACATGGTTGACCTCAAAAAGCTGAAGCCCTGAGCCGGCTAATCACTGGGTGAAACAAGACCTATGAACATAGACGACATCAAAGACAAGCGCATCGCTGTGCTCCTCTCGGGAGGCGTCGACAGCAGTGTGGTGGTGTACGAACTGGCCCGACTCGGACTGCACCCCGACTGCTTCTACATCAAGATAGGCCCCGAAGAGAAGGAGGAATGGGACTGCAGCTCAGAGGAAGACCTGGAAATGGCCACCGCCGTGGCAGCCAAATACGGATGTAAGCTACAGGTGGTTGATTGCCATAAGGAATACTGGAACCAGGTGACCCGTTACACCATGGAGAAGGTGAAGGCCGGCCTGACGCCCAACCCTGACGTGATGTGCAACAGGCTGATCAAGTTTGGCGCGTTCGACGAGAAGGCCGGGCATGCCTATGACCTCATCGCCACAGGCCACTATGCGCAAACCGAGCTGATTGACGGACGCAAATGGCTCACCACAAGTCCCGACCCAGTGAAGGACCAGACCGATTTCCTTGCACAGATCCACCAGTGGCAACTCAAGAAAGCCATCTTTCCCATCGGCCATTACCTCAAGCATGAAGTGCGCGAAATTGCCGAAAGGGAGCATCTGGTGAATGCCAAGCGCAAGGACTCACAGGGCATCTGCTTTCTGGGCAACATCGACTACAGCGAATATGTGAGGCGTTACCTGGGCGAGAATCCGGGGGATGTCATTGAACTGGAGACTGGAAAGAAGATCGGAGAGCACAAGGGGTTATGGTTCCACACCATCGGACAACGCAAGGGTTTGGGCCTCGGCGGCGGCCCGTGGTTTGTCATCAAAAAGGATGTGGAGCATAACATTCTTTACGTCAGCCACGGATACGACCCGCAAGACGCCTACAAACGAGAGTTCGTGATACACGGTTTTGACTTCCTCACCGAGGGAGTCACCCGACTGCCAGAGCGTGTCAGCTTTAAGATTCGGCATACGCCCGACCACCATATGGCAAGCGTGGAGGCTGGGGAGGGCGGCAGATACAGCATCCTATCCGACGACAAGATACACGGCGTGGCCCCAGGTCAGTTCTGCGTCATCTATGATGCCGACCACCACCGGTGCTACGGATCGGGCGAAATCACCCTGTAGTCTTCTACGGAAACGGCAAGTGGGCGTATGCGACATTCCTCGTTGTGAATTCATCGCATACGCCCACTTTCGTTTTCTGCCGTTTCGGAACACTGTCCAATGGCTGTATCCGTGCACCGGAAATCAGCGGCCAGTATTCTTGCGAGTTATCTTGTCGGGACTTGTCGTTTGGTTTTCTTGCTCTTTTCGGCCGTCAGCCACCGCCTTTTCGGTGGTTTCCTGCAATTGATTGGCCTGTGCAGATTGTTCCGTTTGCGCTTTCTGTGACACGGAAAAACTTGCTTCCGACTGGTTCGAGGCCTTCTGAGTGGATACAGTGTCGACGACCTGGCGCAGCGAGTCATTTCCACTGGTCGCGCTGTCTGCCCGCTCCTGTCTTGCCTGCTCGGTCAATGCCTCGCGCAAGGCCTGCGCCCTTTGTCCGTTCATCAGCGAGTCACGTTCGTTCTTCGCTTGCTGTTGCTCTTTCTCCAAACGCTTGTTTTCCTGGTCTTTCAAGTAGACGTTGACGATGGGATCATCGTCCAGCTTGTCCATTTTTTCAAAGGCCATCTTCACTTTCTTGAGATGTTTCCGGTCGCGGCGGCCCCTTTTGTCGATCATATTGGCAAAATCGAAACTTGCAATACCCTTGGGAGCCGCAGCAGCACCTTCTGCAATGGCCTGCGCCAATCCCCCTGCCATATTATCATTGGCCCGGTTTGACCCATCCTTTCCCCACACAATCACCTCCTTTAGCGATTTACCGCTAGGAATGAGAAAAGTAGTGTCACCAGCCTCTTTCAGTGTCAGCTTGGTCTGTAGATATCCCGGCTTATAGACGCGCAGCGTGTCGAAATCCTTGGGGATGCGCGCTATGCCGCGGTAATTGGTGGTGTCACGGTAACCGTCCTTGGTCGACACGATAGCCTTGCGGATAGGGACGCGCGTCTCCATGTCGGCCACAACAAATTTCCGTACTGGCCGGTCAGGAACGGGCGCCAAACGCTTCACCTCCTGCGCAAAAAGCATACAAGAGGGCAGCAAAAACAAAAGCAGACTAACTAATCGCCTCATGACTGCAAAAGTAACGCTTTCGTCTGTCTCCCACTCTCTCTATTATCATCTTTTATGTTATTTAATCTTAACAGGAAGGAAGCGCAATTCCATTCAGATTGGCACGCGAGGCTTGAGAGACAGCATGACTGTTTATTTGCCACATGTGGCTCGTTTCCGCCACCTGGCAGGTCGGTCTTCTATCAATAAATCCGCTATACTATTGCTTAGTGTGGAAAACAACTGGAAAAATCATCCCAATGGTCACACAGGTCAGCAATGGAAGGGAAGAGCAGATGAGCGCCTTCATCCGTCAATGCCTTGTCTGCCAGGGGGCCGCTATTCACTGCGATGGTGAAACATCCTGCAGCCACGCCGGCCCGCACGCCCAAAGGCGCATTCTCCACCACGACAGCCTCCCACGGGTTCAGATTTCCCACCTTTCGCAATCCCATCAGATAGGGATCGGGATTGGGTTTTCCCCGCTTGACGTCGTAAGCCGTCACGATGTGGCTCTCATCGAGGACGTTGCCAAAATCGGTGAGCAGACGCTGGATGAGAGGGCGTTGCCCAGAACCGGTCACCACGCCAATCTGTAATCCGGCATCCTTGATTTTCTGCATCAAGGCATGCACCCCGTCAAAGATTCTGGCCTCGCCCATGCTGTGGAAGATGTGTGTCTTCACATCGTAGACACGCTGGGCCTCTTCCGCAGAGATGTCCTCGCCCTTCTGCCTCTTGACAAAGAAGCGTATGGTGTCGATGCCGCGTGCGCCCTCTGTGGCGTAGGCATCGGCAACCGTCATGTCCAACCCAAACTGGGCCATGGCTTTCTGCCAGGCGATGGCATGATGGGGCATCGAGTCGTAAAGCACGCCGTCCATGTCGAAGAGAACTGCGCGAAACTGTCGCTGGCCGCTATAGGCCTGCGCATCAATGCTATCAAAATACTTGTCTATAGCTTCTTGTATCATCCTATAATCGGGCAATGTCGGCAGGAAGTGACCGGCCAACATGATTGGAAAACTCAAGCCGGCACGTAGCCAGGCGGCTTGCTGATTTTTCAAGAAGAGCCATTCCTTCACTTTCGTTGAGGAATGGCTCTTCCCATTATATGCTTGCGCAAAGCGGCCTCCACTCAGTCACGGGCCGACGCCGCTCCATGGCAATAACGTTTATTTCTCCTTGGCCAGACGTTCCTGAATGGCCTTGCTCTCGGCCTCATATCCAGGCTTGTTGAGCAGGGCGAACATGTTCTTCTTGTAAGCTTCCACACCTGGCTGGTTGAAGGGGTTGACCTCCTGCAGCAGACCGCTGATGCCACAAGCCTTCTCGAAGAAATAGATGAGTTGTCCGATGTAATACTCGTTGAGCTTGGGTACGCTGACACGGATGTTGGGCACGCCGCCATCGACGTGAGCCAGCCGTGTGCCAAGCTCTGCCATCTTGTTGACCTCGTCCACACGCTTTCCCTCAAGGAAATTGAGACCGTCAAGGTTCTCGTCGTCATGCGGGAAGAGCAACTTCTCGTTGGGTTCCTCGACAGAGATAACCGTCTCGAAGATGGAGCGCTCACCGTCCTGGATCCACTGTCCCATGGAGTGGAGGTCGGTGGTGAAGTCGCAAGCCGCAGGGAAGATGCCCTTGTGGTCCTTGCCCTCGCTCTCTCCGTAGAGCTGCTTCCACCACTCAGCGATGAAATGGAGCTTCGGCTGGAAGTTGGCGATGATTTCTATCTTCTTGCCGGCCTGCGTGTAGAGTGCCTGGCGCACGGCCGCATACTGCGCGCTGATGTTGTCGGCATAAGCAACGTCGGATGCGGTAGCCTTCTCCATATCCTGTGCACCCTTCACGAGAGCCTTGATGTCGAAGCCAGCCACAGCGATAGGAAGCAATCCTACCGGTGTGAGGACAGAGAACCGACCGCCTACATTGTCGGGGATGACAAAGGTCTTGTAGCCCTCCTTGTCGGCGGCGGCGCGTGCAGCACCCTTGCGGGCATCGGTGACGGCCACGATGACATCCTTGGCAGCCTCCTTGCCCAACTGCTCCTCACACTGCCTCTTCAGCAGGCGGAAGGTGAGCGCGGTTTCGGTGGTCGTGCCCGACTTCGAGATGTTGATCACACCGAACTTCTTTCCCTTGAGGTAGTCAGTGAGTTCTGCGAGGTAGTCCTCGCCGATATTGTTGCCTGCAAACAGGATCGTGGGATTTTTCTTATCGCCGACAAGCCAGGCAAAGCTGTTGCCCAAGGCTTCGATGACGGCGCGTGCGCCAAGGTAGGAACCGCCGATGCCGGCTACCACCACCACTTCGCACTTCTCGCGCAACGTGTCGGCCACTGCCTGTACACTGCTGAGGAACTCATCGGTTGTCTCCGTGGGCAGATGGAGCCATCCCAGGAAGTCATTGCCGGGGCAAGTGGCCTTTTCCAATGCCTCTTGAGCCTCTTTCACTTTGGATTCATAGCCCTCAACGGCTCCTGCGTTCAGGAATTGAGCGGCTTTCGTAATGTCTAATTTGATATTTTCCATTGTTATCTGAAACTATCTGTTAATAACTTAATCTCTATTTGAGGGTTGATACGCTCGTAGAGTATGTTGTACACGGCATCGAGTATGGGCATATTGACGTGCATGTGCCTATTGATTTCCTTCATGCACTTCGTACCGTAATATCCCTCAGCAATCATCTCCATCTCGATCTGAGCCGTCTTCACAGAGTATCCCTTTCCGATCATCGTACCGAAGGTCCTGTTGCGCGAGAAGTTGGAATATCCCGTTACCAGCAGGTCGCCCAGATATACGCTGTCGTAGATGGACCGCTGGATGGGATGGACGGCCGTCAGGAAGCGGTTCATCTCCTGCACGGCGTTGCTCATAAGCACCGCCTGGAAGTTGTCGCCGTACTTCAGTCCGTTGCAGATGCCGGCGGCGATGGCATAGACGTTTTTCAGCACCGACGAGTATTCGATGCCGATGACGTCGCTCGAGGTCTTCGTCTTGATGAATTCCGATGCCAGCACCTCGGTGAAGGCCTCGGCCTTGTCGAGGTCCTTGCAGCCGACGGTGAGGTAGCTCAGCCGTTCGAGGGCCACCTCCTCTGCGTGTGAGGGGCCACCGATGCACGCCAGATTCTCCAACGGGACATCAAAGACCTGATGGAAATACTCTGAGCAGACGAGGTTCTCATCGGGCACGATGCCCTTGATGGCCGTGACGATAAACTTGTCGCGTATGTTTGTCTTCAGCTTACGAAGATGGTTCTTGATGTAAGGAGACGGTGTGACGAAGACAAGCGTGTCATACTCCTTGACAATCTTGTTGATGTCAGAGGAAAAGCAAATCTCGTCGACATCAAAATGAGCCGAGGTCAGATAGGCCGGGTTGTGTCCCAGTCTTTTGAAATCCTCTATGCGGTCATCGCGCCGCATATACCACCCGATGTGGTGTGTGTGCCCCACGATTATCTTGGCAATGGCCGTCGCCCACGACCCACCGCCTATGACCGCTGTTTTTCCTACGTTGTACATAAGCCCTAAGACTCTAAACCCACCTCCCTCCGCAAAGGGAGGCCAGGCTGATGACACTATGGCGGGCTCCCTGTAAGAGCCTCACCCACGAAGCTTATTCTCTTGCCGCCGCTCCGTCAATCCACTTCTGGATGTCGTCGAGCGAGGGCTTCTCGTAGCCTAACTTGTATTTCTTATTGATCTCGCCCAGTTTCTGCTGCAGGCCCTGCGCCTTCTGTCCCTTGATGTCAGGTATCAGGTTGAAGCCTGCCTTGCGCAGCACATAGACCCACTCCTCAGGCACGCCGAGCTCCGCCCATTCCTTGACGGGTGTCTGCGGCATCTTCGCCTCGGGTTTCAGCTGCGGGAAGAGCATTACTTCCTGGATGTTCTCCTTGCCCGTCATGAGCATGACGAGACGGTCGATGCCGATGCCGATGCCGCTGGTGGGCGGCATGCCATACTGCAGAGCGCGCAGGAAGTCGTGGTCGATGATCATGGCCTCATCGTCTCCCTTGTCAGCGAGCTTCATCTGGTCGACGAAGCGTTGCTCCTGGTCGATGGGGTCGTTGAGCTCCGAATAGGCGTTGGCCACCTCCTTGCCGTTGACCATCAGTTCGAAACGCTCGGTCAGCCCGGCCTTGGAGCGGTGCATCTTGGTGAGCGGCGACATCTCCACGGGGTAGTCGGTGATAAACGTGGGCTGGATGAACGAGCCCTCGCAGCACTCTCCAAAAATCTCGTCGATGAGCTTGCCCTTGCCGGCGGTCTCGTCCACGGTCTCAATCTTCAGCTTGTTGATGGCGATGTCGCGTATCTCTTCCTCACTCAGCCCGTTGAGGTCATAGCCTGTCTTCTCCTTGATGGCGTCGAGGATGGGCATACGCTTGAAGGGGGCTTTGTAGCTGATGGTCTTGCCCTGATATTCCACCTCATCGGTGCCGTTGACCGCCACACAGATGGTCTCCAGCAGTTCCTCGGTGAATTTCATCATCCAGTTGTAGTCCTTATAGGGCACATAGAGCTCCATGCATGTAAACTCGGGGTTGTGGAACTTGTCCATGCCTTCGTTGCGGAAGTTCTTGCCTATCTCGTACACGCCGTCGAAACCGCCCACGATGAGCCGCTTGAGATAGAGCTCCGTGGCGATACGCATATACATGTCGGTGTCGAGCGCATTGAAATGGGTGATGAAGGGGCGTGCCGATGCACCGCCGGGGATGTTCTGGAGGATCGGGGTCTCCACCTCGGTGTATCCGTGCTTGTCGAAGAAGGCGCGCATGGTGCGCAGCACGGTGGCGCGCTTGGTGAACGTATCCTTCACGCCTTCGTTGACAACCAAGTCCACGTAGCGCTGACGCGCACGCATCTCGGGATCGTCAAACTTGTCGTAGGCCACACCGTCCTTATATTTCACGATGGGCAGGGGTTTCAGGCTCTTGCTCAGCACTGTGAGCTCCTCCACATGCACTGATATCTCGCCCATCTGGGTGCGGAAGGCGAAACCCTTGACGCCGATGATGTCGCCGATATCCAGGAGCTTCTTGAATACCTTATTATATAAGCCCTTGTCCTCGCCAGGGCAGAGGTCGTCACGTGAGATATAGAGCTGGATGCGGCCTTTGCCGTCTTGCAACTCGGCAAAGGAGGCCTTGCCCATGATGCGCTTTCCCATCAGTCGGCCCGCAATGGTGACCTCCCGTTTCTCGTCGTCGTTGAAGTTAGCCTTGATGTCCTCGCTGGTGGCGTTCACGGGAAACTCGGCGGCGGGATATGGGTCTATGCCCATGCTGCGCAGCTCTTGCAGGCTTTGGCGGCGGCCAATCTCCTGCTCACTTAACTCTAAAATGTTCATAATTTCTTGATATTCGAATATATTCTTACAAAGTGCAAAGATAATAAAAACTATCGAAATTCCTCCCTTATTTAACAATTAATTGAAAGGGCTGACGCACGGCCATCCGCATGCGCCAAGCTGCAGACGCATGTTGCCCTACCGGGCGCATCGGCGCATGCCCGCCAAGACTCCGGCAGGAAGCCGCCTTACGACCGTCTCCACAACCTTGCCTTGTAAGGATTGTTCTGAAAAAACAGCCCTCTCCCGATTGCATGAAATAGAAATCAAATAAGCCCCGCTGGCAGACGAACACGCCCAAAAACACCATCCGCTTCACGACAAGGGGTCTATCGCATCATGATCAGGCATCAATCACGCCATGATTAGGCACCAATCGCGCCATGATTAGGCACCAATCGCGCCATGATTAGGCACCAATCGCATAGCCTCCGCGAGCAGAGAAAAGCCCAAAATCGCCGCAAAAAGCCATAAGCTCCCATCTGTCAGCATTTTACAAAACCATCGGAAATATTGCGTATTTGCGGCCAAACGTATGCTTGTTCAAAACGCCGGCCTTCCCGGAAGAGCATTTGTCTCATTTTTTCAGCATATAGCAAGAGATAGAAAAACGCCACCGCCACCCGACAAGCAAGACGGTCGGTTTACAGAGAACGGCGACTCGGAAAGTTCGGACGGCAAAAAAACTTCGAAAAACAACTTAAGATTTCTAAAAAAATGCTAACTTTGCAAAATTAAAGTTATCCGACATCAAACTGACACCACCTTAGGAACAAGCAACTTGCAGAAGAATGGCATAGGGGAGGACTCAAAGATTACGATTTACAAATTCTATAGTTATGTTTCATCTAACAAACTTATTCAAACGGAAATGCGCGCCACCCCATGTGGTATGGCTTTTCGTCGCATTGTTCGCCCTGTGCTCCAACACGGGCCTGGCGGATACCGATGAAAGCCAGACGGAGCTCGTAATGACATGGGAAGGCGAAGGCCCCAAGTTCGACAACGCCTACTACAGCGGCGGGAAATACCATTGGGACGGCTTCTGGGACGTGGAAGAAAACGTGAAATTGTATCCGCCAAAGAAAGGCTCCGACGGCGCTTACCATGTGTCCAGGCCCGAACAGTTGGGATACTTGTCTTGGATCATCAACAAGATGAAGAAAGACACCTACGGCGACTACCAGGACTACCTGTCGGCCACCATCGTGCTCGACAACGACATCGACATGGGCGCCCACTACTGGGAGCGCGTGCGGCCCTCGCTGACGTTCAGCGGAACCATCAACGGCAACGGACACGTCATCAGCGGACTTCACTGCGTCAACGGCCCCAATAAGATGGCGAACCAAGGCGGCAGCATGTTCGCCAACGCCGGCAACGGCGCCACCTTCAAGAACCTCATCTTCTACCATTGCTACAGCGAGGGCAACGAGTACACCTCCATCATCGTTGCCTCCAGCACGGGCGACATCACCTTCGACAATGTGCACCTGGTGAAATGCATGGCCTCGTCGTGCCACTACCTCAAGACCGGCGGCCTGCTGGGAGGAACCTCCGACACAAGGGAAGCAGCCATCAAGATCACCAACTGCAGCTCCGACGTGCAGATGGTGGATGTAGGCATGCGCACCGGCGGTTTCTTCGGACAGCTGCAGTCTGAAAAGGGACTGCTCTACATGGACAACTGCCTGTCGCGCACCAAGGACAACGGGTATTTCAGCAACAACTCCCACTTCTACGACACCCGCCACGCCGGCTTCGGCGGCGGACTGTTCGGCAACATGGTCTGCGACGTGAACAACAGCGCCGCCTTCACGGGAACACACGAGGAAAACCTCCTCAGCTCTGTCGACAATGTGCCCGTGGGTGCCGCCTTCTTCTCCGACCTGGGCCCCAACAGCGGTGACGATGTCACTCTCAGGGCAAATGGCCTGTTCGTGGACAACGCCGGCTTCAACGACGCCGGCTTCCAGCCATGGCGGTTTGCCATGGGTGCAACAGACGCCAATAAAAGGCAGGGGGTGAACAACCTCTCGCCAGAAATCAAATCGCTCAACACCACACGCGAGGACATGTTCCTCACCGTGGCGCACCTCAACGACAAGGGCATGCGCCTGGGCGTGCGCAAGATTGAAGAGGAGTACTACGCCTGGCCGCTTGCCGACTCAGTGGGCAAGGTGGTGACCTACCCCATGGTCGAGACTTGCTACAACGACACGCTCAGCGGCGAGCTATATTGCTCGGAGGACCTCACCGACGATGCCGTCGTGAAAGACAAGACCGGTCTGAAGCGCGCCTACTTCTCATGCGGCAAGTGGGCGAAATACAAGGTCGTGCCCACAAAAGGCTTCGTGGATTGGTGGGTGATTGACGACATCACGCCCACCATGACCAACAAGAAGCGCATCGACGCCCACACGTTCACGGGAACACCCACAGCGTCAGGCAAACTCACATTCGAACTGAAGGAAACGCCCTACTGCTACTGGAGCGAGCGCAAATACTCAGTGTCGCGGCAGACCGCCACACTTGCCTGGACCGTCGACAAGACCATCGACATGGACACATGGAAAGACAAGGGAGCGTACTTCCTCATCTACCGCAACAACGAACTGGTGGACTCGGTGAAGTTCCGCAGCGACAAGACTTACTCATGGACCGACAAAGCCCCCCGGACCGGCAGCGTGAACCACTACGAGATAAAGGTGAACTGTCCGAAAGTGTTCTACACGCCGGCCGACAACGACAGCTATCTCAGGTGCGACGTCAACTGCTCGGGCATCGCCACCATCACGACATCGGTCACCGATGCCGCAGGCAACCTGAAGGTAAACGTCAACGTACCCAACTCCAAGGCCTTCAACGGCTGCAAGGTGGCGGTGCGCAAGTACATGCTCGATGCCGAGGGCACATTCACGCCCCACGACACCACGGCCACCGTGCTCGACGTGAAGACCTTTGCCTACAAGCCGGAGACAGCCGACTCCACCATCACCCTGACCTTTACCGATGAGACGACGGCAATACCCTGTGTCAAATGGATTTACGAACCGCAGTGCTACGGCTTCACCGAAGACAGCGAAGCGGCCGGAAAGACACTGTGGGGCGACATCGCCGAGCTGCTGCCCAGCAAGAACGTCAGCATCAAGGCGTTCACGGCATCGAAAGGCGAAAGCACCAGCAAGATCAACCTCGTGTGGAAGACCCAGAAAACACCTGCCGGAGCTGTCGTGAAATATGTGCTGAGCCGCAAGCTCTACCAGCGCGGCGAGGACAGACTGACCGCCGAGGCCGACACCAACGACTGGAAAGAGGTCTACACCGTCACCACCAGCAACGCTGAAGTGACCTACAGCGACGAGGCTCTGCCCGGATACGTCTACAAGTACCGGCTGAAGGCGCACCCCAGCTGCGACAACAGCTATGCCTACAACGTCTACACCTCGGCCACCGACATCGGCTATGCCGCCAGCCGCGGCACCGTCATGGGACGCATCTGCTACAGCGGCAACACAGCCGTACAGGGAGTGGACGTGCGGCTCTGCTCCGAGGAGGGGCTCTTCAAGCAGAAGGGCGGCTCCTACACCCTCTACTTCGACGGACAACTGTCTGAGCTGCCGCTGGCCACCGGCATGGGCGAGAAGTTCTGGAACGGCGACTGGACGCTCTCGTTCTTCATGATGCCAGCCAAGCCCGACACCATGACACGCCTTCTCACCCTGCCCGGACGCTTCGCCCTGAGCTACGACTACGACCGGCTCTATCTTGACGGCAGCGACGTCTGCCTCACCCTGCCCCAGCCCACCACCTACAACCATGTATTGCTGCGCCACAACAAGAAGGACGGCACCGTGAGCATAGGCTATGCGGCCGACGACACGCGCAACGACTCGGTGGTCCACTGGACGGCCACCATCGCCGACAAGGTCCTGAAGGCCTCCCTGCCACAAGACTGCAGTTCGATTGCCGACACGCTCCTCTTCGGACGCGGATACCGCGGCTACCTCGACGAGGTACGCCTCTGGGACACGCAGCTTAGCGACGCACAGATAGAGAACACCTACAACCGCTATCTCTCGGGCAACGAAGACAACCTGGCCGCCTACTACACCTTCGACTCGGGCGTGGCCGAATACGCCTACGACACGAGCCACCCCAGCGGCAAGTGGAACAACCGGCACACCAAGTTCACATCGGTGGGACACCCCGAGGTGACCGACATCAACACCATCGCCGACGACATCCTCACCTACCGGGGCATCACCGACAAGAACGGCGAGTACCAAATTTCCGGCATACCGTTCACCGGCGAGGGCAGCAACTACCAGGTGGTGCCGATGATGGGCACACACAAGTTCTCGCCGGCAAGCACACGCCGCTACGTGAGCCAGCAGAGCCTCACACACAGCAATGTCGACTTCACCGACGAGAGCTCGTTCGTCGTGCCCATCCAGGCTTACTATGTGTATGGCGACATCCCCGTGGAGGGCCTGTCCGTGTCTGTCGACGATGCGGGGCAGACCGATAGCGAGTACCAGCCCATACAGACCGACAAGAACGGAAAAGCCACCATAAACGTGCCCATAGGCCGACACCGCGTGAGCCTCTCGGCATCGAAGCACACCATGGCCAACAAGGGATATGCCTGCTCGGTGGAGGTAACCACAGACAACGGCAAGTGCAAGGTCATTCCCGTGACGGCCGACAACTACATCGACTTCCAGGGCGACCGCACGGCACCCCTCGTGTTCTACGACTCAACGATGGTGCGCGTCGTGGGACGTGTGGCCGGCGGCAAAGACGAGGCGGCCAAGCCCGTGGGCTTCGCCAAAGGCCTCGGCAACCTCGGCACCTACAACATCTCGCTGACGCCCGACACGAAAGGCCTGCTCAACAATTCCGGACGCGAGAAACTGCTGATAGAACCCGACACCGCAGTGAGCATCAACAGCCAGGCCTATTACTACAAGGACCACGTGATGGTGACCACCGATCCCGCCACCGGCGAATACATTGCCATGTTGCCACCAGTGAAGTGGACAGTGGACAGTGTCAAGGCCAAAACCGACGGAGAGGCCGACATCGACCTCCAGCGATTGGGCAACCTCATGTCGCTTGATGCGACCAACGAGCTGGCAGACACCTTGTGGAACGACGACACCAACCACGATGCCACGGCGGACGGTACCTACACTACCTTCAAGTACAACACCCGCAAGGATTTCATCAGATACAACAAGCCGAAACTCACAATCCTCAACATCAACGGGCAGCAGGAAGAAGCCGACTCGCTGATGCTGGGCGAACGTCTGATGGCGGTGAGCTATGTGGAGGAAAAGTCAAACAAGTCGGTGTCCGACACCATCGCCCTGTGGAAAACCGATCATCCGCACGACGGAACGAATGAAGCGTATGCGCTAGGACATCCGCTCTTCATAAGCAGCAACAAGTACAAGCTCCGCCTGAAACTCATGGAGACGTATGAAAACCATGACAACAAGGCGAAAAGCCTGGTGCCCGTGCGTGGCGCAGAAATCAACATCAGCAACAAGCTGGCCAACGTGATGGCCGAAAAGCTTTCCACCGGCGACTATGTGATTCTCGACACCCTGACACAGGAAAAAGACTACACCAACGCCGGCATCGTCGACTACCAATTTGAAGCAGGACTGCCCAACTCGGTCGGCGACCACACGCTCCCGATTACAATAAGCTACACCGTGAACGGAACGTCCTACTCCCACACATTCAACGGATATGTCACCGGTGGATTCACAACAGGAGACGGGAACAACTTCGTAACGGCAGGCCCCAATATCGTTACGGGCGTGCTTTGCGACCCGCCTGGAACGGGAAGCAGCGCATACATCAGTGAAGGCAGTTCCATGAAGGCAAGCCTGGTTTTCAGAACAACCAACACAACGACTTTAGGCTCGCACACCAAGTCCGATGCTGGAATTACAATCTTGGTGAACGCGGTAGTTGGTAATTTTTTGAAAAAGCTGACAGGGTATGAGGCAACAGCACTAACAGACAAAACCTTTTCAACAAGCATTGGTGGAGTAGGCGGATTCAATCGAGATGTCACATACACGATGAACAGCAAGCTACAGACAGGATCCGACTTCCTGCATGTCGGCGCTATGGGAGATGTGTATTTCGGAACATCCTACAACATCATATTCTCAAAGTCAAGGTTTGTCAACTTCCAGGAAACAAGCAGCAATGCTGACACCTCTACGGTAACATCCATGGCCGGACGCAAATACTGTCTGAAGAGCTATGACGCATTGGGAAATTACATGAAAGAAGACGCTAACTTCAATTTCTCCCAATACGACATCATCTACACGCAGATACCTAAGATAAAGAGCATGCGTGCCAGTCTGGTACCCGAATCACACTATGTCGACAAATTGCCCGACACGACAGATCCGTCTTATGGCGAGAAAAACCGTTACACCTACTACGTACTGAACTCAAGCCGCGACAAAGACTTGTGGCTCGACGCAGTAGACTATTGTACCATAGCGCCGACAGACGACAATTTCGACGGCATCGTAACCGATTCGGTGCTCATGTGCAACCAGTGGATAAACAACTGGCAAATGGCCATTGCTGCAACGGAGAAGAAAAAATACGAAATGTTCAAGGACAAGACCAAGAAACACTACTCAAAGGCTGCGGAAACCTATGTGGACTTTGACTATGGTTTTCTTGGAAACGTAACTTATGACGCTGGAGGGGCTCCGCTTTCCAACAGCTTCAGCGTTTCGGATTCCTACATGATCGCGTTAGGTTCGGATTTTGGCTTTAATTTCAAGTATACTACGGGGGCAAAAATCAAAGGTAATATCGGAATTGACAGTCACGAGTACGAAATTACCGGTACCGTAGAGACAAAGACAAATGCAAGCACCACAAACAACGACACGGATAGCAAGAGCGTAACCGTGGGATACAACATCGCAGATTCGAATGTAGGCGATGAATTCTCTGTCGACATCTATCTGGACGGTGAGGAAAAGGAGCTTAACAACGTCACCAGAAATGTCTTCGTGCCTGGCTCCTACCTATTCTGCACCACAGCCGGGCAGAGCCGTTTCCCGTGGGAAAAACCACAGAAGTCTCTTTTCTTCAAGGACGGGAAAATGGTGAAAGACTGGCAGGCGGGAGTAACCTACTACACAGGCAATCCCGTGACTCTCGACGGAGGTACCGAAAGTCTCGACAAGCCTTCGATTCACTTCAGCCAGCGCGAGCTCAACAATGTGCCCTGCGGCACCGCGGCTACCGTGAAGGTGACCGTGGCCAACACCAGCAACGCCTATGTCAAGAGCATCGACTTCCCGTATCATCTCTGGGACAAGAATGCTGACAACAAAGGCATCATGGCACGCATCGACGGCAAGCCTATCAACGGATACGACCTCATCTTGCCACCGGGCGAGACTCTCGAGCGCACGATAACCTTCGAGCAGACCGACCCCAACGTGCTCGACTACGATGACCTGGTCTATCAGCTCAGGTATCTCGAAAGCGCATACGACACCATCAGCATCCACTTCAGGCCCATGGCACCGAAGATCACGATGAAGAGCAACGACGGTTTCAAGGTCAACGGCAACGCAGCCCCGAAGATAAAGATGACCATCGAAGGATACGACACCAACTACAGCCGCTTTGCCGGAGTGAGACTGCAGTACCGCAAGAAAGACGCTCACGACGACTGGCACACGCAGGCCACACTGCTCAACGACTCGGCCCTCTACGTGGGAGCCTACGGCCAGTTGCCCGAAGCATGGGGCAAGCTCACCAAGGACAAGGACTTCATGACGTTCGACATGAGCGACCTCGACGACGGCGACTATGAGGTGCGTGCACAGACCTTCACCATCCTCGGAAACGAAGAGCTCAACGACTACAGCGAGGTGATCGACATTCTCAAGGACACGAGCAAACCCGAGCTCTTCGGGCTGCCCAAACCTTTGAGCGGCTTCTACACGCCCAACGACGAGATAAGTCTCACCTTCACAGAGGCCATCGACGCCGACAAGGCAAGCGATGCCAACTTCACCGTCACAGCCGCCGTCAACGATGCTCCCGTGAACCACAAGACGGGCCTCTACTTCGACGGAAATGCGCCGGCACACACCACAAGCCGCGTGAACATCATGGGGCAGTCGTGCCAACTCGCCATGTGGTACAAGCCCGAACTGAACAAGCGCAGCTGCCTGCTCAGCCAAGACATCGTCAACAGCAACGGCAAGAAGACGCCCTTGAAGATATGGTACAACGCCGACGCCACCATGTCGGTGGAGGCGTTTGGAAACACCTACACGTCAGAAAAGATGGCAGGAGCCGACGGTGTGCCCGACAAGGACTGGATGTACCTCATCTTCCAGTTCGACCGCGAGAACACCAAGCTCACGCTCTACAACGGCTTCGGCACATGCGACGTAAAGCAGAGCAAGTTCATCGACGAACAGCTTGACGAAGCCTCGTTGCTCTCCGACGACGAGGCCAGCGTAGACCTCTACGTGGGCGGTTCGGCCGACGGCGACAACTGCTTCGCAGCCACCGAAGGCCTCGTGATCTACGACGGACTGGTGAGCGTGGAAAAGGCGTACAGCGACAAGGACAACAAGCACACCGATAACCTGCGAGGCATAGCGGCCTACTGGCCGATGGACGAGGGCTACGAGACGAGGGCTGCCGACAAGGTGCGCTCACGCGACCTCACCCTCTCGGGCCTCTACGACTGGTATGTGCCTTACGACAACTACGCCCTGCACCTCAACGGTAAAGACCAGTGCGTCATCATCAACACCGAGAAGGCGGGTATCGGCAAGCAAGACGACTATGTGCTCGAGATGCTCTTCCGCACGGCAGAGGCCAAGCACATGACCATCTTCTCCAACGGATCGGGCAAGGAAGGGTCCTACGAGGAACCGTCAGACCTGGAAGACCGCCTCTCGATTGCCATCACTGAGAACGGAGCCATTGAGCTCAACGTGGCAGGCAATACCAGCGTGATGGCCGGCACCAAGCCTTACAATGACAACAAGTGGCACCACATCTCGTTCAACGTGCACCGCGACGGATACGCCAAGCTATCGGTGGACACCATCGACATCAGCAGCGACAGGCTCATCACGGGCAAGTCGATAGGCGCCTTCAGCAACTCGCGCATGACCATCGGTGCCCTCCGCTATCGCAACGCCGATGCTGACCAATTCACCACAGAGGACTTCTTCAGCGGTGACATCGACGAAGTGCGTATATGGAACGCTTACCGCACTGCCACAACCGTCAACAGGAACCTGCTGCGCAGCCTCAACGGCAACGAGGCGGGCCTGGTGGCCTACTATCCGTTCGAACGCTTCGACATCATATCCAACACCAAGGTGACCATCCCGTCCATCGAAGACCGCGTCACCGACAAGAAGTATCATGATGCCCTGCCCGAGATGGTGGGCTTCACGGCCACCGACTCGGCAGCCGTGGCGAAGGAAGCCACTGTGAAGACGATATCAGGGCTCAAACCCAACGATGTGGAAAGTCCCATCGCCATAGAGCCCGTCTTCTCGAAGGAGCAACCGGCCAAGGTCGTACTGAAGTTCGCCGACAACGTGAAGATGTCGGCGCTGCAGGGGTGCATCGTCAACTTCAACGCACATGACCTGCGCGACCAAGCCGGCAACTACATGAAGCAGCCCGTGGCATGGAGCCTCTATGTCGATGCACGCGACGTACGATGGGATACCGACAAGCTGTCGATGACACACCAAATCGGACAGTCGGACGGCTACGGCGAATACTACACGACCATCAGCAACCGCTCATCGTCGATGGCCAACTGGAAAATCACCAACGTGCCTTCGTGGCTCGAGGTGTCGCAGACCAGCGGAACCATGACCCCATCGGGATACCAGAGCATTGTGATCCGAAGCAAGGACTCCAATCCGATAGGACAATACACTTGCGTGCTCTATCTCGCGTCAGACAACGGCGTGGAAGACAAGCTCGAGGTGTCGCTCACCGTCACCGGCGAGCGTCCCGACTGGCACGACGAAGTGGACAACGCCTCCGACGACTGGATGACCGTCATGGCAAGGCTCAAGATCGGCAACCAGTGGAGCACCGACGAGAATAGTCTGGTGGGGGCCTTTGATGTCAACGGCATATGCCACGGAGTGGCCTCGCCCAAGTACGACAAGACCATGGACACCCACTTCGTGAACATGGTGGTAAAAGGCAACATGCCCGATTCATGCAAGGACATTTACTTCAAGGTATGGGACTCGCACACAGGCTTCATCTACACGAAAACCTATGTCACCGACGCCACCAGCCGCGCAGACCATCTGCCGTTCATACAAGGCAAGATCTGCGGCACCTTCGGTCAACCTTGCACCATCGAGACATCCGACGAAGTGCAGCAAGTGATATCACTCAAGAATGGATGGAACTGGGTATCCAACTGGATATCACCCACAACGGACAACATCAACGAGATGTTCCACCTCGGAGAGGGTGTCGTGACTGCCATCAAACGGCGCACCGAAAACGGGACGAACACCAAGTTCAACCCATCAGAGAGCTACCACATCTACGCTGTGAAGGACACGGATATCGTCCTGGAAGGCTCCATCATACGGCCCGACACCGTGACCATTGAGTTTGTGAAGCCCACTGACGCGGGCAAGGGCACGTGGTCATGGATAAGCTATCCTGAAAGCACAGTGATGACACTCGACGAGGCATTCGCCGACTTCAAGCCCACCGTGAACGAGGTGGTGAAGAGCCAGAGCGGAATGTCCATGTACAATGGCACCACATGGTCAGGAAGCATCACGCACCTCACGCCCGGCGAGGGTTATCTCTACCACCACCTGGGAACTGGCGAAAAGTGGCACTACCCCGTGAAGCGTGTCATCACATCAGCGAAAACGGTCAGTAAGCGCATGGCCGCACAGGCCTTATCAGCCCCGCTGCGTTTCGCCTGCGACTGGCATCGCTTCAACAGCAATATGGTGATGGCCGCATCGCTCCACGTCAACGGGCGCGCCACAGCCAACTGGCAGGTAGGTGCCTTCATCGACGGCGAGTGCCGCGGATGGCAAGTGAGCGACTCGACAGGCAACGTGTATCTCACCATCTCGGGCGATTCAGCCTCCATGGTGACCTACAGAGCCTGCAACACGCTCACCGGTGAGGTGATAGCCATCTCGCAGAAACACATGTATGGCGTCAACGACATCCTCGGATCGACCACACAACCTTACTTGCTTGAGGCGGAGACGGCGAAGCATTACAGCATTCCCGACGGCCTGCCTTACCAGTATGAGGACTACACCTACGTCACGGCCTTCGTGCTCGACAACGATGACGCTCTCTACGGCCACGACTATGAGCTTGCGGCATTCTTCAACCGAGAGTGCCGGGGAACAGCCACAGCCAAGGGAGGAAGCCCCTGCCCCATCGCCATCTATGGCACCAACGGCGAGACTTACACCTTCAAGCTGTGGGACAAGGAGACGCAACAGGAGACGGAGCTCATCGGCACGAAACTCTACGATGCGACCACTCCCGTACAGAACATAACGCTCCGCCTGTCCGACGCCACCGGCATCAATACCACTGAAGGCAAGAGCACCCACCGCTGGACGGACGTGGGCGGCTTCCACTACGGCAAGAAGCCCGCCAAGAGCGGCGTGTACCTCAAGGACCACCAAAAGGTTGTAATACGCAAATGACACCAGTGAGGCATGACGGCCGCTAACCATCATGCCACACTTCTTCTCCATACGGGTTCTGTCGACCGGCCATGCATGCCGGAAGGCAGAACCCGTTTTTTGCACCCACATTCTGTGCGCAGCCCTTACAAGACAACGGGAGAGGCCATGCGACACGTTCCATCTTGCGGCAGCAATCCCACAGGGAATCGCATGTTTCCGCAAATCTTACCGCAAGTTCTGCATAAGCACAGCGGCTTTCGGATAATAAAGGTTAAAATACAAGGCTACTATTTGGCAAGACATTGATAAACATATATCTTTGCAATATCAAAGTGATATCATAACAAAGACTATATTCATCCCAAAACAATTTATTATGGAAACAACGAAAAACGCACAAGAGACACTCTCAAACCCTGTTCCGGGCGAACGCCGCTTCGAAGGTCTCACCATGAATGGCTTCCTGGCCCTCACCATCTTCATTCTGCTCATTCTGGCCGACATCGCCTGGCTGGTCAGCGGCATCATGGAAGAGAGTGCCGCCCCCTGCGTCATCAGTCCGGCCATCATGATATGTCTGCTCATCTGCCTCAAGGGTTTCATCCAGCAGGAGCCCAACGAAGCACGCGTCATGATATTCTTCGGACAATACAAAGGCACGTTCAAGCGTGTGGGCTTCTTTTGGGTAAATCCCTTCATCACCACCAAGCGTCTCTCGCTCCGTTCGCGCAACATCGATGCCGAACCCATCAAGGTCAACGACAAGCAGGGCAACCCCGTGATGATTGGCCTGGTGCTGGTGTGGCGGCTGAAAGACACCTACAAGGCCATGTTCGAAATCGACTCGCAGACCATGGCGCGCACCAACGCCTCGATAGGCACCGACGTGAACAGCATCATGAGTGCTTTCGAGAACTTCGTGAAGATCCAGAGTGACGCGGCTCTCCGCCAAGTAGCCGGACTCTACTCCTATGACGACAATGAGACCCGCGACGAAGTGACACTGCGCGGCGGAGGCGATATCATCAACAAACAACTGGAGGAGCGCCTCACCGAACGTCTAGACATGGCGGGCATCGAGATTGTGGAGGCACGCATCAACTACCTGGCCTACGCACCTGAGATTGCTGCCGTTATGCTGCGGCGCCAGCAAGCCGACGCTATCATCGCTGCCCGCGAAAAGATTGTGGAGGGAGCCGTCAGCATGGTGAAGATGGCACTCGACAAACTCTCGGCCGAGCAGGTGGTGGAGCTCGACGATGACAAGAAAGCGTCAATGGTGTCCAATCTCCTCGTAGTGCTCTGTGGCGACGACGCTGCGCAGCCAGTGGTCAACACCGGAACGCTGAATATGTAAAACGCCTGCATCCGACATGGCAAAAGCTACCAAGAGTTTTGTGCTCAGGCTCGACACCGCCACGATGCAGGCAGTGGAAAAATGGGCTGCCGACGAGTTTCGGTCCACCAACGGCCAACTGCAATGGATTATTGCCGACGCCTTGCGCCGCAACCGCCGTCTACCCAAGCCCACTCCATCGTCTGCATCGGCAGGCAACGATTCCTGGGAAGGCACAGATACAAATACACAAACATGACATGAAGCAACTCCTCCTTGACACCCACTACATCATACCCACTGGCAACAAGCAGTGCCCGGTCGTGGTGCGCCCCACCATCGCATGCCGCCTGCTTAACTCGGCCTTCGCCGTCGTCCTGGCGTTCATGGCTTTCATGCGCTTGTGCAATGATGACCTTGAGCACAACGGCCGCTTCTACATAGGACTGGGAATACTGGTCCTGGGGGTGGCATTGTTTGTCCGCAATGCCGTGAGGGGCGAGCACCCAGAGAAAAGCCTCGACACTGATGAGTACACCAATCTGCAACAGTATGCGCTCTACATATGGAAGACCAGGCTGCAGAACATCTTCCTCAGCCTAGTCTACGTCTGCCTCTATTTCAGCGACACTTGCCCGCCATTGTTCTACGTCGGCCTCGTGTTCTTCGCATTCTTCTCCCTGGTGAAATGGTATTTCAGCCAGCAGATCAAGCAAGCGTCCCGTCTGACATCCGACCTCCTGCTGGCACCTCGCGTGGAGGTGACGTTGGGTGTCAGCGGCCTTGCCCGCAAACTGGAATTGGCGATGCTCGCCTCCATGGTCATAGCCATTGGTGTGGCGTTGCGGATAGGACTGCCCAGTTATCTAAGCGGCATGAACGCCCCCATGTGGGTTCTCAGCGCCTGCTTGGTACTCTGTTCATTGGGAGTCACCTTCTCGCTGCGCAAGATGATGCGCCAGCCCATCAGCGTGGCAGACCAGGCAGAGGCCAACGAAGTGATGCGCGACCGCTGGATGGTGCCACTTATTGGGCTCTGCCTCAATTTCCTGGCCACTGCGGCACTTGTCCTGGCCTATCTGTTTGGCTGACCAAGCGGCGGCTTGCTACACATTCATGACAATCCCCCTTTTCCGCATAGCCCGCGGAGAAGGGGGATTGTTTTGTGGCGGTCAGCAACATCCGCACAGCCCTGGTTGGGCATCTATTCCTTGTTACGATGGAATGGGAAACGCAGGCGCGGAGGTGCAAAAGACAAGTGCCGATGCGCGTGATGTTCATCCTCTGTATGCGCGCCACTGCGGGCCACGATGATGAGGATGACGGCAGTAAGAATCAGCACGATACCGATGGCCAAACGCAACGAAAAGCTTTCTGCAAAGACCAAGCAACCGATAAACACCGCCGTGACTGGCTCCAGCGCTCCCATGATGGCCGATGGCGTGCTGCCGATGTTCTTGATGGCGATATTCATGAAGAACAGGCTCATCACCGTGGGCAACAGAGCCAACTGCGCGGCACATGCCCATTGGCGTGTGCCATGCAGCCACTGCAGGGACTCACCCGATGCAAGTGAGAAGACAAGGATGGAGACCAGGCCACCCAGCACAATCCAAAAGGTGAACTTCACGGGCGAGCAACTTGTGGTCCACTGGTTCACGGCAATGATGTAGAGAGCATAGAGCAGCGAGGACAACAACACCAGCGACACGCCAATGGTCGACAGTGCCATGCCTCCGTCGCCGCGGTAGAGCAGTCCTATGCCCAGTGTGGCCAAGGCTATGGACAACACTGTGGGCCACGTGACGCGCTCATGGAAAAATGCCACCATGAGCACGGCAGTCATGATGGGATAACTGAAGAGGATGGTCGAGGCAATACCGGCATCCATGTAATGGAAACTGACATAAAGTGCGGTGGATGACATGGCAAACAGACTACCCAGCACGATGAAGCGCACGGCATGCCCCCACTTCACGCGGAAGCTCTCGCCCCGCAACACCATCCACACGGCGAAGAAGGCCAGTGCCAGCGCGTAACGATAGAAGAGCACGGTGCCTGAGTTGATACCGTCCTGATACAGATAAAGTGCGCCCAGCGGATTGGTGCCATAGAAGATGGCTGCCAACACGCCGGCCACATAACCTTTCACTTTTGTGTTCATAATGTTTTATTTCTTATATTTTTCTTACTTCTCAGCACAAACAAATATGCATGATATTACTTCCGATTTTTCACATTAATTCTCAAGAACAAAACTGGTAGCAGCGACGAGTTTCGCAGTAAATGCAAATTTAAGCATTTTCTCACATGTCGGCAAACAAGACCAACATTTTCTTACGAAAGTAATCCCCTTATTCCCCTTAAATCTCATAGGCAACTGGTCACAACCTTGCTTTCGTGTAACATCTGGTAAAAAATAAAACTCATCGTGAAAAAAATCAGAAGAAACTTGGGGCGAAAAGAAAAAAAACTATCTTTGCGCACAAACAAGAAAAGCCTAAATAAATTTAAAACAAGGTAAGAAAAATCTAATCAAAAACTTATAGCCTCTTGATGAATCGTATCCCCATATCCGTCGTCATGCCTGTCTACAATGGCGCAGCGCACATTAGGGAGTGTTTGGACAGCATATTGCATCAAACATTTCACGATTTTGAAGTGCTTATTGTGGATGACGGATCCACGGATAATACGTGCGACATCATCCTGTCTTACAATGATTCACGCATTAGGCTGATTAGAAACCGGCATGATTACATTGCCTCAAGTAATTTACTGTTTGCCAAGGCTAAAGGCAAGTATATCGCCCGCATGGACAGCGATGACATTATGATACCCCAGTTCGGGATAACGTTCTCCTTTGAAAAATGTCATTACGTTATCAAATA